>JAAVBQ010000043.1 GCA_014803485.1 bacterium | reverse complement strand
GTGCAGACCAACAACGAAGCCACGGCGGGCATTTATATACAGGGTTGCGATGATTCACAAACCCTGCTTTCCATTAACGGCGCTCCAATATATTATCCGAATCATCTCTTAGGCCTATTTTCGGGCTTTATTCCGGCGCATTTTCAAGATATGGAGGTGGTGAAATCTTCACACGATGCCGTCTTCGGCAGCCGTTTGGGCGGAGAGGTAAGTCTTCAGACCGTTTCGGATTTACCGGGCGGCAAAAAGGTTTCCTTGGATGCCAATATAGGTTTAATCAGCAGCGATGCCACCTTGGGAATAGCCTGCGGCCGTAAAAGCGAACTATTCTTGTCGGCTCGGGCATCCTATATCAACTTGCTCTATGGAAAACTATTGAATATCGACGGCTATGAGCCGAAATATGATTTCCAAGACGCCAATCTGACTTACGCTATTCACCCTACCCCAAAAGACGATATCGTTCTATCCTCCTATTTCGGTAACGACCGTTTGCGATTGGGAATGGATTCCTCTACGCTTTCCGCGCAGCTCCAATGGCAAAATTCGGCGTCATCGGTCTATTGGAACAGAAAAATGGATTCGGGGAATATGCGGACCTCGCTTTTTGCCTCGGGTTTCCGAAACCGGTTCTCGGTATATCGCGAAATAAGCGTGGAGGGTTTTTCCGATATAGGTTCCTTGGGCATCAAGCATCTGCAAACAAGACGGTTCGGCGCTAAAATAGCGTTGGATTTCGGCGGCGGTTATACCGGACATCGGCTCACGCCTCTTTGGTTTAGGTCGAAAGGTTGGTCGAGCAATGTTCCCCGAGAAACTTCTTTTGTGCATGAGGCGGAGCTTTTTGCGGATTTGAAGCATCGGATCAATGCTGTCTTTTCGTATTCCGTAGGCTTGCACGGCAGTGTCTTTGCCAATGAAGGCAAGGTTTTCGGCAACCTCGACCCTCGGTTCAATCTGCATATCGACATAAATAAAAATCACACCATAAATACCCATATAGGTACTTATACCCAATATTTACACCGTATTGCCTTGGTGGACGGTGGATTTCCCATCGATTTCTGGATACCTGCAGGAATACATTTCAAACCCGAATATGCGCATAGTGCCGGCTTAGGCTATATCGGACATTTTCTTGATGATAATCTGGTGTTGACTGCCGAAATATATTACAAACAATTATTCAATGTTGTAGAAAACGGTACCAATATTGTCCATATGGTTACGCATGATTTTGAATATCTCGACGGGATAGCTTCCGGCAAGGGGCGTAACTACGGATTGGACATTATGTTGCAGAAAAACAAAGGCAAGGTGCGGGGCTACCTTTCATATTCTTTAGGTTGGGCACAACGTCATATAACGGCTATCAGCGACAAATGGTTTTCCGCCGGGCACGAACGGAGACATAATTTAGTGCTGGTAGTCAATTATCGAATCAATGATTCCTGGAATATCGGCGGCACGTTCACTTTGGCCTCGGGTACCCCATACACCTCTCCGAAATACATTTATTTGATTAATGGACAAATTGTTGCTAAATACGGTGATTTCAATGGAGACAACCTGCCGCTGACACATCGTCTCGACCTTTCCTGCGACTATACCATTATTCGGAAGAAAGGCGTGGAATTCGGCGTAAACCTTTCACTCTACAATGTCTATGCACATAAAAACGTGCAGTTTGTACTGCTTTCGCACCGTAATTTCAAAACCAAAGATGTTGCGCTATTGGGAACCATCATACCCTCGTTGAGCCTTTATCTGAAAATGTAAATCCATGCGAAAAATCATCCCTATATTTTTCACGGTATGCTGCCTGTTCTCCTGTACACCCCAACACGAAGAGGAATGCCCTATTGTGGTGGAGGGATGGATAGAAAACGGTCGCCCGCCTGTAATCATGTTACATCAGGCTATCGGTATGAACGAAGGTTGGGAGTCCATAGAAGAGTGTATGAGCCAGAAACTCATTGTATGGGGCAAGGTAAGCCTCAGCAGCCCTGATACCACCGTGGTTTTGACCGGACAGCTCGACAAAAACTATCTTCTGAACTACCGTTACAGCACCCCCTATATATTCGGGCAATCCGGACGGGAATACGATATAGAGGTGGAAGCGCGGGGGCAGAAAGTGTGTGCCCACACCTCCATTCCTTCGGTGGTACCTTTGGATTCCGTGGTAGTGAAAGTGGATCAAGAGCCCTATGTGAATGTGACGGCTTATTGGACCGATCTTGATTCCGAAGACGATTACTATGTGTTGTTCTATCGTTTCAAAGGTCAGATGGAGTATGTGGCCTGCGGCTTCGGCACGGTAAGCGATGCATCGGCAGAACAAAAAGTGTTGAGTACACTCGTTTATAAAAATCCGGGTTCTTTAATCGATACCAAAAACGAAATGATGTGGTTTAAGCGCGACGACACGGTGACTTTGAAAATAGCGCATGTCGACCAAGCGGGATATGAATTTTGGCAGTCGTTTCAAAACTCCGTCTCCTCACGCATACCTGTGTTCAATTCAACGCCACAAAACGGTTTAAAATCAAATGTTATAGGGGGTTTCGGCTATTGGTGCGGCATGGGTTCGAGCGAACATCATCTATATCTTGAAAAAGATACGGTTCTGCGTTTTTAGTCGGTAAATTGTTTACTTTTGCGCTTGTATGAAGCGAAGTTTACGATTTTTTATAACGGCGGGGTTTGTGATGCTTTTCGGTGCTTGGGTGGAGGCGCAGGTGCGGGAGGGCGAGGGCGTGGAGGCGCCCGGAACCCCGGAGCAACTTGCCGTGGAGCAGGTTGCGGCCAAGAAACAACCTATTTCCGTGCACTTTAACGTGCGGGTGGATTGGGAAAACCACCTCACCGACCTCGGCGATTCCGTGGGCTATGAATCGGCCTTTTCGGGCAAGTACATCAACTTCATGCTCAACGGAAATATCTCCGATAAGTTTTCGTATCACTTCCGCTACCGCTTCAATAAAATCACCTCTTTCGGCGAATTTTTCAATGCCGTCGACTGGGCGTACTTAGACTACGACATTAACCCGAACTGGCGTGTATCGGCCGGTAAGCAAATGGTTTATATCGGCGGTTTTGAATACGACTACGCCCCCATAGACGTGTATTTCTGGTCGGGGGCCAACGAAAACATCCCCTGCTACGCCCTGGGGGTGTCGGGGCAATACACCACCAATGACGGGCGCAACACTTTTGTGGCGCAGATTACCAACTCGCCTTTTTCCACGCCCTCTTTTTCCAACGGCAGCCCTAAACCTATTCCCACCTTCAATTTGTACGCCTACAACTTGGCGTGGTATGGCAACTATGGTGTCTACCGTTCCATTTGGTCGGTGAACATGATGAACTACGCCAAGGGCAAGTTTGTGAATTATATCGCGCTCGGCAACCGCTTCAACATAGGTTCGGTGCTGGCCGTGGAGCTCGACTACGTGAACCGTTATTACTTGGGACAGGGTAGTTTCTTCGGCGATTTCTCGTTGATAGGCAACTTGATAATCAATATCAAGAACCGTGCGAATATCTTTGTGAAGGGTGGCTTTGACTACAACGACACCGGAAACGATGATGTTTTGGTGGGGCCGGGGGCGTGGCCTTATGCGTGGCCCTATGGAGGCAGTATTGTTGCCCCGAAATCGGGCTATATCGGGGCGGGCGCGGAATTCTTCCCCCTCAAGAACAGCAAGGACATTCGCCTGCACGCCTATTGGACCACCAACAACCGTGCCGACAATTTCAAGAGCCATACCGTGGCCGTGGGCTTCACGTGGCTCCTAAGGGCATTCCAGAGAAACTAATCGCGAAACGTTTCGCTATGAAAAAATACAAAGACCTGAAATTCACCACAAAGCGCACCATTGAAGCCTTGGTGTTTCTGGCAGTCTTCTTTGTGGCGTTCGGCATTCTGGCGCGTCGTATGGGCACGCCAAACATGCTCAACACCATGATGAAAACGGCGCACGATCTCTTGCTCAACACTTGCTTCTACCTCATGGGCATTACGGTGCTTACCGGTGCGTTGGGGCGTTTGCTCACCGAATTCGGGGTGGTGCGCTTGCTCGAAAATATCCTCCGTCCGCTCATGAAGCCTCTCTTCAATCTCCCCGGGGTGGCGGCTTTGGGTGCGGTGCTTACGTTTCTCAGCGACAATCCCGCCATCATTTCGTTGGCGCACGACAAGAATTTCAGTAGCTATTTCAAAAAATATCAGTTGATTTCGCTCACCAATTTCGGCACAGCTTTCGGTATGGGGCTGGTGGTGATTGCGTTCATGGTGGGCAAGGGCTACGGCATGGGGGCTTCCATCGGGCTCTTGGGAGCCGTGGTGGGCAGTATCGTTTCCACCCGTCTTATGCAGCGTTCCATCATCAAGGCCTATCCGCAATATAAGGAGGAAGAAGCCGCAGGCGGCGACAAGGAGAAGATTTCGTTCAAGTCGGAGGGAGGCGTGTTTATCCGTGGTCTGAATGCGATTCTGGACGGCGGCAAGGACGGTGTGCAGCTGGGTCTGGCCATCATTCCGGGGGTTATCGTGATTTCGACGGTGGTGATGATGATTACTTTCGGGGCAGGCACGGGCGGAAGCTACACGGGCGCGGCCTACGAAGGTGTGCCTCTCCTGCCGTGGTTGGCGGGAAAAGTGAATTTTCTGTTCGAATGGCTTTTCGGTTTCCAACATCCCGAACTCATCGCTTTCCCCATCACCGCTTTAGGGGCGGTGGGCGCTGCGTTGGGCTTGGTTCCCACTTTCATTGCCGAAGGCTTTGTAGACAATAACGTCATTGCCGTATTCACCGCTATGGGTATGTGCTGGAGCGGCTACCTGTCCACGCATTCGGCCATGCTCGATTCGCTCGGCTACCGCAACCTCGTTCCGAAAGCCATCGGGGCGCATACCATAGGCGGTCTTTGCGCGGGGGTTTCCGCTCATCTGTTTTATTTATTATTTTCGCTTGTTTTTTAAATATAAAAAGAACGTAACATGGAAATGCAGAAATTACAGAAAGAACTTGAAAGCTACGGGCTTTCGGGTATCAAGGAAATTTTTTACAACCTTTCTTACGACGAACTTTTTAAACACGAGTCCAATCCTTCTCTGAGCGGATTCGACCGTTGCTATCTCACCGAAACCGGCGCAATGACCGTCGATACGGGCATTTTTACGGGACGCTCGCCCAAAGACAAATACATTGTGCGCAATCCGGCTTCGGAAAACAACGTGTGGTGGGCGGCGCCCAACCGCAAGGGTTCCGACAACCACCCCATTTCTCCCGAATTGTGGAAAAAATTGGAAGCCAACAGCGTGAAACAGCTTTCGGGCAAGGACCTCTACGTGCAGGACGGTTTCGTGGGTGCCAACAAGAACACCCGTCTGGCCATCCGTATCGTTACGGAAGTGGCTTGGCAGGCACACTTTGCCAAAAATATGTTCATCCGTCCCACTGCCGAGGAAGAAAAGGACTTCAAGCCCGATTTCGTGATGCTCAACGCCTGCAAGACCTCTTATGCCGACTACAAGGCCGAGGGTATGAACAGCGAGGTGTATGTGGCCTTCAACCTCGATTTGGGAAGGGCTATCGTGGGCGGCACCTGGTATGGCGGCGAGATGAAGAAAGGCTTTTTCTCGGTGATGAACTACTTTTTGCCCCTCAAGGGCATGGCGGCCATGCACTGCTCGGCCAATATGGGAAAAGACGGCGATACGGCCATTTTCTTCGGTCTTTCGGGCACCGGCAAGACCACGCTTTCCACCGACCCCAAGCGTCAGCTTATCGGCGACGACGAACACGGCTGGGACGACGACGGTGTGTTTAACTTCGAGGGCGGTTGCTATGCCAAGTGCATCCACCTCTCCAAAGAGAACGAACCCGATATTTTCGGCGCCATCAAGCGCGATGCGCTTTTGGAAAACGTGGTGTTCGACCCCGCCACGGGCAAAATCGACTACGATGATGCCTCCAAGACCGAAAACACCCGTGTTTCGTATCCTATCTATCACATCAACAACATTGTAAAGCCTATTTCGAAGGGCGGACATCCGAGCAAGGTGATTTTCCTCACCGCCGATGCTTTCGGTGTGTTGCCTCCCGTTTCGCGTCTCGACCCCGACCAGACGCAATACCAGTTCCTGAGCGGTTACACGGCCAAGGTGGCAGGAACCGAACGCGGCATCAAGGAACCCACGCCCACGTTCTCGTCCTGCTTCGGAGCGGCATTCCTCTTGCTTCACCCCACCGTCTACGCGCGTGAGCTGGTCAAGAAGATGAAACTGCACAACTCCACGGCCTATTTGGTGAATACGGGCTGGATCGGAGGGCCTTACGGCGTAGGTCGCCGTATCGACATTCCCTCTACCCGCGCCATCATCAACGCCATTCTCGACGGTTCGCTCGACAAGGCTCCCACCGAGAAGATTCCTGTGTTCAATCTGGATGTTCCCACGATGGTGAACGGAGTGGATTCCAAAATCCTCAACCCGCGCAACCTGTGGGCCAATCCCGAAGATTGGGACAAGGCCGCCCGCGATCTCGGTGCCAAATTCATCAAGAATTTCGAGAACTTCACCGATACCGAAGAGGGCAAACGTTTGGTGGCCGCCGGTCCTCAACTGTAAGTTTCCTGTTCTGAATGAAGAACGGCAAGAAAAGCTCGGAGAGAAGCCCGAAAGGGTGGCAAAGGGCTTTTTTTGCCGTTTTTTTATTGTTTCTCCACGCTTTTTCCTTCGCCCAGTTCTATACGGGCAGCGAGCAGACGTTCGGCCGCAAACGGGTGCAGTACGACAAATTCATCTGGATGTACTACCGTTTCAATGGTTTCGATGTTTATTTCAATGAACAGGGCAAGAATCTCGCCCTCTACACGGCCGCCTATGTGCGCGACCATTTGGGCGAAATGGAGGCCAAAGTGGGTTTTCAAACGCAGGAGGGCTTGCGTTTTATTGTTTTCAATCGTCTCACCGACCTCAAACAGAGCAATATAGGTTATCTTGACGAGAAGACCGAATCGAGCGCGAACACCGGAGGGGTGACGCGTTTTTTGGACAACAAGGTCTTTTTGTATTTCGAGGGCGATTATGTGGATTTTGAAAGGCAAATCCGCCGCGCCATGGCCGAATTGCTGGTGGCGCAGGCCATTACGGGCGCCAAGGTGGGCACGCAATACAAGAATTCCTATCTCATGGATTTGCCCGCATGGTTTACGCGTGGGGCGGCCTCGTATTTCGCCCGTGATTGGGACGAGGAAATGGATGAGCGTATGGCGGTGTCCATACAAAGGAAAGATTTTCGCTATATGGCGGGGCTGGAGGGGGAGGATGCCGCTTTCGTGGGGCATTCTTTCTGGCATTTCGTGGCGCAGACCTACGGACAGGATGCCGTGTCGCGTTGCATTCGGGTGGTTTCCACCGAGCGCAATCTGAAAAAGACGTTCAGCGTAGCTCTCAATACTCCATTCAAAGACCTTATGGATAAATGGTTCCGCTATTATAAAGCGGAATATTCCGTTGACGGCCGCACCCCCTTGGGCGACAGCGCGGCTTTGGCGCGCACGAACCGCACCGACTATGTCTACGACCGTTTCGTGCTCAATCCCGCAGGCAAGGAAGCCGCCTTTACGGGCAACAAGCTCGGACGCGCCAAAGTCTACCTGCAGACCGTCGATCCGCCGCGCCGTTTCTGTATCTACCGCACGGGTGCGGCCGTCAACGACAACCCCGACTACTCCTTTCCTCTGCTTTGCTTTCATCCCGATGGCGACCATTTGGGGGTGATGACCGAAGAGAAGGGACGCACCACGCTGATAGTATATAAGATAGAACGAAACGAAAAAGGACGTTTCAAGTTCAGGCCCATCAAGCGCGACGCGGTGCGCTATCGTATCGACGCCTTCGACAAGGTAAACAGTTTCAGTTTCTCGCCCGACGGACGGCAGATAGCCTTGGGTGGCACGGTAAACGGCTATCCCGATATCTATCTCTACCGCTTGGGGGCGGGCACGCGTCAGCGCATCACCTACGACCTCTACGACGATTACGACCCTGTTTTCGTGCCCGGTACCGATTTGCTCGTCTTTGCCTCCAACCGCCCCGACGACACGCTCCGCAAGGGCGAGAAGTTCGAGACCGCGCCCACTTTCACCCCGGGCCGCAACCTCTACGCCTACGATTTGGCGAATCCCTCCGGCGTGCTTTTCAAGATGACGCACGAAGATGTGCGCACCTTGCTCAAAAGGCCGCAGAACGCGGCGCAGAACGTGCTTTCGTTCACCTCCAACAAATACGGGCAGACCAATAGGGTGCTGGGGGTATTGGGCAATACGATTTCGCATATCGACACGGCCATTCACTACCGCCCCGTGTTCCACTACGCCACACAGAGCGATTTGGAGCCGGGATTGGAGTTTATGGATGTGCAGAAGGGGAGGGATGAGGTGGCGCAGATGGGGCAACAGTTTGATAATAAAGGACGTTATTCTTTAACGGTGAATCCGTTGGAGCGCATTCTCCCGAATATGGACGTACCATTGGAGGAGGTGAAGGTGACGCCTTCGCGCTTTAAACAGCAGGTGTGGGAAGCGGAACGGCGTGTCAAAGCGCGAAAAGCACGGCAGGACAGTTTGGCGCGGGCGGCGATGCAGGATACGGCGGGGAAATTAACCCGGGAGGAAGCCGAAAAGGGCTTCCTGAGTCTGCGCAACGCCTTGCCCTCCGACCGTGTCAAGACCACGGCCTACGATATGTTTATGATGAAGCGGGCGGGTTTGGTGCCGGCCGCCGACAGTTCCGTTTCGGGCGGTGTGTCCGCAGGCGAGGGGCTTTTCCCCCCCAACTATATCTCCATGAATGTGGAAACAGAAGCCGACAGCATGGAAAAAGCCTTTCCCAAGATTCCTCCCAAGCAACACATGTACGAAGTGCAATACAAGGTGAACGCTTCCACGGCGCAATTGGGTTTCGATTTTCTGAGCGCTTGCTACCAGCAATTTACAAACAGTCAAAACCCACTCTATCTCAACGCCACCGCCAGCGGCTTCACGCAGATTTCCATTTCCGACCTCATGGAAAACCATCGTCTGATAGGAGGCTTCGCCTTTTCCCTCGACTTTTCGAGCACCGAATACCTCTTCAGTTACGAATATCTGGAACGCCGTCTCGGGCATCAGGTGATACTGCACATGGCCAACCTCAAGGACGATTCCTACTATCCCTATCGTCAGAATACCTACGATGCCTATTATGTGATGAAATACCCCCTCACGCCCGTTTCTTCGCTGCGTGGCACGGTGTTCGGACGCTACGACCGCAGTATGTACCGCGCCATCGACTACACCAGCCTTATAGAAGAAACCAAATCCGAGATGCGGGTGGGGCTCAAGGGCGAGTGGGTGTACGACCACAGTCGTTTCATTACGCAGAATATCTATTTCGGCACGCGCGGCAAGGTGTGGTTGGAATATTATCAAGGGGTTATCAACAACAAACAGAATCTCTTTGTTTTCGGCGTGGATTTCCGCGATTACAGACGGTTATATAAGAATCTTATCTGGGCCAACCGCATTGCGTTCTCCGCTTCTTTCGGCCAGCAGAAACTCATCTACTATATGGGCGGTGTGGACGGTTGGGTGGGAGCCAAATTCGACCGTGACGTGGAGGTCGACCCCAAGCAGAACTACGCCTATCAGACCTTGGCCACCAATATGCGGGGATTTCATCAGAATATCCGAAATGGCAATACTTTTGCAGTGATAAACAGTGAAATACGTTTCCCTTTCGTGCAGGTGCTTTCCCCGCGACCCGTGCAGTCGTCGTTCTTGAGACACTTGCAGCTGGTGGCTTTCGGGGATATAGGAAGCGCATGGAGTGGCTGGAATCCGTGGTCGAAAGACAATCTTTTCTACAAGAAAACCATCGAAGACGGCAAGCTTACCGTGGTGCTCGACAAAGATGCCAACCCTATCGTGGGCGGCTTCGGGGTGGGTATCCGTATGCAGGTGTTGGGCTATTTCCTGCGCGGCGACCTCGCCTGGGGTGTGGAAAACGGCATCCTGCACAAAAAGCCCGTATTCTACTTCTCGCTCAGCACCGATTTCTGATCTAACACATTCCGTCGGGACAAGACAGCACGCAGTCTTGGCAGGCTTGCAGTTGGCCGCTGAAGCGTTTTCTCACCAACGAGTCCAACCAGCCGCGCAAGGCTTCCACACCCACTTCCTTGAGGATTTCATCGGCATAGGCACGCATCAGCAAACGTCGTGCTGCCTCGGTGGGAATGCCCCGGCAACGCATATAGAAAAGCGCGTCTTCGTCTAACTGGCCCACCGTAACGCCGTGGTTGCACTGCACGTCGTCGGCGTAGATTTCCAGATACGGTTTGGCGTTTGCTTGTGCCTTGGCCGAAACCAACAGGTTGCGGTTGTTTTGATAGGCCTCGGTCTGCAGGGCCTGCGGATGCACGAACACATGGCCCTTGAAATACGAGCTTGCCGAATCGTCGAGCACCCCCTTGAAGAGTTCGCGGCTATGGGTGCGGGGTGCGATATGATTGATTTTTATGTCGTTGTTTACCTGTTGTTTCTTGTCTTGCAGATAAAGCCCGAACACATCGGCATACGCTTCGGGTTCGGTGAGGTTTATCTCCATCTTGTTTTGCGTGAGTCCGCCGTTGAGCGTCATCAAGTGCGTGACAAGGCGGGAGGCCTTTTCCAGATGTGCGTCGAGTTGATGAAACACCTTGCAACGGTCGCCCACATTCTGCATACGGATATATTCCAGTTCGGCCCCGTCCGCCAGACGCATCTCCACGAGGCCGTCGGCGAACACCTCGGCCTGCGGATGACTGTCGGTGCACTGCACTAGGTGCATGGACGCTCCTTTTTCCAGCAGAATCCAGCAATGGGTAGCCACGAAAACGGGTTTTTCGCTATGATTGAGGCTCACAATCTGCAAGGGTTTCTCCAAACGGCAACCTTCGGGCAGATAAATCAGCAGTGTGTCTTCGCTCAGGGCGCGGTTCAGCCATTTCTGTTCCTCCCGCGCGGGGTCGGGGCCGCCTTGGGCGAAATCGGCCGTGGAACGCACGGAAACGTGCTTCTTTTCGGCGCGGAGACCTTTTTCTGCGGCTTCGAAGAACGGCGCTAATTTGATGCGGTGGGAGGGCGTGGCCTCGAGGTCGCTCAAACGGCACACGCAGGGCTTGTCGCCCAATTCCGCCGCCATTTCGGGATAAAGCAGATTCTTGCCACGCGCGCCGGCCACACAGCCGTTGTAGACCAACACTTGCTGCACGTCGAGCCTCTCTATGTCGCAGCAGAAATCGCGGGGCAGCCCCGAACAGGCCTGAGGCCGCTTGCGTTCCACAAAGTCGCGTGCACCGACTTCCCCCCAAAGCGATACCTTTTCGCCGAAAAGACCGTTTGCGCCTGCCGCGTCGAAACGCGATTCAGGCAAGGCGAGGATATTTTCCAGCGCACGGGCGGCCAACGCGTTCACTTCCGCATCGAAACCCTGTTTGCGGTTGCGGCAGGCGCAGACCTGTCCGCCGGCCTCCTTCACCCAATTCTGTATGGTGGTTTTTACATTCTGCATGATGAGATTATTTGCCGCTATCGTGGTCTTTAAGCCAGTCGTAACCCTTTTCCTCCAATTCCTTGGCAAGTTCCTTGGTGCCGGTCTTCACGATTTTTCCGTCGGCCAGCACGTGCACGAAATCGGGCACGATATAATCCAAAAGCCTTTGGTAGTGGGTGATGACGATAATGGCATTGTCCTTGTTGGCCAACTTGTTCACCCCGCCGGCCACGATACGCAGGGCGTCGATGTCGAGCCCCGAATCGGTTTCGTCGAGAATGGCCAGTTCCGGTTGCAGCATCGCCATCTGGAAAATCTCGTTCTTTTTCTTCTCTCCTCCCGAGAAACCCTCGTTCACGCTGCGGTTGGCCAATTTATCGGTCATACCCACCAACGCCTGTTTCTCTTCCATGTATTTCATGAAAGCGAAAGCGTCCATAGGGTCGAGTCCCTTGTATTTGCGCTGTTCGTTCACCGCCGCCCGCATAAAGGAAGTGATGCTCACCCCGGGAATCTCCACCGGATACTGGAAGCCCAGAAAAATGCCCTCGCAAGCCCTTTCCTCCACGTTGAGGTCGAACAGGTTCTTGTCTTTGTAACGCACCTGCCCGCCGTCCACCTTGAACATTTCCTTGCCGGCAATCACCGAAGCCAGCGTGCTTTTTCCGTTGCCGTTGGGCCCCATGATGGCGTGGATTTCGCCTCGGTTCACATTGAGGTTCACGCCCTTGAGAATCTGCTTTCCGTTTATGGAAGCCTTCAGGTCTTTAATTTCTAAAAGCATATAACTGTTTGCTATTTTACTTTGTTATACATTATCCCACACTACCTTCCAAGCTCACGCTCAGCAATTTCTGCGCCTCGGCGGCAAACTCCATAGGCAGCTGGTTCAAAACGTCCTTGGCATAGCCGTTCACGATAAGGCTCACCGCGCTTTCTTCCGAAAGCCCGCGTTGGCGGCAATAAAAAAGCTTTTCTTCCGAAATGCGCGAAGTGGTGGCCTCGTGCTCTATCACGGCGCTGTCGTTCTGACACTGCATGTCGGGCCATGTGTGCGCCCCGCAGCGGTTGCCCATCAGCAACGAATCGCAACGCGAGAAATTGCGCGCACCCGTGGCGTTCGGCATCACCTTCACCAAACCCCGATAGGAATTCTGACTTTCGCCGGCCGAAACTCCCTTGGAAACAATCGTGCTGGAGGTGTTCTGCCCGATATGGATCATCTTGGTTCCCGTATCGGCCTGTTGCCGATGATTGGTCACCGCCACCGAATAGAATTCGCCCGTGCTGTGGTCGCCTTTGAGGATAATGGAAGGGTATTTCCAGGTGATGGCGCTGCCGGTCTCCACCTGCGTCCACGAAAGCTTGGCGCGCGAACCCTTGCAGATGCCGCGTTTGGTAACGAAATTGTAGATGCCGCCCCGGCCCTCCTTGTCGCCGGGATACCAGTTCTGCACCGTGGAATATTTTACTTCGGCATCCTTGAGTACCACGATTTCCACCACGGCGGCGTGAAGCTGGTTCTTGTCGCGCATGGGAGCCGTGCAACCCTCCATATAGCTCACGTAAGCCCCTTCGTCGGCAATGATGAGCGTGCGTTCGAACTGCCCGCTTTCCTTGGCGTTGATGCGGAAATACGAAGAAAGTTCCATGGGGCACCGCACCCCTTTGGGGATATAGACGAAACTGCCGTCGCTGAACACCGCCGCATTGAGCGCGCTGTAGTAGTTGTCGCCCGACGGCACCACCGAGCCGAGATATTGTTGAATGAGGTCGGGATGATTCTTGATGGCCTCGCTGATGGAACAGAAGATGATGCCTTGCTTGGCGAGCTCTTCCGAATACATGGTCTTTACCGACACCGAGTCCATGATGGCGTCCACCGCCACCTTGGGCAACTCTTTGCTTTCGTCGAGTTCGATGCCCAGTTTCTTGAAGGTTTCCAGCAGTTCGGGGTCGATATTGTCCAAAGGATTGTCCGATGCCGTTTCGGGGGCGGCGTAATAGACAATATCCTGAAAGTCTATCGGCGCGTGTTCGAAGTGTCCCCACGTGGGTTCTTTCATCTTCTGCCATTGGCGGAAAGCCTTCAGGCGAAAGTCGAGCATATAGTCGGGTTCTCCTTTGAGACGCGAGATTTCGCGCACCACCTCTTCGTTCAGACCCTTTTTGAGGGCGTGTGTGGCCACGGCTGTCTCGAACCCCCATTCGTAATCGTTTCGGGTTATATCCTTTAGGATCTCGTCTTGTTCTTTCTGCTTTTTCACGCTCTTTGCCTGCATTTAGGTGCGCGAAGTTACAAAAACGTGCGTATTTTTGAGGGATTGAAGCCGATGTTTTCCATGATGTGGAAAGAAAAATTGAAAAACCATAAATCGTTAGTGGAGAGTTTTTTGTCTCTCTCCGTGCTGAACGGGCTGGTGATACTCATACCCCTTGTCGCCATGCCGTATGTGTTGCGCGTGGTGGGCCCCGCCCATTACGGACTTTACGGCTTTATCTATATCTTGGTTCAGTATGTATTGGTTTTCAATAACTACGGCTTTGATTACTCGGTAACGAAAGAAGTGGCCCAACACCGGCAAGACACCGCCTACCTCAATCGGGTCTACAATGCCGTATTGGGTTGCCGTTTGCTGCTGTTCGCGGGAGTTTCGGTCGTCTTTTTTGCGCTCTCGCCCCTTATTTTGCCCACCGCCACGCACCGTCTCATGTTTTTGGGCGGGCTCACCTTGGTGCTGGGCAATACGTTCACCGCCGTGTGGCTTTTTCAGGGCATGGAGAAAATGCGCTACCTAACGATTGTCAACGTGTTGGGTAAAAGTGTTTTCCTGCTTTTGGTATTTGTGATGATACGAAAGCCGGAACACTATGTTTTTTTGCCGCTCTTAGACGGGTTGGGCTATGTGGTATGCGGTTTGGCGAGCCTTGTGATTGCCCGCGTGCAGTTCGGCATGAGGCTGCGGTTGCCCTCTTGGGCGGATATGAAGGCGCAGTTCGCTTCGGGTGCCGCCATTTTCGGCTCCACCTTGGGCATGACGCTCTACCGCAAGTCGAACATCTTTATCCTGCGTTTTTTTGTGGGCGATGCCGCCTTGGGGCTTTATACCGCCGCCGAAAAAATCGTGATGGGATTGCAAGGCATCGTTTCGCCGGTCTCGCAGGCTTTGTTTCCGTATCTGGGGCATGATTTTGTGGGAAAGCCACATCGGGAAAATCTACAGAAACTCAAGAAAATATCGGCTTATATGGCGGGGTTGCTGTTTTTGGCTATGGCGGCGGTGTTTTTCTTGGCCGAACCGCTCGTGCGGATTCTCTGCGGACAGGAATTTATGGAAGCCACCCGCTTGCTGCGTATCATGAGCCCCGTGATGTTTTTCGGCGGCATGAACTATTTGTTGGGCATCGTGGGTTTGGTGAACCTCGACAAATCCGGAAAATTCTTCCGCAACGTCTTGCTTGCCGGTGTAACCAGCGTGGTCTGGACGCTTTGCACGGCCTCTTTTCTCGGAGTGGAAGCCGGTTCGTGGGCGATGACCCTTTCCGAAACCGTACTCTTTTTCGCTTGTCTGTTCGGATTGTACCGCCTGCGTTGAAACCTTTGCTTCAAAAGCCTTATCTTTACACCGCTTTTTGAGAAGAGTGATTTTATGACCGCCATCATTTTACTTAATTGGAACGGCTACAAGGACACCGTTGAGTGTCTTGCATCGCTCTTTGCCTGCGTGAAGCAGGATTTTATATGGGTGGTGGTGGACAATGGTTCCGAAAACGAATCGGTAAAGGAAATCATCTCCTTTCTGAACGATAGCGGCAAGGATTTTTCGGTGGTGAAGCAAGGGGAAACACCTTCTTCGCCCTTGAAGGCAGGGAAGGGTATAGTATATTGTCTGAAAGAAAATTACGGCTTCGCCAAGGGCAACAACTTAGGCATCGCCTTGGTGGAACAGTTGGTGGCAAATGAGGGCTCCTCCAAGCCGAGCCACTACCTCTTGCTCAACAACGACACCTTGGTGGAACCCGACTTTTTGGAAAAACTCGAAACCTTTGTACGCGAACATCCGCAATACGTGGCGCTCACGCCTCAAATCCGCTACGCCGAACCACGGAACAGAGTTTGGAATTGCGGCGGAAGGTTGTTTTTCGGTCTGCGCAAATATTACTACCTCGACCAAGACTTCACCACCATTAAGCAAAAGGAATACATCAAGATAAATCTGATTACCGGCTGCGCCCTCTTTGCCAAACGCGAGTTGTTGGGAAATCCCGATGCCCGCTTGCGCAGAAAATCAAAACGCTACGCGCAGACACCCCCATCCCCCACCGAAAAAACAGACCTGCTCACCAACCGCTTCTTTTTCGGCGAGGAAGACTTCGATTTCTCGTTGCGCATGCAGGAAGAAGGCCGTAAAATGGCCTGCGTGCTCGATTCGGTCATCTATCATAAACTCGGAGTCTCGCATGAGAATTTCAATAAGACGGGGCATAGATACATCTATTATCTGAGCCGTTTTATCAACGTTCGGCAGCATTATACCAAAACGATGTTTTTCGCTTGGAAAAATATCTATTATCCTTATATCGGAGCCTTGATGATGAGGAATAGAGTGACCGGAAAGGAAACGGTATGTTTGCTACGCAGACTACGTAAAGAAAGTATGCGAAAGGACTCTGTTTCGAAAGAAGATTTCTTGATGCGCGGGGAAGCGTGTGTCAATAAATAACCAAAACAAAAACGTATGTTCTTCAATATAGGAAACAAATTCTTGGTTTTATGCAATGTGATAGCGGGGTATTGCATAAAATGGAAAATAGATGTTTTCGGACCGGGAAAAATTCATCCGATAGAAAGAACAAACGAGGGTTCGAATCTTATTGTTTCCTTGACCAGCTATGGAAGACGTGTTCACAAAACCGTTTACTATACCTTAATTTCCATACTCAGACAATCTTTGCCTCCCAACCGTATCATTCTTTGGTTGTCTTCCGAAGAATGGTCGGAAGCGAATATTCCTCCAAGACTTAAAAAGTTGGAGAAATATGGTGTGGAATATAGGTTTTGTAACGATATTCTTTCGTACAAAAAATTGATTCCCTCTTTGAAAATGGCCCCCCATGATGTGATAGTAACGGTAGATGATGATATTATTTATTCAAGAGGGTTGTTGTGTGCCTTGTATGAAGAGCATAAGAAGTTTCCGAAAAGTATCTGTTGCGTAAAAGCTTTGTTTCCAGCTTTGTCTGAAAAAGGAAAGACCTTGCCATACAAAACATGGAAAAAGGCGGGATATTCGAAAGGAAAAGAAGAAAGAATTCTTTTTCCGATAGGTTGTGGAGGGATTCTTTACCCTCCGGCATCGTTGCATGATGATGTATTTCTTCAAGACAGTTTCATGTCTGTCTGTCCTAAAGCCGATGATATTTGGTTTTGGGTAATGGCAAGAAAAAAAGGCACCCCACATCGGGTCGTACAGAAAAAAACAACACGTTATTCTTTCGACGCCTTGTATCAATTCTTGTATAAAAGATCCTCTTTGGCACACGAGAACCGTAAGAAGAATATGAACGACGTGCAATTGTGCGCTGTTTTGAAAAAGTATCCGGTTGTATGAATCTCTTTCTACTCCTTGTTTTGCTTGCCGAAGCGGTCTTGCTGTTTCGGCTCGAAAAAAAGATGTGGCACACCGGCTACACACCGCTCAATTTCCTGATGTTGCCCTACGTGGCGGTATTGGGCGTCACCTTGCTGTTGTCGGGACACTTGGAACTGGATGAATTCTACTATCCGAGCTTGATTCCGTGGATTATCGGTTTGCCGCTGTTCGCCATGCCCGGCTGGTTGTTTTTCCTTGCCGACAGGCGGTTTGCGACACGGAAAGATACGGAGAAACTAGCGGAAACCTCCCGAAAATCCTACCGTTTTGAAATCGGGCTTGCCGTAGCCATCATCATTACTCTGAGCATTCGCTTGGTTGTTTTCCTGACGCAGGGAAGAGGCGTAATTGGAAGCGAACATTTTGGAGAACTTTTTGCCGGAAACGGCTGGGCGGGCCATCTGCTGCTGATAGGTGCCGCCTTGCTTATCTTGCTGTTGTTTGAAAATAGCCGCTACTGGCCCACATGGCTTGTATCGGCTTTCATTCTCTTCTTTTTATTCGTCTATCAAGTAAAAAGTTGGATTATCCTGCCTTTGTTCGCGGTCTTCTTTGCCCTGCTGATGACCCAACGGATAAAACTTAGATTGCGCCACTTGTTGTGGATAGGCGCCGGTGCCACAGGGGTGTTCTTTATCAGCTACCTATTGATTTATATATCAGGTAATCAACTGTTTCCCGAAGCCACTTCCGTGGGTGCACAACTCAAATCCATCGCAGGCCTGTTCGTGCATTACCTCACTTCGGGAACGCTTGGATGGAGCGCGGATATGCAACAAGGCATTTTGGAAGAGCCCAATTTGCAATACATCTTTGCCCCTTTCTACAATCTTTGGTACGCCATTACCGGCCAACCTGTCATTTCGGGCATAAATCCCGAATACCTGCACACGGGCATCAACCTTACCAATGTGCGCACGTTCTTAGGCACCTTGTTCGTTTTTACCCGACCCACCGGATTCGCGGCCTGCTGCTTGCTGTTCGGAACAGGCTGCCAATTTTTCTTTGGGTTGTTCCGCCGTTATCGGAACACGTGTACCACGCTTCTATATGCTTGGACCTGCACGGTGTTGTTTATGGGCTGGTTCGATTTTCTGCCCTATCTGTCGAATGTTTTTGAGATTCCTTTTTGGATTGTTGTGATTACCCTCATACAATCAATTTTTTGTAAAATTGAAAAGACAAAACCATGGATTTCCTCCCGGTCATAATCCTTTATTTGGAAGTGTTGCTTTTGGCCTTTGCCGAAAGGAAACTTTGGAACACGTGGTTCACACCGCTCAACTGCCTTTCAGTGCCCTACGCCGTGGTGTTGGCCATCTGTCTGTGCGTTGACGGAAACATGGGTTTCGTGCCGTTTTATTATCCGAGCGTTTGGGTTTGGGTGGTCGGATTGGCGGCGTTTTTCGTACCGAGCTGTATTTGGGGATTCTTGCAAAGACGAAAAGGTGGTAATAATATCGTGCCTGCGGAAAAAGAATACACGGTTTTATCCACCCCCTTTCGGATATTGGAATATATCACTTGGGCTATCTTTGCATTGTTCGTCTTTCGGTTTTTCCATCTTGCTTTCGTAAAAGACTTGATGCCGGGCAGTGAACTTTTTGCACGGGAATGGGCGGGACATGGCTTTTTCGGGCATCTCTTCACTCTTCTTATGGGTTTGAATATCTTTTGGATGTTTGCCGCCGACAAAGACCATAAACGTTATTGGCTCTATGTGCTCGGCTTTTTCGGAGTGGCGCTGCTCTACCTTGTGAAAGGATGGTTTCTGACCCCTATGGCTGCCGGGTTTTTATTGCGACTGTTGACGGGCAAAACAAAATTCGACATCAAGGTAATTCTTGTTTCCGTATTTATGGGTTTCGTCTTTTTCTTTGCTTCTTATTGGATGACCCTCTATGTGGCTTCCGCCGAAAAGAGTGTGCTTACACAACGGAAAGCCCAAACGGAATACAAGGCAAAAGTTTCTTCCTTTATCGGCAAACACGCCGTTACCTATATGGCGGCAGGCGTATATGGCTTGAGCGAAGATTTGGCACAGAATACGCTCGAATATCGGGAACCGGAAAAGATCTACGCACCTTTCGTCAATATCGGCAAGGTGGTTTCCGGCGATAGAAACTACGTTTCCCATCTTAACGACAAGTTTGTTCAAATCACCACCCACGACTCGGGTTCCAATGTGCGCACTTTCTTCGGCACGCTTTATGTCTTTTCGGGTTTCTGGCATACCCTGGCCTTTGTGCTTGTGTTTTCATGTCTGTTGTACGGGTTGTTTTCATTTGCTCTAAAAACCGGCAATTTGTTTTCTTTGGGGATTTCAAGCTGGTTTGAGGCTTCCATGCTGATGGGATGGTTTGACTTTACCGCCAATACACTTTCTTTCATCACCGTGCCCTGCTTTTTGACAGCGATTTTCGCGCTCTGTTACGTTTGGGAGCACCGACGGGAAATAGGTAAAAGAATACGCGGCATAAAATGGCTCACCGTGCGTAATATAAGGCGATTGCTCGCCTTTTTGCAGGTAGTGGACCTCTCCTTGCTGCTACTGTTTTTCTGGACCCCGTGGCGTATACCCTCCTACTTTTTCGGCGTGAGCGTGGGCATAGCCTTCGCCTTTTTGCTGACCGTTCCGCGAAGAGCCATCGAGTTCCGTTTTCTAAAGCCTTATCTGGCTTTTCTATTGTTATATCTGCTTTTTTGGGTGTCTGTACCGTATTCTTCCGACCCGGCTTTCGCCCTCAGGCGTGGCCTGCAAGAAATATCCGTGTTTCTTATTCCCTTTATCTTTTTGGGCATGACACCCCGCTTTTTCTCTCCCCGAAAGATAAGATGGTTCGGGTTTTGCTTCGTCATAGGCTGTCTGTTGCTCTTTTTTGTAAAGATCTCCCAATTGGTGTATTGTTTCAACTATTTCTGGCCCTATTTCAAGATACATTATGTAGATGCTGGAATCACTTATATGAGCACCGGCAGTGGATTTCTGTATGTTCTGAACGAATTTCTCTCCAATCAAAATATCTATTTCAGCTGGGCGTATATCTGGCCTATCATGCATACCACCATCGAAGCTTTGTTTTTCAATCTCGCCTTTGCTTTGGTGTTTATTGCCCTGATAAAAAAAGACCCTTGGTTAAATACATGGCTTAAGAAAAGTTTGGCGATAGTCTCCTTGATTCTTTTTGCCCTCGTGTTGGTTATATCCAATTCCAAAACTGGACAGTTTTTATTTGTTGTGAACCTGTTGCTGTTGCTTGTGTTTTGCTTCCGACAAAAACGATGGATAACGGCCGGGGTATTGGTTTCCCTTTTCCTGCTGTTCGGCCCGGTGGGGCTTCATTATTTCGGAATGGGAATCTTGGGCCGTTTTGCACACAGCGTGAATGTGATGAAAGACATAAAAGGCCATAAGGGAGTGATTAACGATGGTTCGTTGCTGCCACGTCTTTGTGCTTGGAACACAGCGATGGAAATGGTGGAAGAAAAGCCTTTTTTCGGTTTCGGTTACAGTGCCGAAAAAGATTTTTGTGAACATTTTGCCTCCAGCTATCCTGCATATCCCCGTCGTGTTCTCAATCCGCATAATCAATTTCTTTATGTGCTTATTATCAATGGATATATAGGGTTGACAGTGTTTCTTCTGTTTTGGGTGCAGGCTGTGGTGCTGGTTTGGAAAAACCGTCGCCTATGGGGATGGATTTGGTTGCTGTCGCTGTTCATACTCTGTTGTATCGATGTTTTGATAAAAAGCATATTCCTTTTGTATGCCGTCCTTCCATACTGTTTTCTGATGATGGAATATCATAACCGCAAAATTGTAAATTCGCGACATATTGCAAGTGTTTAGCTATGGCACTGAACCTGAAACAGACCTTTCAACAGAAACAGCTTCTGAAGCTCTCGCCCCGGCAGGTGCAACTTCTGAAGCTTATGCAGGTGCCCACCCTCGACCTTGAGCGGCGCATCAAGGACGAGTTGCAGGAAAATCCCGCCTTGGAAGAAGGGGAGGGCGGCATCTATGCCGATGAGGTGCCTTTGAGCCGTCTCAAGGAAGACACCGAAGAACCTCACGCCAATGACGACGACAGCGCTTCCGACGCCCGCACCGACGAAGACGCCGGCAAGGAACAGGACTTCGACATCAACGACTATATCGACCCCGAGCGCAACGACTACGCCTACAAACGCAAAAGCGACAACTACCGAAGCCCCGATGACGAATACCGCACCCCCGTGCGTTTCCGGCAAGGTTTTCGCGAACAACTCAACGACGAATTGGGAATGTTGGCCTTGAACGAGCACCAAAGGCGTATCGGCGAGGTGATTATAGGCAATCTGGACGAAGACGGCTATCTGAAGCGGTCGGTGCCGGCTATGGTGAACGATATGGCTTTCAGCCTCAACATCACCGCCACCGAAGAAGAAGTGGAAGACGTGTTGCGGCAGATACAGAGCCTGGATCCGGCGGGCATAGGCGCCGCCGATTTGCGCGAATGCCTGCTGTTGCAGGTGAGGCGCAAACTGAACGGAGCCGAGGGCGAGGAAAACAGTCTCACGGACGAGGAAATCCATGTGTGGAAAACCGCCGAAAGGCTCTTGGAAAAGTGCTTTGATGAATTTGTTGCACGGCAATATACCCGCTTGATAGAAAAGCTCAAAGTGAGCGAACAGGAGGTGAAGCAGGCTGTGGACGCCATCCGCACCCTCAACCCCAAGCCGGGACAGAGCGGTTTCGACACCACCGTGCAGGAAGTGCCCACACTCATCCCCGATTTCTATCTGACCAACGACGACGGCGTTCTGTCGCTGCGGCTGCACGGCAAGAACGACCCCAACCTGCGCGTCAGCCCCTCCTACGAAACTATGTTGCAAGACTATGGCAGTCAATCCGAAAAGAAACGGCAGACCCAGGAAGCAGCCTTGTTCGTGAAGCAGAAAATCGACTCGGCGCGTTGGTTCATGGATATGATTAAACAGCGGCAAAGCACGATGTTGCGTATGATGCAGGCCGTGGTGGATTTTCAGCACGATTTTTTCTTGGAGGGCGACATGCGGCACCTCCGCCCCATGCGCCTCAAGGACATAGCCGAAAAGGTAGGGGTCGATGTGTCGACCGTTTCGCGGGTGCTCAACAACAAATACATACAGACCCATTTCGGCACCTTTCCCGTAAAGAAGTTCTTTTCACAGTCGTTGGAGAACGAGGAGGGCGAAGAGATTTCTACCGCACAGATTAAAGCGGTTTTGTCGGAGTTGATTGAAAACGAAGACAAGACAAATCCTCTTTCGGACGAAACCCTGATGGACGCGCTCAAGGAGAAAGGGTTTTCCGTGGCGCGCCGCACGGTGGCCAAATACCGCGAGAATCTGGGCTATGCCGTGGCGCGTCTGCGCAAGCGCATCTAACGCTTATACCAGAAGAAACAGTCGTTCTGCCGGTCGCGTTTCTGCGGATTTCTTTCCACAAACACAGGTTGCAGGGTGTGAGGATCTAATCCTGTATAATACATTTCGGTAGCCAAGGTCATCGGGGTGGGCGTGAAGAGCTGGACTTGTTCCAGGCGGTAGCCCAAGTGCCGGGTCTTGCGTTCCAAGGCTTCCATGTCGCGTAATTGACACGAGGGGTGGGCCGAAATGAAATAGGGAATGAGCTGTTGGTTCTTTCCGATACGGCGGCAGTAAGCGTCGAAAAAAGTCTTGAAAGTCTCGAATTGCGAGAAAGGCATCTTGCGCATTGTCTGCAACACATGGCTTTCGGTATGTTCGGGAGCCACCTTGAGCCGGCCCGAAACGGCGCGGGCGATTACCCACTCCGCATAGGCCCGTGCATGGCCGCCCGCGCCGTTTTCCATATGCAGGAACGGCACTAGCAGATCGTAGCGTATGCCGCTGCCGATATAGGCGTGTTTGACGAAAGGCAAGGCCGCCACTTTCTTGTAGAGGTTCAGCAGAGGGGCGTGGTCGTGATGAAGATTGGGACAGATCTGCGGCACGATGCACGACGGTTTTTTGCATTTGCGGCAAAGAGCGGGGTCTTTTCCGTGCATACGGTACATATTTGCGCTCGGTCCTCCCAAATCGCTCAGATTGCCCTTAAAATACGGCATACGGGCAATGTGTTCAATCTCTTTCAACACCGATTCCTCGCTGCGGCTCTGCACCTGCTTGCCCTGATGCGCCGAAATGGTGCAGAACGCACACCCTCCGAAACATCCCCGGTGCAAGGTCACCGAATTCTGAATCATCACGAAAGCGGGAATGTCTCCCCGATTCTTATAGCGTGGGTGCGGCAAGCGGGTATACGGCAAGTCGAAAGACCCGTCTATGGACGTATCTCCGGGTTCCGTCACAAAGGGCGGATTGATGACGACACAACCCCGTTCCACGGCCTGAAGAATCCGCCCACACTCCATCTGATTGGAAGCCGTCTCCACCATGCCGAAATTGGCGGCTTGTGCCCGCTTGTCCTTCAGGCAGGTTTCGTGCGAGGCGAGTTTTATATCGGGTTGATTGAAAGGCGTGGCCGGTACCTTTTCGGGCGGCACGGGACAGAAATAAGACACCTGCGGAATATCCTCGCAACCCCTTATGTCGGGATTTTTGTCAAGACGGCGGGCGATTTCCACCATAGGCTTTTCCCCCATGCCGTAGACCAGCAAATCGGCGCCGCTCTCTTTCACAAACGACGGCAAAAGCTTGTCCTGCCAATAATCATAGTGCGTAATGCGGCGAAGTGAAGCCTCGATGCCTCCGAGAATCACGGGCACATCGGGAAAAATCTGTTTGAGAATGCGTGTGTAGACCAAAGTGGGGTAGTCGGGACGGAAACCCGCCGCCCCGCCCGGCGTATAGGCATCGTTGCTGCGCAGACGCTTGCGCGCCGTGTAATGGTTCACCATAGAATCCATACTCCCCGCCGACACCCCGAAAAACAAACGCGGCTTTCCCAATTTCCTGAAATCGCGTAAATCGTCTTTCCAGTTCGGCTGCGGAAGAACGGCCACCTTGAAACCCGCCTTTTCCAGCACCCTGCCTATCACCGCCACCCCGAAAGACGGATGATCCACATAGGCGTCCCCGCTCAGGAGAATGATGTCGGCCTGCTCCCAGCCCCGCTTCTCCATTTCCTTTTTGGAAACCGGAAGCCAGGCCTCAAGGGGAATTCTGTCGGGGTCGATGGGTTGCAACATAAAAGCGGAAAAGGGATAATAAAAAGAGGCATCTCTCCGAGATGCCTCCCCAATCAAAAACTATGAAAACTCTATTGAGGTTTTTAACTTTCAGCGGGAACTACCGATACGGACGGACGGCCCGAAAGGCGGTTTTTCTTGAAGGCCACCGTGCCGTTTACCAATGCAAAAAGCGTGTGGTCCTTGCCCATGCCTACATGAGCACCCGGATGGTATTTGGTGCCGCGTTGGCGAACGATGATGTTGCCGGCAACTACACTTTCACCACCGAATATCTTAACGCCCAAGCGTTTGCTTTCAGATTCACGACCGTTGTCCGAACTGCTGACCCCTTTTTTGTGTGCCATTGTCTTCTAGTATTAGATGGTTCGTAATTAAGCGATTTTCTCGATTTGGATCTGTGTGAGATCGGCGCGGAAGCCCGTCTGCTTTTGGTATCCTTTTCTTCTTTTCTTCTTGAAAACGATAACCTTATCGCCTCTCAAGTGCGACAGAACCTTGGCGGAAACCTTGGCGCCGTTCACTACGGGCGTACCCACTTCCACCTTACCGTTATTGTCTTTCAACAAAACCTTGTCGAATTCTACTTGCTCGCCTTCTTTGGCTTCCAACCGGTTTACGATAACTTTCTGGTTTTCTTCAACCTTTATCTGCATACCGGCTATTTCAACGATAGCGTACATAACAAATGTTTTTCTGCAATTGGGGCGCAAAGATAGACAAGTTTTTTGAATTTGCCTAAATTTTCGGCGATGAATTTGCGGGATTTGGCTAACGGCAAGATTTTCAGCGTAGACACAATCTTCAAATTGTTAATATGTGGTTGATAAGTTGATTAAAGGTTCAACAAAATTTGTGTTTTAGTGTAAATGTCGTACCTTTGTCGCCCCGTTTCGGTCGACAGACGTTCCGGAGCGGAAATGGTGCATGTAGCTCAGCTGGTTAGAGCATCGGATTGTGGTTCCGAGGGTCGTGGGTTCGAATCCCATCCTGCACCCGAAAAGAGAATGTTACTAGACATTCTCTTTTTTGTTATATGGCAAAATACACCCTGCGATACAGATGGCTGGACTTGCGCCACACTTTGCAAGAATACGGCATGGCCTTGACGAGGTTGAGGTGGCGGTATGAGCCCGCTCCCGTAAAGGGCGCCGACGCCGTTGTATGTGTGGACGGCCGTCAGTATCACGGAGGACTCTGCGATCGATTCAAAGGCATTATCACGCTCTACGCCTACTGCAAGCAACGGGGCTTGGGATTCCGCATCAAGCACGAACATCCTTTTCCTCTCGAAGACTATTTGGTGCCCGCCGCCTACGATTGGTTGCTCAAACCCGGGGAATGGACCACGAATATCCGCTATTGCCGTTTCTTTCATGCGTGCGGTGAAGCATATGCCGGAAGACTTCGGAAGCTTGATACCGCCAAGCAGATACACTACGACGGCAATCGCGACAATCTGGAACATCTCAACGAAGATAAAGGCACAAACTATAAATGGGGCGATCTGTTTCTCGAACTGTTCCGGCCCGCACCCGATATGGCGGCCCGATTGGAAAAGCTCAAAGCGGAAATAGGCGCACCCTACCATGCCTCCGTGTTCCGTTTTCAAAATCTTCTCGGCGATTTCAGGGAATACCGCTATAAGGCCATCGAAAGTGAGAAGGCCCGCGAAGAACTGATTTCCAAATGTCTGAATGCCTTAAAAAAGCGTATGGAAGACTGTAGCGGAAGCCCCATGCTTGTTACTTCCGATAGTGTTGCGTTCTTGGAAAGGTCCGCCCGTATTTCCGGGGTGTGTATCATTCCCGGCACGGTGGCGCATATGGGGGGAGGCGGAAAGGTGGCCGGAAATTCCTACGAAGTGTATATGAAATCGTTTCTCGATTTCCATATGCTCTCCGAAGCCGAAAGCATAGCCTGCATCGGTACCTCCGAAATGTATCCGAGTGCCTTTCCCGCCTACGCGGCCCTGATTCACGAAAGACCTTTTGTCCGTATTTCTATTTGATTATTTCAAGATAACGAGAATATGCTCGTTGTCTCCCCGTATGGTATGATATGTTGTTTCCTTGATGAGGGGTAATTCCATAGTATTCAGAACCAAATTGTTGTCTGGCAGGAGATAATCTTGCAACCCCAAAAAGTTACTTATATGGAATTCAAGGCCTGGGTATGAATGGACTTCAGGCACAAGCCTGTCGAGAATTTTGGCGTGTTTCTTTTGGACGATGGCGGGGGCTTTTCCTATAGGGCCGGAAACCAAAAAAAGATAGCGGTTTCCATCCTGAATAATTTGATTCAAATCGGAAACTACAAGATTTACCCTAAATTCTTTCCATTGTTTTTGCTGATAAAGGGCGTTTCCATATTCAAAAGCAAACGAGAAAAAGCACCACGATAGGTAGAACGCAAGGATTTTCACAACGGGGGTCCGTGTCAAATTGCAACATTGCAGGGAGACAAGGGCCAAAAATGCGCCCCATCCATACATTCCTCTGGGAGAAAGCAAAGGATTTTCAAATATGATATAAGGGAATGAAAGCACCGCACACAACAACAAAACCAAAACCGAAACAAAGAACGCCGCAACTTTGTTGATATTGCTTTTCAAGGTAAACAAAACCATGTAAGAAAGACAAATAAGAACCATAAGGATTTTCCAGCCGAATTTCAGGTCTTCCCACATCAAACCGTAATATGTTTTTAGGTTTGAGATGCATCCCGATAGCAAGTCCTTCATGGAAAGAACAGTATTGGATGTATAGCCGGCGTCTAAAGTTTTCATCAAAAACAATCGGAAAATCACTATTCCAACCAAGTAGAAAGCGGCGGAAAACCCCATGAATTTCAAAACATCCTTCGGCTTCTCTCCGTTTTGGAGTCTTCTTGCACACAGAAACAGAATCGCCATGGGGAAAATCCCGAGCGAAACCTGATACGTGACGCAAATGGAGATTCCGCACAAAACACAGACTATGCCATAACCTATCAGACTCTTTCTGTCTTTGTATCCACAAAACAAGAGGGGAAACACCGCCGCCAAAACAGATACGGCCATATAGGGAGCATCGAATTTGTAGGAGATGCATTCCAAAAAATAGGGGGACAACCCAAGCGGCAAAACCGCGAAACAGGTTAGGAAAGAAAAGTTTTCTTTTTCGTAGAAGATGCGGATGAGGATGGTGCTTGCAAGCGCAAGGGCAAGCACCGCAAGGATTTGTGTCAGCGGAGAAATATCGGAAAGTGTTTTGTCCGAATGGATGAGCACGCTGAGGATATCGGAGCCGTATCGGCTCCAGTTAGACCAATGAGACCCCCCTAAAATAGCGCGCACTATGTCGTCTTTGTATAGAAAATTTGCCCGGATTATAGACAGGAAGCCTAGTCCGTACAATACGCAAAGTGTGACAAAAACTTTTGGCCGCTTAATTTCGGGGGGTGTTATCTTCATTGCTTCTTATTTCGTGGGGATGTTTTCCAGGGTGTCCACCAGATAGTCCCAGAATTTCTGCACCGAGGCGATGTTCACCTTTTCGTCGGGCGAGTGCGGGTGTTTGATGGTGGGTCCGAACGAAATCATATCCCAGTTCTTATACACGCCACCCATCAGGCCGCATTCCAGACCGGCGTGGATGGCCATGACGGCGGGTTCCTTGCCGAAAAGCTTCTTGTAGCCTTCGCGCATGGTGTGCAGGATGGGCGAGTCCATATTGGGTTTCCAACCGGGATAGGCTCCCGTGAATTCGGCCTGCGCACCGGCCAAGTCCACCACCGCCTGCATTTGGGCGGCCAAATCGTATTTCGCCGTGTCGACCGACGAGCGCAGCAGGCACATAATTTCGGCCTTCTTGCCCGCAATTTTCACAATCGCCATATTGGTGGAGGTTTCCACCAGACCGGGCATCGAGTCGCTCATGCGCATCACCCCGTCGGGAATGCCGTATACGAGGTTGCACAGACGGGCCGTGCAGGCGGCGGTGAGTGCCTCTTTCGGCATGTCGGTCTTTTCGCATTTGAGCGCGTAGTCGGGTTCCACCGCCGAGAGTTCGGCCTTGGTCTCGGCAAAGAACTCATCCACAATTGCTTTCACGTCGGCTTCCTTGCTGGCGCTTACGGTAATCACGGCAAACGATTCGCGCGGAATGGCGTTGCGCAGGCTGCCTCCGTCGAGGCAGGCCAGGCGTGCGTCGGCTTTCTTGGCCAAGCGGAGCAGTAGACGGTTCATGAGCTTGTTGGCGTTGCCTCTGCCCAAGATGATGTCCATGCCCGAGTGGCCGCCTTTCAAGCCCGTCAGACTTAATTTATACGCCACGCCTTGGGCGGCCTCGAAGTCCAGGCCGAGCGCGATGGTGGCATCGAGGCCGCCCGCGCAACCCACATAGAGTTCGCCTTCGGTCTCGGAGTCGAGGTTAAGCAGGATATCGCCTTTCAACACACCCGCTTCCAAACCGAAAGCACCGGTCATACCCGTTTCTTCGTCGGTGGTGATGAGCACCTCGACAGGGCCGTGCTTGAGGCTATCGGATTCCAAAACACTCATGGCCGCCGCCACGCCCATGCCGTTGTCGGCGCCCAGCGTGGTGCCGTTGGCCGTCACCCATTCGCCATCGATATAGGCTTCGATGGGGTCGGTGAGAAAATCGTGCTGCTTGTCGGCGTTCTTTTGCGGAACCATATCCATGTGCGCCTGCAGAATCACACCCTTGCGGTTTTCCATGCCGGGCGTGGCGGGCTTGCGCATGATTACGTTGCCGGTCTTATCCACCGTCACGTCGATATTGTGCTTCTTGGCGTAGTCCACCAAAAAGGCGCGCACTTTTTCTTCGTGTTTGGAAGGACGCGGCTGTTGCGTCAGCGCGTAGAAATTGGTCCAGACGTTTTGCGGCTTGAGCGCGGAGATGTTCTTGTCCATATCTATGGTGTTTTATGGTTTTCAAGTGGTAAAGTTACAAATTTTCCCCCTCACCCACGTTTCATACACCTGCAAATCGGAAGGCGACAACAGAAAGACATCGTTAAAACAGGCAAAGCGCACGGAAGATGTATGGTCGATACGTTGCAGGTGCTTCACCAGATAGTCTTTTTTCTTGCTTCCGCAATGCAGAAACACCACCTTCCCTTTTGCGCTCACCCTTTCGGCAAAGGGAGGTTTGACAGACAAAGCCGCCGTATAGAACAAAGACTGCGTGTTTACCTGTTCGGCATCACGGAAACGATGCCGCAGATTGCGCACCAAGCCCAAACGGTCGAAATTTTCCGCAAACCACGTTTTGGAAACCGTATAAGGCACATGGGTCAGTTTTTCAAAATACGACTTTCCCAAAATATCCGCCGCATGGAACATGGTGGCTTTGAAAGTGAGTTTTTTTCCGTTAAAATTTCCGATAAGACGCACCAACCAAGCGGGAAAAGGTTTGGTGTAGGCCGCTGGCACACCGTTAGGAAGAAAGTCGGAAACCTCCACCTCGCGCACCAACATAAAGTCGTCGTTCATGCATACGTAGTGTTTGGACAAACCGGGAATACGCCACAACATCGTTTCTATGGAAATACTGTTGAAAACAGGCAGATATTGTTCGTAGCCTTCGAAGATTTCCTTATGGTCGACGAGGAAAACGGGAATCTGCGCATCGGGAAAATGCTCCTGCAACCAAGCGGCAAGGGGCGGGGTTTGGTCGTCGGTCACTAAAATAATCCTGCGTGCCACTTTCGAGGCGAAACGCAGGATAGACCCCACACAGGCATACAGTTCCCCGCATTCCACAAAGCGGGCGCGTCCGGCCACATCGTCCCGCGCGGCCATATCGGGCGAGAGGAACGCCCGCATCTTTTCCCGATGCTTCACTTCTTCTCCGTCCACCCACGTAATCACAAAATCCAAAGGATTTCCATTATCGGAAGAAAGAGGAGCAGGCCATAACTGTTTCATAAAATATCTTTTAACCTTTCGGGAAGCGTCACTACCCAATGCAGACCGAACATGGAGGGTTTGTTCCATGCATAGGGAGGACGGAAGACTGTTTGCAGAAGGCGCGCCGTCCGCAACCGTCGCTCGCTTGCGGCGCGCAGATCGGTAACGTAACGGATAGTGCGGATGCGTTTGTTGAAATGCTTTTCCCAACCCTCCTTCAATCTTCCCGACGAAGCTATTTTCTGTTTCATATAGGCATAGTCGAAACAACCTAAATGAATTAGATACAAGTTTTTGTCGATATGGAAATTATGCCCCTTGATGCGGTGAAATCCCGCGCCCCATGCCGCTGGCGAAACCTTTACCACGGGTTTTGTATAGCGGGTGGAAAGCACGGCCCGATGCCGTTGTTCGAGAACGTTCTTTTCGGGCTGATAGGCTTGCTCGGTGTGGAGGTTCTGCCCCACGTCCAAGCCCAGTCCCGACAAGGAAACCCTTATTTTTTTCTCGCTGAGGTATTGCGAAAGCGATGTCCCGGCCTTGGGGTCGAGCACGAGAAATTCATCTACATCGCAACCTATCACTATATCATATACCTCTAAAAGTTGACGGGCCTTTTCGTTGATGAGGTTGATGCGCGCCTTGTCGCCTTCGGCCACGGGCAACACCCGATGCGGCACTTTTTCGAAATGCACGCCTTTTTGGTCGGGAATTTCCAAATCCTCTCCGTCCAAAATCACATAAAGGTTTTCCGCTCCGATTTCCCGAGAATAATATCCTATCCACAACGAAAGAAACAACTCGTCGTGACGCACCATCGTGATAGCGGCAATCCTCTTCATCTTTCAGGAGATTAAATCATTCAATCACATTCAATCGTCGTTGAATCCAGTCGAAAGCCATTTTCTTATCGCTTTCCGAACCGCGGTCCAAAGAATTGAAACATCCAAAGAGAGCCAGGGTATTTTGGTCGAATTTTTCCAATTTTTTCTTGAAATAATCCTTGCCGCGTTTGGGTTTGGGGTGAACATAGAGGGCGTAATCACCGTTATAGATTTCAATGATAAGGTTCTGGCGTTCGGCCAACAGGTAACTCAAAACTTGAGAATGATATTGATGCATTTCCCGGAAACGACAGTTCATGTTTCGGATCATCACGTCTTCGTGTTCGGCGTAGAACTGTTCGAAAAGGCTTTTCATTTGCGCCATCGGGATATGCCGGATATGCGGAAAACGTTTTTTCTCACCGACAACCTTTGCTGCGTTTCCCATGCAATACCGCCATTTAATGACATGGTGACCGGGAAGCAGGCTTCTAAAAAATTTCTTTCTGCGTACCGTAGAAACGCGGTAAGGACGTACATAGGCCACCATTTTGCCGTCTCTGAAAAAATCGGAGGGCTTAACAGGGCGGGCTAAAAAGAAATCGTCGTTCGAATAGATGTAGTGTTCGCTCAGGCCCGGAATACGCCAAACCACGGTTTCGACCGAAAGGGAGTTGAATACGGGAAGGCATTGCTCGTATCCGCGAAATACAACGTCTTGGTTTACAATTTCTATTTCTGTGGTTCTATTCGGGAAATTTTTATCGAGGAAATCTTCCAGATGCGGGTCTTGGCCGGGTGTAAGCAGGTAGATTTTCCGAATCCACGGAGCGAAGCGGAGAAAGGAGGCCACGCAATATTTTATTTCGCCGAGACTTGTGTAGCGGATATCCGAAGCCACATCTTCGTATTTGAATTCTTCTCCGTTGTGGCTGTATTTGTAGCGGGCGGCCTTGTGGGCGGGGTCGTTGCCGTCCACCCAAGTAATGACCGCATCAATAGGAAATTCCGGTGTTTCTGTGTGTTCTATCATTTTCATCACCATTTAAAAAATCAAAACAAATCGTTGTTCGAGGGATCTTTCCTGAATTGTATCCGAATATATTTTATGAATATAGATGGATAATTACGCAGCAGGTTGGCGCGGCCCCATAGTTTTGTTCCGAGATATTCCGATTTCGGATTTGGAGCCGTTTTTGCCAATACAGATATTTTTTTGATAACCTCCCGCCTTGCTTTCGGGTCTTCTTCGAATCGAGCCATCCATTTTCCCGTTCTTACAAATCCTTTCCACACATATATGTTTGCCAAGCGGTCGATTACATCTTCTTTCTCTATCTCTTGAAGTTGCTGTGCGCAGTTCAGCATCGCATGGATAAAATCTATCCGGGTTTCGACAAAACGTTTGGAAATGCTTCCTTTTCGTTTGCGATATGAATAGAGAATATCGGGTGCACAGACCATTTTCCCGACGTTCCGTAACCACAGGGGAGAGACATAGACATCTTCAAAGGTCATACCCTCGGGAAATACAAAATCAAAAACACTTCTTCGGAAGAGTTTGTTCCATAGATAGCTTTCTATCTGTTTTCCGTTCAGCAGTTCGGCCACCGTCTGCTTCCGATTATAAACCACGACCGTTTCAACAAAAGGTCGTGGAGATGTATGGGAGACATAGAGCGATTCCATGCCCACCTGCGCCACGTCGGCATCATGTTCGATAATGAGGGAATGAAGCCGTTGAAACAACCCTTCATGAATCAGGTCGTCGGAATCGACCCAGCCGATATACTTGCCGCGGCAGGCGGCCAAACCGGTGTTGCGAGCCGCCGCTACGCCTCCGTTGGCACGGTGAACAACACGAAATCGGGTATCGCGGGCGGCGTATTCGTCGCAGATAAGTTCGGAACCGTCGCAAGACCCGTCATCCACCAAAATGCATTCCCAATCGGAAAACGACTGCGAGGCTATCGAATCCAGGCATGGACGAAGATAGGGGATTGCATTATAAACCGGTACGATAATCGAAATTTCGGGCGAATGTTCCATATCGCAAAGATAAATCTTCCGCGTGGCTTATCAAAACGTAAAAACGCTACATTTGCTGTTAAAAACCGCGTTTTGATGAAAACACTCTATATCGCTTCCCACAATAAACACAAGGTGGAGGAAATACGGCAAATCTTCTCCGAAGACGCTCTTTTGGCCTCCCGTTTTCAAATAAAAAGTCTGGACGACCTGAACTTTCACGGCCAGATTCCCGAAACCGCCGCCACCTTGGAGGGCAACGCCCTGCAGAAAGCCACGTTCATACACGAGAAATTCGGCGTGGACTGTTTTTCCGACGACACGGGCCTGGAGGTGACGGCGCTTCACAACCGTCCCGGCATCTATTCGGCCCGCTACGCCAATATGCCCGCCGACTTCGAGGCCACCGGACATGTGGACGAAGCCTCTTTGAACCGCCCCGACCCCGCTTTTCACGAAAACGTAGACCGCCTCCTGCGCTATCTTTCGCGGGAGGGTTGTGAAGACGGAAGCGCGCGCAAGGCGCGCTTCCGTTCGGTAATCTGCTTGATGTTAGGCAATGAAGTTCACTATTTTAGCGGAGAAGTGGCCGGCGTAATCTTACCCGAGCGGCAAGGCACGGAAGGCTTCGGCTACGACCCCGTTTTCCGCCCCGACGGCTACGAAAAAAGCTTTGCCGAACTTCCGCTTGCCGAAAAAGACAGAATCAGCCACAGAGGCCGGGCTATGGCCAAGATGATGGAGTTCCTGCGCGAAACAGCCTAGAACGCACGTGAGGCGCCTTTCAAGACACGTAAACTATTCCAAAAACTGCCGCACCTCGTCGGGATTCTTGCAGAGGATATAGAGTTGATCGCGAGGTTCGAGACAAGTCTGTCCGTAAGGAACGATATATTCCCCTTTCCTAAGAATCATGGTAATCCGCACGTCGTCGGGCAGATTGGCGTCAATCAATTTCTTTCCGTCCAAGAGAGAACCCTTCATCACTACAATCTCGAGCATTTCGGTCTTGGTGTCCAAGTTGCGCCGCGCCAACAGCGAAGGCGGCAGACTTATAGCCAGATGCAGTTTGTAGGCCAGCCAGGGAATGGTGCTGCCCTGCACCACCATAGACAGGAACGAGATAAAGAACACAATGCTGAAGATTTGGTCTCCCACCGCCACACCCGCCAGAAGCGGATAGGTGGCGAATACGATGGGGGCAGCCCCGCGCAGGCCCACCCACGAAATGAAAAACTGGCTTTTCAAGTCTGTCCTTTTGAAGAACAGCAGACAAAGAAATACCGCCAACGGTCTGGCAACCAAAATAATGAATACAGAAATCAATAAGCCGACCCACTTTACATGCCACACATGGCTCGGATAGACCAACAATCCAAGCGTGAGGAAGAGCGCCAGCTGCATGAGCCACGCGTATCCGTCGAAACTGCTCACGATGGTCTGACGGTGCACTACCTTTTTGTTTCCCACGAAAATACCGCAGATATACACGGCCAAGAAGCCGTTTCCGCCTACAGCGTTGGTGATGGAATAGGTCATGAACACAAGGGCGAGGACCAACACGGGATAGAGCCCCGAATTGCCGATTTTGATGCGGTTGATGGAAATTGTCGACACCTTGCCCATCGCGAAACCCAACAACGCGCCCAGCGAAAGCTGCCATATCAAGGTGATGATGGCCTGCCATATAGAGAGAGACTGCGTACCCAGCATACCCACGAAAAGCGTGGTGAGCAAAAAGGCCATAGGGTCGTTACTGCCGCTTTCGAACTCCAAGAGAGGTTTGAGGTTGTTTTTGAGCGATAGTTTCTTGGAATTGAGAATATTGAACACTGCCGCCGCGTCGGTCGAAGACACTATCGAACCTAATAAGAACGACTCCGCCCAAGTGAAATCGGTGACGAGATGCACGAAAACTCCGATAAAGGCCGCCGTAAGCACCACGCCGAAGGTGGAAAGCGTGATTCCCTTGCCCAAGATAGGCTTGATGTCGTGCCACTTGGTGTCCAGACCGCCCGAATACAAGATGATGCAAAGGGCTATGGTGCCGATGAACTGAGCGACACTGGCGTTTTCATAGTCGAATTGAATATGCCCGACACCTTCCGAGCCGGCCAGCATACCCACACCCAGAAACAAAATCAAGGCGGGAACCCCGTATTTGTAGGAGGTCTGCCCGGCAAGAATGGCGAAGAACAACAAAAGGCTGACAATCAAAAGAACATTTTGTGCAGTAATGACCATGGTTGCTTTATGGGGGTGGTTTTAATCCGTGTAAAAATACGGAAATTATCGGAATTTCTCGTAATTTCGCGCGTTTCATATCAAAGAAAACGGAAATGCTTACACACACCGAAATCAAAGACCTGCTCCAAGTTTCCCTGCAGGAAGGCGAAAAGAAGGAAGTTACCGTCAAGGCTTGGGTACGGACCAAGCGTGGCAATAAATATGTGGCGTTCATTGCGCTCAACGACGGCACTTGTGTGCAGAACTTGCAGGTGGTGGCCGATTTGAAGACCGAAGAAAACCCCGGCGGTTTCGACGAGGAACTGCTCAAACGCATCAACACCGGCGCCTGTCTTCGCGTGAAGGGTGATTTGGTGAAGTCTATGGGCAAGGGACAGACCGTGGAGGTACAGGCCCGCGACATCGAGGTTTACGGCGAGGCCGACCCCGAGAAATACCCTTTGCAGAAGAAAGGTCATTCGCTTGAATTTCTGCGCGAAATCGCCCATTTGCGTCCGCGCACCAACACCTTCGGATGCGTGTTGCGTCTGCGTCACGCCATGGCCTATGCCCTGCATCAGTTCTATCACGACAGAGGCTTTGTCTATCTGCATACGCCCATCATCACCGGCAGCGACTGCGAAGGTGCGGGCGAAATGTTCCAGGTAACCACGCTCGACCTCGAAAACCTGCCCAGAACCAAAGAGGGCTGCATCGACTACGGCAAGGACTTTTTCGGAAAATCCACCAAACTTACCGTTTCGGGGCAGCTGGAAGGCGAGCTGGGCGCGATGGCGCTTTCCAAAATCTACACCTTCGGGCCCACCTTCCGCGCCGAGAACTCCAACACCCCGCGCCACTTGGCCGAGTTTTGGATGAACGAACCCGAAATGGCCTTCTACGAAATCGAGGACAACATGGATTTGGCCGAGGCTTTTCTCAAGCACCTCACTTCCTACGCCCTCGAAAACTGCATGAGCGATTTGCAGTTCATGAACGATACCTACGACAAAGAATTGATTGGCCGCTTGGAAAATATCTTGAAAACCAATTTCGAGCGCATTACCTATACACAGGCCGTAGACGTGCTCAAAGCCTCCGGCGCCAAATTCGACTATCCCGTGGAATGGGGCGTGGACCTGCAGTCCGAACACGAGCGCTATTTGGTGGAAAAACACTACAAGAAGCCGGTCATCATTACCGACTATCCCAAAGACATCAAGGCGTTTTACATGAAACAGAACGCCGACGGCAAGACCGTGCGCGGCATGGACGTGCTTTTCCCGCAAATCGGCGAGATTATCGGCGGTTCGCAGCGTGAGGAAGATTTCGACAAACTGCAGCGCCGCATCACCGAAATGCACATTCCCGACAAGGATATGTGGTGGTATCTCGACACGCGCCGTTTCGGCACCGCGCCCCACAGCGGCTTCGGTCTGGGCTTCGAACGCCTGTTGCTCTTCATCACGGGTATGACCAATATCCGCGACGTGATACCTTTCCCCCGCTATCCGCAGACGGCGGAATTCTAAGCGCGGGGGCTCGGTTCCCTACATTTCTTTTTGCAGGCGGAGCGCTTCGGCGTGAATGCAGTGCATGAGTTTCTTGATGAATTCGGGGTCGAGACCGCGCTCGTGCGCAAGGTTCAGGCAACGTTCCATCACCATGTTCCAACGGTCGAACTGCAAGACCGATATGTTGGAGTCTTTTTTGAGTTTCCCCAACTGTTTCACCAAATCCATGCGGTGCGCGATGGTTTGGATGAGTTCGTTATCGATTTCGTCCAACAACCGCCGCAACTGTTCGATTTGTGAGGAAGAACAGGTGTTTTCGCGGAATTTCAGAGCGGAAAACCATGCGTCGAAACCTTCGAAATCAAGCTGTTGCTTGGCATCGCTGAGGGCGGTGGCGGGCGTGGGGTGAACTTCTAGCATAAAACCGTCCATCTCCAAATCCAAGGCCGACTGCGAGATTTCCTGCACGTAGGCCCTCGCCCCGGCGATATGGCTCGGGTCGCACAACAAGGGCACGCCGGGCATTTCGCGCTTGAATTGCACGGCCATTTCCCAAATGGGAGCGTTTCGGTAGGGTGCGGAATCATACATGCTGAAACCCCGATGAATGCCGCCCACCAAGGTCTTTCCTTTGCGGGAGATACGCTCGATGCCGCCTAACCACAGGGCCAGGTCGGGACTGATGGGATTCTTTATCCACACGCGGTTGGGACTGCCCTCCAACGCCCGTCCGATTTCCTCCATAAGGAAAGGGTTGGACGAAGAGCGCGCGCCAATCCAGAAATGCTGGATGTCGTGTTTGAGGCAAAGATCAATATGATGTGTGGAAGCGATTTCGGTGATGAAAGGGATATGATATTGTTTCTGCGCCTGTTGCATCCACTCCAAAGCCTTTTCGCCGTGTCCCTCGAAACAGCCGGGGCGGGTGCGGGGTTTCCAGGCGCCGGCGCGGATGGCGGTGAGAGGAACGGACGCAGTATCCGCCGGCGCCCCCTTTTTTGCGGCGAAGAATTCCGCTACCGCAAAAATCTGCGCCTCCGATTCGGCACTGCAAGGCCCTGCAAAAATTTCACATTTTTGGTCCATAGAACAAGAAATTAAGGTACAAAATTACGTTTATTTTGTATTTTCGCGCCGTTTATATAGTATAAAATTTGAACAAAATTTTAAAAATCATGCAGATACGTCTACAAAAAGCCGTTTCCGTATGGATTGTTGGTGTCTTGTGTCTGCCCGTGGGGCACGCTTTTGCCGAAGGTGATGACAATCAGAAAGAAACATCTCTCAAAACGCCCACATGGCTCATCGACTTTTCGGGCGGTATCAATGCGGCACAGGCGGCCATGATAAACTGGGCGGCCGGCGGCGAGAACTCCGTAGCGGGCAACGCCTATATCAACTTCAACACCGTCTACATCAACGGCAGCCACAAATGGGAGGCCAAACTCAACACCCAATACGGCTTGACGTGGGACAAGACCAACCTTCTCAACAAAACGGTCGATAACCTCTACGCCGCCACCAAATACGGCTACGCCATTCCCGGCGACCACTTCTACTACACCGCCTTGGTGGAATTCCAGACCCAATACGACCGAGGCTACGAAAAAATAGACGACCGCAAGAAAGACCGCAACAACTACATTTCCACGATTATGGCACCCGGTTACCTAAACGTGTCGGCCGGTATGGAATATAGGCTCCGCGATTTGCTTTCGGTCTATTTCTCGCCCATCAACTGCCGCACCACCTTTGTGCTCGACGACTCGCTTTCAGCCAAAGGCAAGTTCGGTGTGGAGAAAGGCAAACACTATCTCTTTCAACCCGGTATGTCGTTGGCCGGTGCCCTCAGCTGGACGTTCTACAAGAATATGACGCTCAAGACCGACCTCACCCTCTTCACCCCCTACGACAAGGACTTCGGCAACATTGTGGTGGATTGGAACGTGCGTCTTGAAATGGCCATCAACGAATACTTCAGCGCCGTCATCGGCACTTCGCTCAAATACGACGATAAGGTACACTTCACCAAAAACGGTGTGGACGTAGGGCCCAAGGTGCAGTTCCGCGAAATCGTGAATATCGGCATCGGCTACACCTTCAAGCACGAAACCCCCAAGGCTCCCGCCGAGTAAGCTACCGCCTCTGCAGAAGCACCACGCTCTCCACGTGGTCGGTATGGGGAAACATATCCACGGCGCGGTATTTCACCACGCGGTATTTGGAATCCAACCGTTGCAGGTCGCGCGCTTGCGTGGCCGAATTGCAACTCACGTAGACGATACGGCTGAGCTTGCCGCCGAACAAGGCATCGTCGAGCAGACGGTCTGTCACTTTCTCGTGCATACCTTCGCGGGGAGGGTCGGTGATGATGATGTCGGGATCCCCGTGTTGCTGCACAAAGGCTTCGTCGAAGACCTGCGCCATATCGCCCGCAAAGAATTCAGTATTTGTCAAGTGATTGATTTCTGAATTGATACGAGCGTCCTTGACGGCATCTTCCACATATTCGATACCCACCACTTTCTTTGCCATACGTGCCACATAGTTGGCAATGGTGCCCGTGCCGGTATAGAGGTCGTAGACGGTTTCACCCTCCCGGATATCGGCGAAATCGGCCGCCAGGCGATACAGACGGGCGGCCTGCAGGGAGTTGGTCTGATAGAACGATTTGGGGCCCACGCGAAATTGCAGGTCTTCGTCGCCCTCCTTATAGGCGGGCATCTTCATTGTCAGATATGGTTTTCCCGAAAAAAGACGTATCTCAAGGTCGCCCATGCTGTCGTTGAGCTTCGTATTGACGGCATACATAAGCGAGGTGATGCAGGGATAGGCCGTCTGCAAGGCGTTCATCAGCGATTCGAAAGCAGGCGTGGGTTCGCCCGCAATCATCAGCACCACCATAAATTCTCCTTGCAAGGTGTTGCGAACCATTACGTTGCGAAGATAACCCGTATGCGTGCGCAAATCGTAGAAGTCCAGGCCCGTTTCCTGTGCCTTGTGTTTGATGAAAAGCCGTATTTCGTTGCTCGGGTCGCCCTGCAGGAAACACCTCCGCAAATCCAGCACCTTGTCGAACTTGCCCGCCAAATGGAAACCAAGTCCTTGGCGATCTTCGGGTTGGAGCGTGTCTGCCGCCGCCACTTCCTCGTCGGTGAGCCAGCGTTTTGTGGAAAACGTGAATTCGAGTTTGTTGCGGTAGAAACGGTTGTTGTCGCAACCTATGATAGGAAGGGGTTCGGGCAATTCCACCTTGCCGATGCGTTGCAGATTGTCGCACACCTGCGCTTGTTTCTGCTTGAGTTGTTCGGCATAGTCCAAATGCTGCCATTTGCAGCCGCCGCACAACCCGAAATGCTCGCAGAACGGCTCCACGCGCAGCGGCGAGGCTTCTTTCAGATTTATCACCCGTCCCTGCATATAGCCCGATTTCTGACGATACACCTCCACATCCACCAAGTCGCCCGGGGCGGTGTAGGACACAAACAACACCTTGCCGTCTATGTGCGCGAGAGAGCTGCCCTCGGCGGCCGCCTTTTCGATACGCACGTCGGTGAGCACCTTGTTGGGTGCTTTCTTGCGTTTTCCGCTCATAACTAACAGGCTTCGGTGTAGTTCTTGATTTGTTCGTTGAGCATATCGGCAAATTTCTGCGCCTGCCCCTTCAACATGGCGGCCATAATCATGTTCACGCCGAGTTCGGCCTCCACTTTCGAACGAAAACACATGGGGCTTTCGGGCGTAAATAGCACGGCCAGCGTAAAATTGAAGGGCATTCCCTCCTCGGAGGAAAGCACCACCATCGTAGGTTCGATTTTCTGTGTGATGCGCATCTTGATTTCCATGCCGGCCACCTTGAACGAACACGTGTCTTCGGTGGTTGCGAAATCCTGCACCTGAGGCACTTGCGAAGGCAACACACCGCTCAGCGCCGCAAAGTTCGAAATCCGCGCGAAAGCCTTGTGCACATCGCCGTTCACCTGCAATTCTTTACTGCTCACTTTCATATCTTCATGCAATCGGAATAATGAATTTACAAGGTACAAAAAGAATTTCATTTAACTTTGTGAGGTGAACCGCGCCCTGCGCCTAAAAAAGAGAATTATGGATTTTTATCTTTCTCCCTCCTTGCTTTCGGCCGATTTCGGCAACCTGCAACACACGGTCGAGACCCTCAACGGCAGCGAGGCCGACTGGCTCCACATAGATGTGATGGACGGGGTTTTCGTGCCCAACATCACGATAGGCCAACCTGTGGTAAGGGCTATCAAGGCGCATGCGCAGAAGCCTTTGGATGTGCATTTGATGATTGTAAATCCTGAGCGCTATATCGCGGAATTCAAGGAGGCGGGAGCCGATATTCTCACGGTGCACGAGGAGGCTTGTCATCATCTCAACCGCACACTCTGCCAGATTCGCGAGGCGGGAATGAAGGCGGGGGTGTCGCTCAATCCGCACACGCCGGTCGATATGTTGGAAAATGTTATCGAGTATGCCGATTTAGTCTTGATTATGAGCGTAAACCCAGGGTTCGGCGGGCAGAAATTCATCGAAAACGCCTATCGCAAAATCGAACAGACGGCGCGTTTGAAGCAGAAATACAATCCCGATTTGATTATAGAGGTGGACGGCGGCGTGAACCTTGAAAATGCCCGACGCCTCATCGACTGCGGCGCCAACGCCCTCGTGGCCGGGAACGCCCTTTTCTCCGCTCCCGACCTCGTCTCCGAAATCGCAAAATTCAAGAACATGGAATCTACAGCCTCGTAGTGATGGCTATGAACCTGCTTAATGCCGATTACAACTGCCAAGGTTGATAATCTGCGATACAAGGGTGGTGATGTCTTCTTTCAGGGGATTGAAAATCAAGGAGGCTTGTTGGTAGAAAATTTCGCGTTCAGAGAGCTTTTCCGTCACAAATTGCCGTAATTGTCCGTCGGTATGCAGAGACTTCAAAAGGGGACGGACCGAGCGGTTTTGGTCTTCCTTGAGGCGTGAAATCAACACCTCCGGGGGTAGATAAAGATAGACGGACCGGCCATGCCCATTCATCCAGTCCATATTATTGTGATGCGTGGCCAACCCGCCACCCGTCACCACGATTCGGAAATCCACGTCGGGAAGTTCCGCCACACGATGCAGGGCCTCCGTTTCCTTTTCCCGAAAATACGCCTCGCCATAGCGTGCGAAGATTTCAGGAATCGAAAGACCCGCGAGTATTTCCGTCTCCCGGTCGGTGTCGTAGAGCGGGCAGTTCAGCCTTGCGGAAAATTTCTTGCCCAAAGTGCTTTTGCCGCAGCCCATGAAACCGACCAGGAAAACGTCCATACTTACATTGTCTAAAACTTAACCGTGATACCTCTCGCTCACAGCTTCCCAATCCACTATCTTCCAAAAGTCGGCGATGTAGTCGGGACGACGGTTCTGCTTATCTAAATAGTAGGCGTGTTCCCAAACGTCGAGCACCAAAAGAGGCTCTTTCTTATCGCGGATGGGATTGCCCGCATTGGGCATGGCGATGATTTCGAGATCGCCGCCCTTGTGGGCGAGCCACACCCAGCCGGAGCCGAACAGGCCGGCGGCGGCTTTGGTGAATTCTGCCTGAAAAGCCTCGAACGAACCCCATTTTTCTTGGATGGCCTCGGCCAACACCCCTGTCGGGGCGCCGCCGCCGGCCGGCTTCATGCAGCTCCAATAAAACGTGTGGTTCCAAACCTGCGCCGCCTGATTGTAGAGGGCACCGTCGGCCTTGCGGATAATTTCCTCCAGGCCCGCATCCTCGAAAGACGTGCCGGCTTTAAGCTCGTTCAGTTTGTCCACATAGGCCTTGTGATGCTTGCCGTAATGGAACGAAAGCGTGTTTTCGGAGATGAAAGGCTCCAACGCCTTCATGTCGTAGGGCAGGGGAGGTAATGCAAAAGTTTTCATAACCGAAGGTTTTAATTACTTACTCTTTTTCGTGGTCGCTTTCTTAAGCTCCGCCTGACGCGCTTTGGAGCGTTCATGACGTTCCAAATGGTCCGGTTCGAGCGAAATCACCTTTTCCGTGGGTAGGCTCAGCAACCGGCTCACACCCTCGGTTTTTAGGTTCTTTGCGTCGATGGCCAGAGAACGCGCGTTATCGTAGTCGGTAGGCTCGGTATAGGTGGTGATGACGCCTTCGAAGTTGCGGAGAATGGCCTTTCCGCCACCCAACGAAATCAGATACTGCGGCATCACGGGAATCTTGCCGCCGCCACCGGGCGCGTCCACCACGAAAGTGGGAACGGCATAACCCGACACATGGCCGCGCAGACCCTCGATAATCTCTATACCCTTGCTCACCGGCGTGCGGAAATGCTCCAAGCCCATCGAAAGGTCGCATTGGTAGATATAATACGGTCTCACCCGAATCTTCACCAATTCGCATACCAGTTTCTTCATGATGCTCACCGCATCGTTCACCCCGCGCAGCAACACGCTCTGGTTGCCCAAGGGAATACCGGCGTTGGCCATACGCGCGCAGGCCTCGCTACTTTCCTTGGTGATTTCGTTGGGGTGATTGAAGTGGGTGTTGAGCCAAACGGGATGATACTTGGAAAGCATCTTCACCAGTTCGGGCGTGATACGCTGCGGCAGAACCACGGGAGCACGGCTACCCAAGCGTATGATTTCCACGTGCTTGATGGCACGCAAACGCTTGATGATATACTCCAGCTTTTCATCCGACACCAAAAGCGCGTCGCCGCCCGAAAGCAATACGTCGCGCACCTGCGGCGTACGTTCGATATAGGCGAGACACTTTTCGATACGTTCATTGGGGCTCTCGCAGTCGTGCTGACCCGCAAAACGACGACGGGTGCAGTGACGGCAATACATCGAGCACATGTCGGTGATGAGGAACAGCACGCGGTCCGGATAGCGGTGCGTGAGGCCCGGTGCGGGCGAATCCTCGTCCTCGTGCAGAGGGTCGAGCAAGTCGGCGGCCGAAACATGGGTCTCGGCCCCTGTGGGAATGGCCTGCTTGCGCACGGGGTCGTTGGGGTCGTTGGGGTTAATCAAACTCAGGTAGTAGGGCGTGATGGCCATGCGGAGCGTCTTGAGCGTTTTCTTCACACCGGCTTCTTCCTCCTTGGTGAGCTTGATGTATTTCTTGAGGTCTTCCAAAGTCTCGATGCGGTTCTTCACCTGCCATTTCCAGTCGTTCCACTGGGCATCGGTAACCTTGGGAAACAGTTCTTTTCTACGGCTTTTCATGATACCAACACTTTTTTTAAGCGTAGAGTTCGGTGAAAATGTCGCGCAACGCCTTGCATTCGCGCAACTCCTGCAAAGTGATTTCGGCATGACCCTTGGTGTAGCCGTTGCCCACGATCATGGTAACGTCCTTGCCCACACCTTCGGCACCCAGAGCGGCCTTGGTGAAGCTGGTGGCCATCGAGAAGAAATAAACCACACCGTCGTCCTTGGTGCAGAGGATGCTGGTCATTTCGGTGTTTTCGATGTTCACGTTGTTGATGCACACATCGCAGAGCTTGCCGTTGGTGAGCTTCTCGATTTCTTCGTAGATAGCCACGGGCTGGGT
>JAAVBQ010000042.1 GCA_014803485.1 bacterium | reverse complement strand
TTTACGCCTGCGGGTGGGGAAGTGGAGAAAGGCGCTACCGTGGCGATTAGTTGCGCTACGGCTAACGCTACGATTTATTATACCGTTGACGGCAATGTGCCTACCGTGCAAAGCGCCGTCTATACTGAGCCTATCGTTATCAATGAGGCGATGACGATTAAGGCGATGGCCGTGCGCGAAAACTACGTGAACTCGGAAGTGGCAACGGCAAGTTTCACCATCAAACCCGTTGACCCGATTGAGCCCGAAAAGCCCGATACGGTGAAGATGCCCGTGTTTACGCCTGCGGGTGGGGAAGTGGAGAAAGGGGCTACCGTGACGATTAGCTGCGCTACGGCCAACGCCACGATTTACTATACGACCGACGGCAGTGTGCCCACCGTGCAGAGTGCCGTCTATACAGAGCCTATCGTTATCAATGAGGCGATGACGATTAAGGCAATGGCGGTGCGCGAAAACTATGTGAACTCGGAAGTGGCAACGGCTACCTTTACGGTGGCTACGGTAGCGAACGAGACTGAACAGACATCGAGCTTGGTGGTGTATGCCCAAGACCGCACGATTTGTCTTTCGGAAGAGGCTGGGGAGGTGAGCGTCTATACGATGGACGGCAGGCGGGTGTTCTGCGGCAAGGCCGTGCGGATTCCCGTGTCCGCAGGCGGTCTCTATATTGTGCATGTGGCCTGCAGGAGCTATAAACTGCCGGTGAAGTAAGGCGGCGGAAGAATAAATTTTTGAAATTCCGTGCTTGAAAATTTGGGAATTCAAAAAATCGGTGTATCTTTGCAGTCCTTTTTGAAAGGCGTGCCCGATTGAAAAGGTTTTCCCGATGGTCCGTTCGTCTAGTTGGCCTAGGACGCGAGATTTTCATTCTCGAAATCAGGGGTTCGAATCCCCTACGGACTACAAAAGAACAATTATTTAAGAGGAAAAATGGCAAACCACAAGTCAGCTATAAAGCGCATCCGTTCGTCGCAAGCCAAGTACGAACACAACCGTTACTATGCAAAAACCATGCGCAACGCATTAAGAGATTTCCGCGCGATTACCGATAAAGACGAGGCGGCCAAGAAAATGGGGGGAATGGTATCGATGATTGACCGTCTTGCAAAGCGTCACATCATTCACAAGAACAAAGCCGGCAACTTGAAGTCGGAAGTGATGTTGCAGGTGAACCGTTTGAGCAAGTAGTCAAAGTTTACCTTTGATTTTATAGGCGGGAGGCTCCGAAAGGAGCCTCTTTTTTTTATGCCCGTCGGGATGGTTTTCGGTGGAAAATGTCGTTGATTTACAGGCGGGAGCAGCGGTCGAGAAGCGTGAAATCGGCCAAAACGAGGGCGGTCATGGCTTTCACCACACTCACGGCGCGGGGTACGCAGCATACGTCGTGACGGCCTGTGAGCGTGATGTTTTCGAGCTTGCCGTCCTCGCGCAACAAGGTCTGTTCGCGCATGAGGGAGGGAATGGGTTTGAAGGCTACGTTGAAGGTGAGGGCTTCGCCGGTGGAGATGCCGCCGCGCACGCCCCCCGCGTAGTTGTGGGTAGTGTTTCCGTCTTCGCGCCATGTATCGTTGTGCACGCTGCCTTTCTGCGCGGCGGCATCGAATCCCATACCTATTTCAAAGCCACGGGCGGCGTTGATGCCGAGCATGGCCCCCGCAAGCCGTGCGGAGAGTTTGTCGTAGATGGGTTCGCCCAGATTGCGGGGCATATTCTTCACCACACAACGCACCACGCCGCCCGTGCTGTCTTTTTCTTCCCGGCACTGCTTCAACACTTCCTGCATCTTGCGGTCGGTTTCTTCGTGCGGGCAACGGGTGGGAGAGGTGTAGATTTCCGCCATATCGAGAGCGTTTTCGGCCTCGTCGGGAAGGCAGACCGTTCCTATTTGTTTCGTATAGGCGTGAATCTCGATTTCGGGCGCGCCCTGTCTTTCGCAGAGTTGTTTCAGGAACATTTCGGCCAACGCACCGCCCGCCACTCGCACGGCTGTCTCACGGGCCGACGCGCGCCCGCCCCCGCGCTCGTCCCTCACGCCGTACTTATGGAAATAGGTGTCGTCGGCATGGGCGGGGCGGAAAAGGTGTTTCAGAGCCGCGTAATCGCCGCTGTGCGCGTCTTGGTTGCGGATAAGGAACGCTATCGGCGAACCCAGGCTCACGCCCTCGTACACGCCCGAAAGAAACTCCACACTGTCGGGTTCCTTGCGTCCGCTTCCCGCCTGCTGCATGGGGCTGCGTCGGGTCAGGGCCTCCTGCAGGAAATCCATATGGATGCGGATGCCGGCGGGGAAGCCGTCGAGAACGCCGCCCACGGCTTCGCCGTGTGATTCTCCGAAAGAGGTGAGGGTGAGAAGTTTGCCAAAAGTGTTCATCGTTTACGCGCTTTAAGGGCTCTACGCTTCAAAAGTACGAAAAAGGCGGGAGGAAATCTTATCTTTGCCGTGCTTTCAATATTTGCCTATGCGATTCGTCCATCCCGAAATCCTTTGGTTCCTGTTGGTTGTGGCGGTGCCGCCGATTATCCATCTGTTGCGGTTGCGGCGCTATAAGCGGATTTATTTCTCGAACGTGCGGCTTCTGGAGCAAATCGAGCAGGAGAAGAAGCGCAGTGCGCGTCTGCGCGAGATTGCGGTGATGGCCTTGCGTATGCTTACGCTCGCCGGTGTGGCGGTGGCTTTCGCTCAACCCTACCTGCCTAGGGATGTGGGGACGGTGCCCGTTTCGCAAAGTCTTGTGAGCGTGTATGTGGATAATTCCTTCTCCATGCAGGCGCCTTCGCGCGGGGCTGTGCTCTTGGAGGAAGCGAAGGTGCAGGCCGAAAGAATCCTGCGGGAACTGCCCCCCGACAGGCCCGTGCATCTCTTTACGAACGATTTTTCGGGTTTCGAGACCGGTTTTATAAGTCAGGAAGAAGCCTTGCGCCGTCTGCACGACATCGACTACAGCCCGCTTTCACGCAGTTTCGACCAAATCCGCGCTTTTCAGAAGCAAATCTGCGAGGAGGCTTCCATGGCACGGACGGAGCGGGTCTGCTACTGTATCTCGGATTTTCAGAAGTCCACGTTTGCGTTGCATTCCGAGGCCTTGCGGGAGGACAGCACGGGACGTTTCGTATTTGTGCCCGTGCGGGGTGTGGACTACGCCAATCTGAGCATGGACACCCTTTTTCTCGATATGCCTGTGTTGCAGGCGGGGCGCGATATGGGGTTGCGTATCCGGCTCACCAACCGTTCCGACAGGGAGCAGTTGCAGGTGCCTTTGCGGGTGTATGTGCAGGGGCGGCAGGCGGGTGTCTATCCCGTGGATTTCAAGGCGGGGGAAGAGGTGGAGGTGCGGGTTCCGTTCCGCTTGGAGGAAAAGGGGCTGTATGGTTGCTATGCCGAAATCGCCGATTATCCCGTGGAGTTTGACAACCGGCTTTATTTTAGTATTAATATAGAAAGCCGCCCCCGTATCATACATATTTACGAGGAGGAGGCCGAACCTGCCTTGCGGAAGCTTTTTGCGGGCGATTCGTTGTTTGTCTATACGGCGCAGGAGGTGCACCGGCTTTCGTTCGACGCGCTGGCTTCGTCAAGCTTGGTAATCTTGGACAAGGTGCACGCGCCTTCGTCGGCGCTTGTGTCGGCCTTGGTGCGTCATGTGCAGGGCGGGGGAAGGTTGGCGGTGATTCCTCCCGTGCCGCTTGAGGATTCATCATCTCCCTTGCAAGAACTTCTTGAAACGCTTATAGGAACCGGCTACGGTGTCTACCATGCCGATGAAATCCGTCTGCGCTCCCTCAATCACACGCATCCTATTTTCGCCTTGGCCTTGGCGCAGGTGCCCGAAAACAGGCTTCTGCCGCAGGTCAAGGGGCGCTACGACCTGCCCGAAACGCCGCACACGCCCTATACAAGCCTCATGTGTTTCTCCGCGCCCTCCACCCGCCCCGGGCAGGATTTCCTGCGGGTCTACACGCTCGACAAGGGCATGGTGTATCTGTTTTCGTCGCCGCTTTCGGAGGCCTGCACCGACTTCGCCTCCCACTACAGTTTTGTGGTGAGTTTCCTGAACATGGCGTTGTGGGAGGGATCGGGCCCCCGTCTGTACGAGACCACGGGCACCGAGGAGGCTTTGTTCTATCCGGCGGCCTTGTGGGGCGATATCACGCCGCAGACGCGCCCTTATGTGCAGGCGGACGGCAGGGAGGCGAGGATGATTCCGCTGGTGCGGCGCATGGGGAGCGAGGTGGCGGTGTACACCTACGGACAGATTCTAGAGGCGGGCAATTACACGCTCGGCGAGGAACCCGACCGCGCGCTGCAAAGCCTTTCGTTCAACTACGACCGCAAGGAGTCGCGCCCCGAATGCTATGGAACGGAGGAATTGGAGGCATGGACAAAGCCTTGGCGCCATGTGCGGGTTTCTTTAGACGGAACGCGGAGCGAGGGCAGGGAGTTGTGGAAAGTTTTTGCTATTTTCGCACTGCTTTCCGCCCTTGCCGAAACCTTGTTGCTGAGGAAGAAAGTATAAAGAAAGGAGAGAGAATTTGGAACCGAACGAAGAAAACGCAGGCAGGATCATTCCCATTCCCGGTCTGTTCAAGAATTGGTTTTTGGATTATGCGTCGTATGTGATTCTGGAACGCGCCGTGCCCGAACTTTCCGACGGGCTCAAGCCCGTGCAGAGGCGTATTCTCCACTCCATGCACGAATTGGACGACGGCCGGTTCAACAAGGTGGCCAATGTGGTGGGCAACACCATGAAATATCACCCCCACGGCGATGCCTCCATCGGCGACGCCTTGGTGCAGTTGGGTCAGAAAGACCTCCTGATAGACTGTCAGGGGAACTGGGGCAATATCCTTACGGGCGACTCGGCGGCCGCGCCCCGTTATATAGAAGCGCGTCTTTCGCCTTTTGCGCTCGAGGTGGCCTTCAACGAAAAGACCACCGAATGGAAGGCTTCCTACGACGGGCGCAACCGCGAGCCGGTGGCGCTTCCCGTCAAGTTTCCGCTTCTGCTTTTTCAAGGGGTGGAGGGCATCGCTGTGGGCTTGGCCTGCAAAATCCTGCCGCACAATTTCAACGAACTCATAGACGCTTCCATCAAGGTGCTCAAGGGGCAGAAATTTGAGCTCTATCCCGATTTCCCCACGGGCGGCAGCATCGATGTGGCCAACTATAACGATGGTCTGCGAGGGGGTAAGGTGCGGGTGCGTGCCAAAATCGGCGTGGTGGACAAAAAGACGTTGGTGATTCAGGAAATTCCTTTCGGGACTACCACCACTTCGTTGATAGAAAGCATCTTGAAGGCGGGTGAGAAAGGCAAGATCAAAATCCGCAAGGTGGAGGACAACACGGCCGAGAAAGCCGAGATATTGGTGCATCTGCAACCCGGCGTATCGCCCGACACCACCATAGACGCGCTCTATGCCTTTACCGATTGCGAACTGTCGCTTTCTCCCAACGCCTGTGTGATTTCCGGGCAGAAGCCTTGTTTCTTGGGGGTGGGCGAGATGTTGCGCGTATCGACGTTCAACACGCAGGAGTTGTTGAAGAAGGAGTTGGAAATCCGTATCGGTGAGTTGCAGGACGAGTGGTTCCGCACGTCGTTGGAAAAAATCTTCTTCGAGGAGCGCATCTATCGTCTGTTGGAAAAGGACACGAGCAAGTGGGAAGACCAGCTCAAGGCGATGCAGAAGGCTTTTGTGCCGTTCGAGAAGAAGCTCGGCAAGAAGGTGGGGGCCGAAGATGTGTTGCGCTTGGTGGAAAAGCCCGTGCGCAAGATTTCGAAATTCGACATCAAGAAGGCCGACGAAAAAATCAAGGGCATCGAGAGCGAGTTGAAGCAGGTGCGTTACGATTTGGAGAACCTCACCGACTATGCTATCGCTTATTTTCAGAATATTAAGAAGAAATACGGGGCAGGGCGGGAGCGCAAGACCGAAATCCGCAATTTCGAGAACATTCAGGCCAATATGGTGGCGGCCACCAACGAGAAGCTCTATGTGAACCGCGCCGAGGGCTTTGTGGGCACGGGCTTGCGCAAGGATGAGTATGTGTGCGAGTGCTCCGACATCGATGACATCATTGTTTTCCGCCGCAACGGTATTTTCAAGGTGGTGAAGGTGGGGGAGAAGGTGTTTGTGGGCGAGGACATCATTCATGTGGGTGTGTTCAAGCGCAACGACGAGCGCACGATTTACAATATGGTCTACAGCGACGGCAAAGACGGTGTGGCCTATGCCAAACGTTTTGCGGTGGGCGGCATCACCCGCGACAAGGATTACGACCTCACCAAAGGCACCAAGGGCTCGCAGGTGCTTTATTTCACGGCCAATCCCAACGGGGAGGCCGAAACGGTGCGCGTGCAGCTGCGCTTCAAGCCCAAACTCAAGAAACTGGTTTTCGACTACGATTTCAAGGATCTGGCGGTGAAAGGACGTAGCAGCATGGGCAATATCCTTTCGCGCAACGCGGTGAAACGCATTGAGTTGAAAGATGCCGGCGTTTCCACGCTGGGGGCGCGCAAGATTTGGTACGACGAAACCGTAAAACGCCTCAATGTGGAGGAACGCGGCCAGTATTTGGGCGAGTTCAAGGGCGAGGACCGTATCCTCACGTTGATGGAAACGGGCGCCTACCGCCTGATGAGTTTCGATTTGGGTAACCATTTCGAAGAAGACATGATTCAGATTGCCAAGCATTATCCGCAACGGGTTGTGACGGCCGTCTATCGCGAGAACAAGTCGGGCTATTGGTATATCAAGCGTTTTGTGGTGGAAGACAGCGACAAGCGGCAAAGTTTTGTGGAAGAAGAAACCAGCCGTTTCATCAGCCTCAGCCTGAATGCCTATCCGCAGTTGCGGGTGGTTTTCGATGCGCGTGCCAACAAGAAGGAGGTGGAGGATTTGGTGGTGGATGCGGCGGAATTTATCGGTGTGAAGGGCTTCAAGGCCAAGGGGAAACGGCTTTCCAATTATGCGATAAAGAAAGTGGAATGGCTCGAACCCTTGCAGGAAGACCCGGATTACGAGGCCTTGCAGACGGAGGTGGGCAGGGAGGAAAACGGAGCGGAGCCGATGCTTCCCGAAACGAACGCCGATGCCGACCCTAACGAACAGTTGAGCCTGTTCTAATAAACAGGTATTCGGAAAACGCAGTTTTTCGAGACCTAAATTTATAGGAAAACGCAGTTTTTTGAGGCCTAAATTTATAGGAAAACGCAGTTCGGTGTAAAATAATTGTTATCTTTGTGGCATAATAACAGTATATTATGTTATATCGCAAGATTGCAAAGCGTATAGAGGATTATTTGGCCGCACCGTCCAATCGTATGTTGGTTATTGATGGGGCTCGGCAAATCGGCAAGTCTTATATCGTGCGTTGGGTAGGGCAGAAAATGTTCCCCAACTATATCGAAATCAATATGGAAGAGGACAAACTAAATGCCAGACTATTTGCCGAGGCCAAGACGGTTTCCGATTTCTATCTGGCACTCAGTGCTTTTGCCGGAGATAAGATAAAAGACAAGGCTTCCACACTCGTTTTCATTGATGAAATTCAAGCATACGACCATCTGTTTACGTTGGTGAAATTCCTGATGAGAGACAATAAGTTCACCTACATAGCCAGTGGCTCGCAACTAGGCATCGCATTGAAGAATACGCAATCAATACCTATCGGTAGTCTTTCTTTCGAACATATGTATCCGTTGGACTTTGAGGAGTTTCTTCTTGCCAACGGCGTAGGCGAAACCGCTATCGCAACCATGCGGGACCACTTTGTCCGACAGACCTCTCTGCCGGAGGCCCTGCATGTCAAGATGCTGGATTTTTTCAAAAAATATCTTTTGGTAGGAGGTCTGCCCGATGCGGTGGTATCTTATTTGGAAAACCGGAATGTTGTCGAGTTCCGAAAAATTCAGAACGAAGTGCACAGGATGTATGGGATCGACGCCTCGAAATACGAAGAGGAAAACAACAAACGACTGAAGATACGCCGCATTTTCGATATGATTCCGTCCAACTTGGAGAACAAGAAAAAACGGGTTGTCGTTAAGGATATAGAAAACAAGACATGGCAACGGGCGGTGAACTATACCGATGAATTCGAATATTTGATTTCTGCCGGTGTTACGCTCGCTGTGCAGGCCATTAGTCAACCATCCTTTCCTTTGGTGCAGAATGTCGGAAAGAATTTGCTCAAATTTTATCTGAACGATGTAGGTATCTTATCGGGCATCTTTTACCAGAACAATATCTCCGCCATTATGTCCGATAAAAACGGCATCAATTTGGGTTCTGTTTATGAGACTGTGGTGGCGCAGGAGTTACGTGCACATGGGTTCAACCTCTATTATTACGACAATAAAAAAAACGGTGAAGTCGATTACCTGATCGATGATCCGGACCATCTTTCCTCTATTCCCATAGAAGTGAAGTCTGGCAAGGATTATACCGTTCACAGTGCATTGGACCACTTTCTGAATCTGCCCGACTATCCTATTAGGCAGGCTTACGTCCTATCCAACGAGAGAGAGGTGTTTACCAAGAAAGGAATTACCTACCTGCCTATCTATTACGTTATGTTCTTTCAATTCGTCTCGCAAGAATCGGAGCGGTTGTGATTTTAGTTTCTTGCCAAACGTTAAATTCAATCAAATTTAACGCGTATGACACCCCAAGGTATAAAGGTGAAATTCCGTCCTTCTACAGTGGTGGGTAAGAAGGAAAGCGTTTAGCCGATATCTTCACGGCGGCAAGCAAAGCGGACTTCGACAAGGGTTATCAAGCCTCCAAACATGTTACCGATTACGTGGTATCGGACAGCCAAGGTGAGCGTAACTTCGCCCATGATTTGGACGAGGCAAACGAAGTGGTTGTTTACGCCAAGCTACCGCGTTCTTTCCAAATCCCCACACCGGTAGGCAATTATGCTCCTGACTGGGCGATTGCCATGCAACGGGGCAAGGTCAAGCATATCTTCTTTATCGCTGAAACAAAAGGTTCGTTGCAATCTATGCAACTCAACGCGATAGAAAACGCCAAAATAGACTGTTGCGCCAAGTTGTTCAAAGAGATTTCAACCGACAACGTGCGCTATCATAAGGTAACCACCTATCAAGACTTGGTGGATGAGATGAATGCGGTAAGATGAAATCTATTGCGATAGGAGAAAAGTTGAACAAACGTCATCATAATTTTTGTCTCTTATGCTCTATTTTAATGGATAGAGTATGTCATTGTGGCAGAGTTGTGTTCTTGGCATATTATTTGGAAAGTTAAAATACGCTCATCTATATTAAATGAGTTGCCAAGGCATAACTGGCGAGGTGTTATGCAGAAGTTTAATCCAAATTCTATTTTGCGTATGAAGAGTTATTCAAGTATTAGTTCTTCAACGGGCAAACGTACAGGAATAATGGGGTATGATTATGGTGATGATTACATGACCATTTACTTTACAAGTGGAGCTGTTTATACATACACACTTGCTTCTTGTGGAGTACATCATCTTACTACCATGAAACGTCTTGCCGATGCACAAAGCGGTTTGAATACTTATCTTACAAAGAATAAACCGCCGTATGCATCAAAGTCTTAATTGGATATTCATAATGAGACTTGTATTCGGTCGATGAATCGGAGATTAAGACATTTGTGATGGTAGCCAAAAGTTGATGTGTAAGCAACTCGACTTTTGGCTACTTTTAGCTTAGGGCATTTACGTCTTTATATAGTTGAGAAAGAGGCCTAATAGACATGTCTATTAGAGGCTCAAACATAAAACTATTTAGATGGATGCATTCTGGTGTCATCATATTCACGCGTTCCAGTATTTTTAAATTTGGCAGGTCAGGATATTTCTCGTTCATCTTTCTAATCCATTTAGTAGTTTGGCTTTTACTGGACTTTAATGATTCTTCGGTCTCTCCTATTGCCAAGAGTTGTGTTTTCATATAAGTTTCTGCTTTGAGGCGAATGGCAATAGATAAAACCACTTTGTTCTCGATATGATGATCATCTGTAATATTCTGAATTATAGATTCGGCTTCTTCAAAAATGATGTCAATCAGTTTTTTGTCAGTAGGAGTGTAATTGTATTGAGTTTTTTTTATATGTCTGCGAATTACGTTATCTATTTCTGTATCAGTAAGTGTCATTGTGGCATCCATTAAATGCAGACACTTGGTAAGCGTCATATAGTCTGTGCTCTCATTTCCTTCTGTATATTCAATGATGTTACGCACAAAGGGTATCATACAAATAAAGTTGGATGTGTTTACATCTTTTATCTCGGTCTCAAAAGGAATGTGCAAGACATATTGTCCTGGAGATAGGGTAATACTTCCGTTGAGCTCTTTCGTCGCCATAAAACACTTCTTAATATGAAGTCGTTGAGTGGCATTTCTATAAAAATCAAAATTGTGCGTCAGAAGGATAACCTTAAATTTATTATTGCTGTTATTTGAAATGTCGTTAATATACTCAATAATGGCAAACTTATTCTGATAATCAAATGAGTCTGAAATATCATCTAACACGACCAAGGTCTCATATTCGCTGTCTTTACGCGCTTCTATTTCGAAAAGCATTTGTAAAATGAAAAAGGCTCTCTTTTCACCATTAGAAAGGATATCTAATAATTCCTCTCTAGATTGCTTGATTGACGCACCTATTGGAGTATGATACACAAAAGTTAGTTTTGGCGTTTGTTGTCTCAGTATAATATCTTCCTGATTATCAATTTTTACTTCAAATGGGACATAAAAACGAGCATTAAATAACTCTATTATATTTTTCCATCGGGTTTGTTCGGCTTGTGCATCATGTATAATCTGTATTAACTCCTCTTTATTTGAAGAGTATAGGGTGTATAACTCATTAAAAGCACTCCTTGTTTCTCCATCGGAAAGATATCCTAAAAGCATCTTTTTTCTAAAACATTCATAATCGTTAAGCTCATCAAGAATAGTCATGTTATTGCGTATGCAATTTTGGAATGTGCGAAGTACTGTATTCCCATCAAGTTGTTCAAGAATACTTCTAAATATTGTTTGTAACTCAGTATCTGTTTCGATTGCGTTGATTTCATTAGCAATCTTTTCATCTAATTCATCTCGAGAGCTAATACTGCTATTGTCTTGTAGCTGTAATTTGTGATTAACCTTGAAAAATGAGTCATCTTTCAATCCATTACTAAGAATTTTAGCCTGATAGGTTCCAAATGTCGATTTTCCATCATCTGAAACGTGAAAGAATACCGATTGCGATAGTAAAGCCCTATAACGATCAACGAATAACGCCAAGTGAGATGTGTGTTTGTTTAAGAAGTCTTTTACTAGGCCTGTTTTGTCGAAAATATCATTAAATCGTATGGAATAAAGAGGGTAATGGGTCGTATCTATTTCCTTTTTTAATGTATCCAGAATATCGTATATAGAAGAGTTGTCAGCAGTAGAAAAGCAAGAAATCAATTCTTCTTCGCAATCAGAACTTTGCGATACTTTTTTATATTGTTTGATAAAAAGATCTTTGGCACGATTAATCTTTTTAATTACGTTATCGTATCTTTCTTTTAATTCTGTACTGGCAAGGAAACTTGTAACGCTTTCGGTTGCATCATATCTTCCGTCATCAGGATTTACGACAAATATACTTTCTGGGTTTAGTTTACTTCCATCTTCAATGGTTACTTCTGATTTTGTGGGTAAACTTTTGTACAATCTATCACAAATAGGTTCTTTTACTTCACTTCGTTTAGCTTTTTTTCCTATGGTCGGTTTAGAACTCAATAATTGAAGCGTTTTGGCAAATGATGTTTTCATAGTACCGTTAGGTGCATAAATCATTATTGCATTGCATCGTTCAAAATCAATGGTTGTCTCAAGCTTGGATATGCCAAAACAATGTTCAAAGTCAAAGTGGATGGTTTTCATTATTTAAGCGCGTTTTGTTGGTTAAGTGGAATATTGCTAGTGCTAGTGCGAAGATTATCTTAAATCATTAATCGCATTAATAACCTTGTGTACCTCCGAGTACGCCATCAAGTCCTCCGGTGAATCTTTGCAAAGTTGGCAAAGTTTCTCGGAGTTCAACATCGCCCGCTCCAAGTCGCCGTTTTCCGTCAGGTACTTGTAGAGGTTGGTGCGGGTGAAATAGCGTTTTGTCTTTTATCGCCATATCAATCCCTCCTCCCTGGCATCCTGTCTATCAGTTTCTCATACACTAGCGAATATGCCTTCTTTGGATTGAACTCAATCTCCGGTCGGAGTAGAGGCGTCACGTCCTCCAAAAACTCCTCGTCCTGCATCTTCAGTTCCATGTTCTGCACGAACTCCTTGTACGATGGTGCGCGTTC
>JAAVBQ010000041.1 GCA_014803485.1 bacterium | reverse complement strand
GATTGAATACGTGGGGTATGCGGCGGCGTTCGGCGTTACGGCGCTGTCGCAGCTCGGCGGCACCTTGCTGTTGTTGTTCGCCACCCGCCGCTTTTTCTTGAAACGAAGGTTAAGGTAAATTAAGCAGGTTGCACCACTCCGTAAACATGGCGATGAATCGTGTCGCGTATGGTGTTGAAGANTGGGGCGGGCGAGGCTGTGCCGTNGAACATCAGGTNCATNGGNANGGNNGTGTNNNCGGGGCGGTAGGGCGGTTGCAGGTAGGGGAGGCGGCAAAGTGTAAAGCCGTTGCGTTCATAAAAAGCGATTCTTCGGCGGCTCATCTCGTCTTGCGGCAGTTCCACTTCCANCACNANGATTCCTTTGTGCCTTTCCTTGAGTGANCGCAGNATCTCCGCGCCATANCCGCCNTTTCTTTTNGANGGNGCAACGGCAAGATGTTCCACATAGACAAAATTTTCGCTCTTGCCGCCGCAAAAATGCCAACANGTAATGAGTCCTATCGGTTCGTCGCCGTCGGTGAGCGCGTAGGCTGAAAATTCCGCCTTGCGGTCGGTGTATTCGCGTTGCTGTGCGTCGTCCCGCCTTTCATCGGCAGGNAATGCCGTNTGCANCAAATNTTCNGCAAACGGATAAAGCCTATGTTTTGTATCGAGNCGTTCCCAGTGTAACATAAAACTANTTCTTTTTAAACGGAAGTTTGGGNAACATCTTGCGAAAGCGCACGAGATAGGTGGTGAAGTTTCCGCCGGCCACCACGAGCGTNACGGCGGCCACGATNAGNACGATGCCGCACAGGAGGCGNGGCGTGAGCGGTTCNCCGAACACGAGCACGCCGATGACCACGGCTGTAAGAGGTTCCAGCGCACCGAGAATGGCGGCNGGNGTGGAGCCTATGTATTGGATAGCCAAGGTGGTGCAGCCCAATGAAATGACGGTGGGGAAGATGGCCAACGCGATAAGGGAACCCCACAGATACCATTGGTCGGAGGGCACGAGCTTGAGGCTCTGTCCGAANTCGAGGCGCACGAGAAAGATNAGCATCCCGAAAGCCAGCCCGTAGAACATGAGTTTGAGCGTGGCGATGTTCTTCAGTATGGGGCGGTTCACNCTTACGATATAAATNGCATANGAGAGCGACGAAATCATAACGAGCGCCACNCCGANAAGNCTGAGNGTNTCGCCGTCCTCNCCTCNGTATANCAANGCGATNCCGCTCAAGGCCAGCANAATGCAGAGCGCGGTNNTCCACGNGAGTTTTTCCTTGAAGCAAACGGCCATAATGAGCGCCACCATNATCGGATAGACGAACAGCAGCGTGGAGGCGATGCCGGCCGCCATGTGGTTGTAGCTTTGGAANAGCGTGAGCGATGAGATGGCGAACAAAAAGCCCATGAGCGCNACAGGCAGNATTTCCTTGCGTTGCAACTTGAAATTGCGGCCGCGCANCTTAATCATCAACGCCAAAATNGGNAGCGAGAACAGGTAGCGGAAGAACAGCACCGAATCCGGNTCGAGCCCCGCNNNGTAGAGCGGNAGCGCGAACAGCGGGTTCAGCCCATACGTGGCCGCCGCAATCGAGCCGATAATATAACCTTTGGCTTTGGTGTTCATAGCGTTCATCGCGGTTCGAAGATACACATTTTCCCGCTATAAAAACATCGTCATATATATAGTGGGTAGTCCACAATCGTATTTGTACTGCATTGCACAATCTATCTCTAAAAGGTAAGAAAATGACACATTGATATGTTTTAAATTAAAACAATTTTCTATCTTTGCAACATCAAAGAGGTAGGAAATGAATACTGTTTTAGATAACAAGGAAATAGGAAAGAGAATTGCATATTTTCGAACCAGAGGCAAGATTTCTCAAGAAAAATTAGCTTCTGAAACCGGTATTTCCCGGCCTTCTTTAACGCAAGTCGAATTGGGGAAAAGGAATGTCAGCGCGATAGAACTTCTGAAATTTTCCAATGTGTTGAATTTCTCGCTGGATGAAATTATGTCGGCGGATTTCAAATACGATATGCCGTCTGTTATGGAAGAACAGGAAACCGCCGAACCGGTGGTGCGTCAGTCGCAACCCCATTTGAATAAAGAAAAGTTGACCAACCTGATATTGTATATCTTGGAACGTTGTGCCGGAAAACCCAATATCGGAGAGACAGTATTGTATAAGCTTCTTTATTTCTGTGATTTCAATTACTATGAGATTTACGAAGAACATCTTTCGGGAGCGACATACAGAAAGTTGGCCAATGGCCCGGTGCCTCGGGAGGTTTCTGCAATTTTGAGCGATATGGAGGCCTCGGGACAACTAAAATCTTTGACGGTAGATTATTTTGGCTATTCTCAGAAACGCTATCTGCCTTTGGTAAGCGCGAACAAAAAACTGTTCAACGGTGCGGAATTAGATGTAGTGAACAACGTTCTTGATAAATTGAGCGGAATGTCCGCAACAGAAATCAGCGAGTATTCGCACGGGGATATGCCGTGGAAAGCCGCTAAGGATCGCCAGATAATCGATTACGAATTGGTGTTTTACAGGGATGTTCCTTACTCGGTGAGGACCTATAACGGGGAGGACGATGATTAGTATCGAGACGTTGACCGAATTCGACAAGGATTTAAAACGCTTGTTGAAGAAATACCGCACGCTGGAGAGGGACATTGAGGTGCTTGGAATGGTTTTGAGAATCAATCCCGATGCCAATCCGACTTTCAGTTTCAGGATAGAGGGATTGGGCATAGAAACCTGCGTTATTAAAGTAAAAAAGATAGCCAGCCAATCGTTTAAAGGCAAGGGTGTGCAAAGTGGGTTCCGTTTGGTTTATGCCTATTTTGAACAAGAGAGGCGAATTGTCTATATCGAACTATACCATAAGAACGAGAAAGCGATGGAGGACAGGGAACGTATCAAACGGCACTTCAAGTAGTTTCCGATACTATTGAAATGCAGACTTATCACCCGAAATCTCCATTAGACCTAAAGATTACACCCTATCGGGTATAAACAAGGGGGCAGACAAATATAATACCCTATCGGGTATAGGTGGTGATGGCGTAACGGGGAACCATGTCGGTGGCCGCCGCGCCGTCGCGGGGGCTATAACCTTTGGCTTTGGCGTTCATAGGGCTTCGAAGATACACATTTTTATCNGTCTACACCTTATGCATTGCTGTGAGGGCAGAGATTCTTGTCGGTTCGAGGGTGTGAAAACTGTCACGGTGCTATTTGCTTTATTGAATACTCTAACGAAAACACCGCTGCAACATTAAGTACAGCGGTGTNTTTTTTAATCCCCTTTTTTATGAATGTGGGGTTTGAGAGACGGTGTGTTTCCTGGGGTTTTCTTGTTGTCTCTCTGGCGTCTGTCTGGTTTTCCCGTGGATTTTGCAATCCTTTTGGGACCTGGTTTAATGCCCATATGCTTTATATTTTAGTTTCAAACAAAGTAAGGCAATAAATATGCCAATATACATTTGGCATAAAAAGAATTCAAGTTCATGACAAATAGATGGCATTCTGACAGGTGTCTGCGATTTTAATCACAATTAGTTCTCCAAATATATGCATCCCTCCCGAGGTGATGAAGTTTAGTTTGCTATATTGGGAAATAATAGCATTTGGTTATGAAATATCGTTTTACGGAAACGAAACAACAAAAAAACGGTTTTTGGATTTGTGAAAAAGAATAGATGCGTTGTAATTAAATAGTTATTTATAGTATTTTTGCAATAGATAGAGTAAATTTTTTGTAAATATGAAACTGAAAATAATAGACATACAAGAGTTGATAGATAAGATTGATTATCCGGAGAGACCTTCTGAATATAATTTTGAGGGTTATAAGTACCGTCTCTATGAACAAAAGGATAGTTTTCTATCTCAGGAAATAGCGGATAGTATTATTCCGTTTTACCTAAAGAATGTTTGCAACAAAACATTTTCAAGGCTTTATAAAATTTTTCCTTATAATTCTCTCCAAGAGAAGACGTATGGTTTTTATTTAGGGATTCCATATTATAAAGTTGATGCAGTAGAAGAAGTTTGTAAAGTAAAGGAAGAAGCTTTAGTAAGAGAGTTAAATACGCTGAAAGACGAGTTTACAGATTTTGAACATATATGTAATAGAAAGATTGGTGATTTTGAAACTGAAATACAAAAACAAGTTGTTGAAAATAGAAAAAAAGAGGAAGTTGAACAACTTAAATATGTTAAAGAGGCAATAGAAAAAGCTCAATCCAGCCAAAACTTCTGGAACGTGCGCCTGTCAGAGAGATGGAGCAATGAAAAATATGAAAGCTATAAGTATTGGAAAGATCAGGTGGCAGGGCTGCAATTAAGGCAAGCGTATCACCAAGAACAGATAAAGAACATGTCCGATATATGCAAAAAGGAAAAAGCAGACCTACAAAAGGAAAAAGCAGACCTACAAAAGGAGTTGGAAGATAGAAGAAAAGAGTTTATAAATGCGAAGAGAAAGAAACTGAATGGATTAGAATATTTGGATGAAGCTGTTTTGCAATACAAGAAATCTGTTGCCAAAAAATATAAGAAAATAGCCGATGTCTTTGAGTCGGCACAACAAAACAAAATAGATAAGGCTCAAAAGTATCAACGTGCCTATGCCGAGAATGATGCGGTTGCAGAATTTTTGTGTTTCATTTTGCAAGATTCGTTTTATCCTTTCGAATTTGAGTGTAATCCCACTATCGAGTATAACGACGAGAACAAACTATTAGTGGTGGATTATTATTTACCCTCCATTGACGACACTCCCAACATCAAGGAGATAAAAGAGTATAAAACCAAGAGCTCCGAGATAAAATATCTTTCAAAAACAGAACTGAATAGATTATATGATGAACTAATCTATAAAATCATCATACGATCGATTGCCGAGATATTCCACTTCGACGACTTAAAGAAGGTTGATACGGTTTGCTTCAATGGCCGGTTGAAAACAAGAAATCAGGCGACAGGTCAGTTAATGGATAATTGCATCTTGTCTGTTCAAGTCAATCGGCAGGAATTTGAAGCCATTGACCTTAAGTATGTTGATTGCAAGGCTTGTTTCAAACATTTCAAAGGCGTAAGCGGAGCGAAACTGCATGACCAATCTCCGATTGTACCCTTGATACAATTAGATAAAACGGACAAGCGTTTTGTTGAGGCTCATGCGGTGGAAACCGATACTTCCACCAATCTTGCCACGATGGATTGGGAAGAGTTTGAACATCTTGTCAGGGAGTTGTTCGACTTGGAGTTTAACGTAAACGGCGGTGAAGTAAAGATTACCCAAGCGAGTCGCGACGGCGGTGTGGATGCGGTTGCTTTTGACCCCGACCCGATTCGAGGAGGTAAAATAGTGATACAGGCTAAACGATATACGAATACGGTTGGGGTGTCCGCCGTGCGGGATTTGTACGGTACCGTCATCAACGAAGGAGCAAACAAAGGTATTCTGATTACCACCTCAGATTATGGCGCGGATTCATACAACTTCGCCAAAGGGAAACCGTTAACGCTACTCAATGGTGGACATTTGCTATTTTTGCTGGAGAAACACAACAAAAAAGCCCGCATCGACCTGAAAGAAGCGAAACTTTAATGAATAATATAATTGATATGGCTGAACAACAAAAACTTTCTGAAATACATTTCGAGCAGTTAAAAGGGCTAAAAAATGTAACATTTAGTTTAGGAGAAAAGAATGTTACAGGCATATTTGGCCCAAATGGTTGTGGGAAATCTACAATTTTACATGTTTTATTATGCTTATATAAACCTGTGGATACTAGAAGAATAAATTATAAGTATAGTAATTTTTTTATATCGGTAGATGGACTTAATTGGCAAAACAGCAAATTCACATATAAGGGTTCTTATTCTGAAAATGGGCAAACTAAAACCTTTGAAAAAACAATATACAAGAAAAAAAATCGTTGGCTTCATGACTATGGTGAACGTCCTGCGCGTGATGTCTATTTTATAGGTATAAACACAAGTGTTCCAGATGTTGAAATAGAAAAGCATGAAATCATACACTTAAATAACACAAAAGATATCACAAAGTCTAACGAGATAATTCGTATTGCAAGTGATGTTATGAATTTCCCATATTCAAGGTATGAACATCGGACAAGTAGTACACAAAAGAGTTATCTTAGTTGTAAAAACGGTGATATTGATTACATCTCTCTTTCTATGGGTGCAGGGGAACAAAGACTATTTAAAATGCTATCAATATTGGTGAACGCCCCTAAATACTCTTTAATTGTAATAGACGAGATCGATTTAACGCTTCATAGTAGCGCACTGAATAAATTGGTTGGTCATATAGTACAAATAGCAAAAGAAAAAAATGTACAAGTTGTATTTACCTCTCATAGACAAGAATTAGTCGAGAGAACAGATATCAATATTCGACATATTGTACCTTCCATAAACGGTTCCGATACTTTATGTTTGGAACAAACTACAACGGAATGTATAGAACGACTTACAGGTGATTCCATTAGGCCTATTGAAATCTTTGTTGAGGATGATGTGTCAAAGGCAATTGTTGAAAATATTACTGCAGAACTTAAAATGAAAGCAAAGGTGTCTATTCGAATCTTTGGTGATGCAGGGAATGCATTTCGTGTAATTGCTGGATTGCAATTATCTGGAAAATTAAATGATAATATTGTCACAGTTACAGATGGGGACAAGTATCATACAGAGGAAGCGCGTATGAATATGATGAAAAAATCTATATCAGGCACAGAAGAGGGAAAAGAAGAACAAAGACAAATTTTACTATCTCAAATATTACAATTTGAATTACCGGCTGGCAAATCGCCCGACGAGTATATTCATGAAATCTTATGTTCCTCTGATTCGGACAATGAAATCATCGTCTTTGCAAAATCAATACGGGGGGTGTCAGATAAACATCAATATCTAAATGATTTAATCAATAAACTCGGAGGAAGCCGAGAAACAGAACTTTCGCGTATAATGGCAGAGGCGTCTAAACTCAATGGGTGGAAGGAATATACCAATCCCGTTCGAATATGGTTAAATCAAAGGAAAATGGCATTAAATATTTGATAAATATTCTACTGCATTTGAATCAGCTCAATCTCCTGCGATATATTTTTCCCTCATCCGTGTTCGCTACTTCACCAACCGTTTCTCGCCGTTGATGATGTAGATGCCGGAGGGGAGGGAGGAGAGGGGGGCGCCCTTGAGGTGGATGCGGTGGCCTTGCAGGTCGTAGATTTCCGAGGGTTGGCCGGTGCGGGGCTTCTTCAAATCTTCGTTGGTGGTTACGCTCCCCAAAGAAAAGGTTACGTTGAGGCTGTTGCCGCTTAAAAAGTCCTTGATTTCCGCCGCCGTGCCCTCCAACTTGCCGAGCGGCGTATAGGCCCAGGCGTTTTCTCCGTAAAAGATAACGATGTTGTTGCCCTGATACAGCATCACGTCGCCGCACACCGTGTTTGTCTGCTTGTCCTCGCGGGGCAAGGCCTGTGGCAACGACCCCACTTTCTCAAACCCGCCGTAATCATGCATTTGTATGGTCATCGGGCCCGCCGCCAGCCGTTCCTCCCACTGGCGCGTCGCCGCGTTATCGGCCAATGTCAAGGCCTTGGTCTGCCCGTTGGCGGTTACATATACCGTATTTTGTGCGTCAGTCATCATCACCGACAATAAAAGTGTCAATAAAAGCGTTATTCTCATATCTCTTTGATAATTCTCGCTATCCTTCTATTCAAAAAATCAATATATTTATCCTGAAGATCAAGGCTTAAAAATGAATTTTGGATAACCGTCATAAATTTAGGCAACAATCTAACATATTTATTAATCAGACGGTCTACAACAATCTGTTCAATACCCAAATTTTTAGCCAATTCCTCAAAATCTTTCCT
>JAAVBQ010000040.1 GCA_014803485.1 bacterium | reverse complement strand
TAGTTGGCGGCGTGTTTGGCGTATTGATATACCTGCGCGCTCTTGAGCAGGGCTTTGGTGGGGATGCAACCCCAATTGAGGCAGATGCCGCCCATTTCGGCGCGTTCCACCACGGCGGTCTTCAATCCTAACTGAGAGGCGCGAATGGCAGCCACATAGCCTCCGGGGCCGCTGCCGATAACGATTACGTCAAAATCCATAGTATGTCTGTTTTTTATTTGCTTATGATGTGCAAGGTGTCGGTGGCGATTACCTTTTCCTCGTCGGTGGTCACCACAACCACTTTTACCTTGGAAGCGGGCGTGGAAACAAGGGCGTCTTGGCCATGAATGCCGGCATTTTTGGCGGTATCCATTTCGATGCCCATGAATTCCANACCTTGACAGGCGGCTTCGCGCATGGCTGCGTCGTTTTCACCGATACCTCCCGTAAAGAGCACCAGATCCACGCCNCCCATCGCCGCCGCGTAGGCTCCGATATACTTCTTGCAACGATAGGCAAACATCTTCAGGGCCAGCGCCGCCTGAGCGTTGCCGTCCGCGGCGGCGGCACGCAGTTCGCGCATATCCGACGACACCTCCGAAATGCCTTGCAGACCGCACTGTTTGCTGAAATAGGCGTTGGCCTGTTTGGGCGTGAGATTCTCCTTTTCCATAATCGCCATGGCCGCCCCCAAATCGAGGTCGCCGGCGCGNGTCCCCATCACGAGACCTTCCACAGGGGTATAGCCCATGGTCGTGTCCACGCTTTTNCCGTTTTCCACCGCCGCAAGAGAGGCCCCGTTGCCCAAATGACAGGAAACGATTTTGCAGCGGTTGATGTCCAATCCCGCCAATTCCGCAGCTTTCTTCACCACAAACTTGTGGCTTGTGCCATGGAAACCGTAGCGGCGCATGCGGTCGTTGCGGTAGAATTTGTAGGGCACGGCATACATATAGGCGTGTTCGGGCATGGTCTGGTGAAAGGAAGTGTCGAAGACAGCCACCTGCGNCACATTGGGCAGAAGGTTCTGCATGGANGTGATACCCTTGATATTGGCAGGGTTGTGAAGGGGAGCCAACGGAATGCAGGCATCGAGTTGTTTCATTACCTCGGGCGTGATGAGGGTGCTGTCCTTGAAGATTTCGCCTCCGTGCACCACACGGTGTCCCACGGCGTTGATTTCGTCAAGACTCTTGATGACACCGTATTGCGGATGAACCAAGTATTCCAACACCCAGTTGATGCCCACCTGATGGTCGGGGCAGNGTTTGGAAACCTTATGCTTTTCNCCTCCGAAAGCCTGATGNGNGAGGTCGCTTTGTTCGAGTCCGATTTTCTCCACCACGCCTTTCGCCATCACTTGGGCATTGTTGTCCATGTCTATCAGTTGATATTTGATGGACGAACTTCCACAGTTGAGAACCAAGATTTTCATATCGTTTATGTTTTTAATTGCTATGGTCGATGCGCCGTACCTTCTCCACGCCCTCCACGCGGCTCACCCGTTCGATAGTGGCTTGCAGATGGTCGGTGTTGTTGATATAAAGCATNATCGTGGCTTCATAGACACCCTCGGCCGCCTTCATTGCAATGGAACGAATGTTGATTTGGTTGTCGCAGGCCACTTGGTCCAGAATATCCTTGGCCATGCCGGGACGGTCGAAACCGCTGATCTGTATACCTGTAAGCAAGCCNATCTTTTCGTTTTTCTTCCACTTGGCCTTGACGATACGGTTGCCGTAGCTCGACATCTTTTCGATGGCCTTGGGGCAGTTGGTGCGGTGTACCTCGATGCCTTTGCCGGGAATGATGATGCCGATGACATCATCGCCGGGAATGGGGTGACAGCAGTCGGGAATGATGTATTTCGGATTCTTGATGTCCTTGCCGAGAAGCATGCTCTCGGGTTTGTTTTCCACCTGCGCCTGAATGGCATCCTGCAGGCTTACCATAGGTTTGTCCTCCTTGCCCGACGAACCCGTGCGGAAAATTCGCGTCAGCCAATTGTCGTGTTTCTCTTCGGGTTCCTTGAAGAGTGNGGCCACATCCTGCTCGGCGATTTTGTGCATGGCCGCCGAATAGAACAGTTCCGATTTGTTTTTGAGCGAGAAGAATTCCTGCACNTTACGGATATTTTCTTCCGAGAAGGGCAGTGCGAGNGAAGAAAGCATTTGCCGGAGCGTTTCCTTCCCCTGNTCGTAGAATTTGGCGTGTTCTTCGCGGAGCCATTGACGGATACGCGATTTNGCCCGTGAGGAAACCACGAANTTCAACCACGTTTCCGAAGGTTTCTGGGTTTTGGAACAGATGATTTCGACCTGGTCGCCGTTCTTGAGCTTTTCGTTGATGGGCACCAACTTATGATTTATCTTGGCACCTATCACGCTGAACCCTATCTGGGAGTGGATGTGAAAGGCGAAGTCGAGCACGGTGGAGCCTTCGGGCAACGACTTGACCTCTCCCGTGGGCGTGTAGACATAGATTTCCTTACTGAAGAAGTTCTGGCGGAAATCGTTGAGGAAACTCAAGGAATTGTCGTCTACCGAGTGTTCCAACATCTCCTTGATTTTGTTGAGCCAAAGATCGAGCCCCGATTCCCCCTCGGTGTTCANCCCCTCGTTCTTATACCGCCAATGCGCCGCAAAGCCACGTTCGGCGATTTCATCCATGCGCTTGGAGCGGATCTGTACCTCAATCCACCGCCCCGAGGAACTCATTACCGTGGTATGCAGAGCCTCGTATCCGTTGGGTTTGGGAATGGCGATCCAGTCGCGCAGACGGTCGGGATTGGCGCGGTAGAGACTGTTGACAATCGAGTAGACCTTGTAGCAGTCGGCCTTTTCGTTTTCTATGGGCGAATCGAGCACCACACGGATGGCGAACAGGTCATAGACCTCCTCGAACGGCACACCCTTCTTCTTCATCTTGCCCCAGATGGAACAGATGGATTTGATTCTTCCCGAAATGGAGAATTTGAGGCACTCGTCTTCCAGCCGCTTGCGGATAGGGCCGATGAACGTGTTGATGAGTTTCTCCCGTTCGGCCTCGCCTTCCTTGATTTTTTCGGTGATATAGTTGTAGGCGTCGGGTTCGGTGTATTTGAGCGCCAAATCCTCCAACTCGCTCTTGATGGAATAAAGCCCGAGGCGGAGGGCGAGCGGCACATACAGGTTAATGGTTTCGGAAGCGATCTTGAGCTGCTTGTCGCGAGGCATGGAATCGAGCGTGCGCATATTGTGCAGACGGTCGGCTAATTTGATGAGTATCACGCGCACATCGTCGCTGAGCGAAAAAAGCAGTTTCTTGAAGTTTTCGGCTTGNATGGAAAAGGATTCGTTTTGGTCGAAAATGGAGTCTATCTTCGTGAGNCCGTCCACGATACGGGCTACATCGGCCCCGAAACGGCTCTCGATATCGGAAAGGGTATATTCGGTATCCTCCACCACATCGTGCAGGAGGGCGCAGACTACGGCGGTAGGTCCCAGACCGATGTCNGCCACCACGATATACGCCACCTCCAAAGGGTGATAGATATACGGTTCACCCGATTTGCGGCGGGTGTGTTCGTGTGCGTTCACCGCCAAGGTAAAGGCCTTGTGGATGGCTTCGTGCTCTTCGGAGCTTATTTCGCGCTTGAACGCCTTGAAAATCATGCGGTATTTCCGCAAAATCTCCTTTTTCTCAAATTCTTCATCAACTACGTACATAAGCACTCCTTTCCAAATCAAAAACTTCCAAATTAGAAAACTTCTTTCCCTCCACATCCAGACGCACGGCGGTGATACGGCTGTGAAAACCCTTGCAGCCCGCCGCCCCGGGATTGATATACAGAAAACCCCGCTTGGTGTCGGGCATGATTTTCAGAATATGCGAATGCCCGGCTATAAACAAGTCGGGCTTTTCCCGTTCCAAAAGGGAGGNAATTCCGGGTGCATAACGCCCCGGGTAGCCGCCTATGTGGGTCATGAGAACCTTGCAGCTCTCTATGGAGAAGACGGCGGTTTGCGGACAAGTGCGGCGCACCGCCCAATCATCGATATTGCCGAAGACAGCGGTGANCGGTTTGAACGCGGAAAGCTCGTCCAGAAGCGGCAAGCCTCCGATATCGCCCGCATGGCACAGATGCGCGCAAGGTTCGAGGAAACGACGTACCGGAAGCGGCAGTTCCCCGTGTGTGTCCGACAAAATCCCGATTTTCATGGCCGAAATTTACCGTAAACGGTCGGCGGCACGCACCAAAGCCTCGTCTTTGCGGATAAAGCGCACGGCAAGGTAGTTGAGTGCCAACGAAAGGACGGGCAGGATGATGGGCCATTGCAGCTTGACGATTTTGGCGGCATCCTTGCCNATACCCGGCTCTATGCGTTCGGCTATCATGTCGGGTAAAAAGCATAACAGAGCCAGAAAGACAACGGTGAGGACGAAACCCGTTGAGCAGAGTTTGAGTTGGCGCGGCCGNTTCTTATACGAAAAGAGCGCCACCAGCAAAAGGGTGATGGCGGCTATGAGCAAAAGGGTGAAAAGCAAAAACCAATANCTCTGCACCACGGCGTTGTAGAGGCTCTCGGGTGCGAATCCCGTTACATACATCGGCAGAGGCGTGTCTCGCACATTGAACTCCACGACGGGAAACATGAAGATGACCGACAGACAGAGTGCGGACAGAAAGAGGAAGGNGGATTGGATGCGTTGAATCATATTCGTCTTGTGTTGAAACGTTAAAACTGCGCTAAAGCAAACGCGTAAAGGTACAAAAAAAATAGAGGAGTTCAGACAAGACGGAGGGAGGAAATCACATCCGCCCCTGCAAGACGGTTCACCTCGCTTTTAAGGTTTTCGAGGTGAAANGAAAGGTTTTGCCGTGCGGCCGCACTGTCGGTCTGCAGATAGCAGACGCCCCTGCGGGCGGGNTNNNTGTCGAAACGCACCGAAAGCACATGCGCNCGGGTGGGCGCGTCCAACAAATCGAGCAGAATCTGTCGCGCCTTCTCCTCGTCCAGNCGGTCTTCCCAACCATATTGATGCGCAAGGGCCTGCAGCACATCGGCTACGTTCTCGGTGGCGGGACGTTTCATTTNACCTCCTTTATCCGCGAGTTTTCCACNTTAAAGACCCGTGTTTCNGCCGAATCCTTGCCAAAAAGATCCAACACTCGTTCNGGGTGGGTGTCGCTCAGGAACACCTGACCGAAATGCTCTTCACCCACAATATCCATCAGGCGGCGCACCCTTTCCAAATCTAATTTGTCGAAGATATCGTCCAAAAGCAGAATGGGATAGCGTTTCTTCACTTGCGCGGTATATTGCAGTTGCGAGAGCCTCAGCGCCAGCAGAAAGGATTTCTGTTGCCCCTGCGAGCCGCATTTCTTGATGGAATGTCCGTCTAAAAGCAGGTCGATGTCGTCTTTATGCACGCCCACGGTGGTGAATTGCAGGATGCGGTCTTTGGGCAAGGCCTGACGCAGGAGGTCGGCGAAACTGCCATCGTTCAACTGGGAGTGATATTCCAAATCGGCCTGTTCGCCGCTTCCGGCAATCAGATGGTAGTAGTTGCGGAAAACGGGAATGAAATCGGCCACAAACCGTTTCCTTTCCTCGTAAATCGGTTCGCCGTGCTGTTGCATCTGCAAGTCGAACACTTCCAGCAACGCAGGGTCGGGATTTTCTTCCTTGAGCAGGCGGTTGCGTTGCTCCACCGCTTTGGTGTAGGCCAAGAGATGCTCCAAATAGGGGCGGTTGAACTGCGAAATCACATTGTCCAAAAACTTACGCCGCANTTCNCTNCCCCCGTAAATCAATTCCTGATCTTGGGGGCTTACCATGATGAGGGGAATGCGNCCTATGTGCTCGGACATGCGCGGACAATCCTTTTGGTTGAATTTTAGGGTTTTNCGNTGNCCTTTCCGTTGAANNACGCTCACCTGCGCATCGTTTTCGTCGAGNGTGTAGCGNCCGTTGATGGAGAANAACTCCTCGCCGTGGCGGATNTTGTCGCGGTCGGCCACTGCGAAGTAGCTTTTGGAAACCGAGAGATAGTGCACGGCGTCCAAAAGATTGGTCTTGCCGCTGCCGTTGTTGCCCACGATACAGTTGACGCGGGGGCAGAAATCGATTTCCGCCTCTTCGTAACTCTTAAAGTTTTTCAGATAGAGATTGTTCAACTGCATGGTGTGATGTTTAAAAATTCCTTATGCGGGCGGCAGCCTCTTCCATAAGCCACATGGGGGTGGAGGTGGCCCCGCAGATGCCCACCGAGGCGAATCGGAAACCNCCTCCGTCGTTCACGAAATCGGCGGCGTCCAACTCCGAAGCCCGACTGATGAAGAATGTATGNGGGTTGTTCTCGCGGCAGATACCGTAGAGGTATTTGCCGTTCGAACTCTGCCGCCCGCTCACGAACACCACGGCNTCGTGCCTGCGGGCGAAATCNCGCANTNTTTCCGCCCGCAGACTCATGCTCTTGCAGATGCTGTCCACNGCCGTGAACGGCACATNGTGGAGGGCGCACTGTGCGGCGGCATAGTCGCTNATNTGGCGGTAGNTNTCGGCGTTCATNGTGGTTTGGGCGTAGAGCAGGGTNGGGCGTGAGAAATCNATNNTTTCCAANTCCTNCAGCGAGCCGACNACGTGNGCCTGATTGCCGGTCTGCCCGTTCANTCCGATAACCTCGGCGTGTCCNGCCTTTCCGTAAATCAACACCTGCCCGCCNATTTGCCGCATCTGCTCGAACCCGGCTTTGATGCGTTGTTGCAGNCGGAGCACGATAGGGCAGGTGGCGTCCACCAGNTCGATATGGTTTTCCTTGGCCTTGCGGTAGGTTTCGGGNGGCTCGCCGTGGGCGCGTATCAACACCTGCGAACCTTGGGGAAGACGGTCGAACTGTTCGTTGTCGATAACCTTCAGNCCCGCTTCGGCCAAGCGCTCCACCTCCTCGTTGTTGTGCACGATTTCGCCCAGACAATAAAGNGGCGCCTTGTCGGGCTGCTCCTTCAAGGCGGCAAGCCGACGCTGGGCTTCTTCGATGGCTCCGGTAACGCCGAAGCAAAATCCCGAATTACGGTCGATAGTTACAATAGTGGGCATAGGGTGCAAAAATACGATAAGTTAGAGAAAATGCACGAAATCGGTCTAACTGATAATGTATATTGTACAGGTTAGACCAGTTTCGTTTTTAATTTTAAATAAAAGAGCTATCTTTACATTCACAATCTTTGCCACCGAGCGTGCATTAAAATATCTGATAAGATTATGACCTCTACGAAAAACAACTTTGAATTCTTAGTTGAATACATCACCACCAAAGTGGTCGAGATGCTTATCAAAGACAGGCAAATCGGCTTGGAGGAGGCTTTATTGCTGTTCCATAACTCCGAGACAGAGACATTCGAAAAACTCTGCGACCGCAAAACAGACATGTATATCGAAAGCCCCGGCTATCTTTATGAAATCTTTCAGGAAGAACTACGCCGGGGTACGATTCGCGGGGTGTGAACTTCAAATTGGTTTAGGAATGTTGAAAAAATATTTTTTATTCAGTTTGTTTGTTGTATAAATTTTATTAGTTTATATATTCAAAAATTTGATTATCTTTGCAAGATATTGTTGAGGCGAATTTTGGGATTATAAAAACGACAGAATGCCGTCAGAAGGATAGAAAGGAAGAATTAAAACAATAACATAAAAACAAAGAAAGATGAAAAGAGCAATCAAGATGAGCCTTTTAGGCTTGTTGGTCATGGGGCTGTTGGCCTCGTGCCAGAAAGAGAAGGCGGTGAACATGGAGATGGTGTATGTGGAGGGCGGCGAGTTCGAGATGGGGGCGACCTCCGAGCAGGGGAATGGTGCGGAAGACGATGAAAAGCCAGTGCGGACCGTCAAGTTGGATTCGTATTATATCGGCAAGTACGAGGTGACGCAGGCGCAGTGGAAGGAAGTGATGGGAACGAATCCTTCTTATTTCAAGGGAGATAATCGTCCTGTGGAGAATGTAAGTTGGGAAGACGCGCAGGAGTTCTGCAAGCGGTTGAGCGAGAGAAATGGAAAGAAATACGTGTTGCCGACGGAGGCGCAGTGGGAATATGCGGCGCGCGGGGGAAACAAGAGCCAGCATTACAAATACGCTGGCGGCAACGACATTGATGAGGTGGCTTGGTATTACGACAATAGTTACGGCCTCGGCGCAGAACATCCCGATTATGGCACGCATTCGGTGGGAACTAAGAAAGCCAATGAACTGGGCATCTACGATATGAGCGGCAACGTATGGGAATGGTGCTCGGATTGGTATGCCTCTTCTTATGACGAGAATGATACGGAAAATCCGCAAGGGCCTACTTCTGGCTCCGCCCGCGTGGCGGGGCGGCCGCTGGAGCAGCCTCGCCGTCTATTGCCGCGTGTCGAACCGGAACAACGATACTCCCGGCTATCGCTACTACATATCTTGGCTTCCGCGTGGCCTGCAGCACAAGAAGTCTGACCCGGATAGGTCAATTTTTTGAACAACCGCACATAGCCTTCCGCGAGAAACGGATATTTCTCGGTCGGTAAAAACGGTACCTTTGACCGGTGGCCCAGTAGCCTTTCAGCAAGGGTCGAACGTCCACCGGTTTTTATTTTACTTGTTTTATCATTCCCTATGCAGTTCAAGATATTCAACGTGCCGGTATTGGATCCGGAGCCGGCTATGGAGGAAATGAATAAGTTTTTCCGCACCAACAACAAGGTATTGTCGGTGCATAGGGAATTCGTGCACGGAGAACAGGGTCTGTTCTGGAGTTTTTGTGTGGAATACATAGACAACGGGGGCTTCACCCTTGCTTATGCCAAGAAGGAAACGGACTACAAGGAAGTGTTGGACGACAAGACCTTCGCCGTTTTTTCGCGTTTGCGGAATGTGCGCAAGAAGATAGCGCAGGAAGACGGCACGCCGGTATATTCGGTATGCAAGAACGAAGAGTTGGCGGAAATGGCCAAATTGCCCGATTTGACGGTGGCGAATCTTAGAAAGGTGAAAGGTTTCGGAGAAAAGAAGATAGAGAGGTATGCAACACGTTTGCAGTCTTATTTTGCGATGCTTGACGATTTGTGTCTGTCGGCGGAAAAGCAGCGGGAACAGGGCTGTCCGTTCTGAAGATGAAACGGTATGGTTTCCTATACGACAAGGTGATAGCGCCGGACAATCTGCGGGAGGCGTTTTTTAAGGTGCAGAGGGGAAAGAGCGGACGCAAGGACATAGAGGCGTATCGGGCAGATTTGGAAGAAAACATTTCCTTTTTGCATCAATCGTTGCAGCAAGGAACCTATCGAACGGGTATATACAATACATTCACGGTTTACGACCCCAAAGAACGCCTCATTTCCGCCACTTCTGTGGCCGACAGAATTGTGCATCATGCCATTATCAATATCTGTGGCGATATATTCGAACGATATCAGGTGCCGTTCAGTTATGCCTGTCGGAGAGGGAAGGGGACTTTCGCCGCCATAGAGCGGGCGCAGTGCAATACAAGTCGGTATGCGTGGTATCTGAAATTAGACGTAAGAAAGTATTTCGACAACATTCATCACGAGGTTCTTGCATCGTTTTTGCAGCGTATATTTAAGGACAGGCGGCTTCTGTGGCTTTTGCAAGCGATTGTGCAAAGCTATGCCGTTACGCCTTGCCGGGGTATTCCTATCGGTAATCTTACCAGTCAATATTTTGCCAATCTGTATTTGTCGTATGCCGACAGGTATTTGGTGCATGAATTGAAAATTCCGGCCTATATCCGCTATATGGACGATATGTTGCTGTGGAGCGACAATAAAAACGAACTGATAGAAAAAGGGGCGGCATTGGAAAAATTCGTGGGGGATAGGTTGCGGCTGCAATTGAAACCTTTTGTGTTGAACCGTTGTTCGCATGGGCTTCCTGCTTTGGGTTTTGTGCTGTTTCCCGAACAGATACGTCTGAATGGCCGGAGTAAACGGCGTTTTGAGAGAAAGATGCGTGAGAATTGTTTTTCCTATGCCGCAGGGGGCATCGATCAAGCGCAATTTGCCGCAAAAATGGAGGCTCTGTATGCTTTTATACAGCATGGATGCTGGCATAGAATAGCTTCTCTTCAAATGGAAAAAATCAGGGCAATGGTGGATGTGGAGATATAGGCGAGAGGTTTTCATTCATTACAATATCCTCATCGCAATGGCGGCGCAGGCTTCGGCGTCGGCCAGGGCGTGGTGATGGTTGGAAAGGTCGTAGCCGCAGGCCAGTGCGGCGGTCTGCAACTGATGGTTGGGAAGCGTGTTGCCGAAGGTTTGCCGTGAGGCTTGCAAGGTATCGTAGAATTGGTAATTCGGGTAATCCAACTG
>JAAVBQ010000039.1:7725-34161 GCA_014803485.1 bacterium | reverse complement strand
GCCCGTGTGAGGCGTGGGGGTAGCTTTTACGGCGATAACACCTCGGAATTCTGCCGCGTTTCGTATCGGAGCTCAGGTACTCCTACCGAGAGATACAGTAATGTAGGCTTCCGTATTGTTCTTGAACCTTAGTGTCAGTTAAGTTCAAGTGGACCAAAAGCGCGTGAAGATTTCACGCGCTTTTTTGTTTTGCTGTCTTATCACAAAGCGGTCACTTTTCTTATTTGTTTCAAGTATTTTGAATTAACATTTTTTAACATTTCAAACTTCGATAAATTTCGTTTTCTACGATATATAGGAAACACATGTGAGAGATGTTTCCTTTATCAAAGCCTTCGAAGCCGATACGGATAAAGCTCACCCCGGCGGAGAAGGAGGCCATCTACGCACTGCCCCTGCATATGCAGTATGAGGTGGTCTGCGTGAACGTGGCTACACGTCACCGTGTGCAGCAACATATTCTTGTAGATCCCGCCGCCCGCGACTACAAGCAGGTGCGCGCTGTGGCTATCGCCTACACCGAGGAATGCGACTGCTGGATAAATCCGATTGTGGACAAGAACAGTCCCAAGGGTCGGCAGAAGCTATATCCCGGCATCGAGGACAACGCCAACCCCGACCTTACCACATCCAAATACGGCTATATAGATGTCAAGTCGCCGTTTAACAAGAGCAATATTGTCCGAAACGCTAATTTAGCATGTATTCAAGGAGCGATAGTCGTTCTTACAGACCTGATGATGAATGAAGAGTTGAAGCACAAAATGATACTTCAACTTACCGACAAGATTTTTTCCGAACAGAATAGAAACCACCACGGAGAGCCCAACTATACTCAAAACCAAATCCACTGGTTTATCAAAGGAGTCCTTATAAAATACAACAGGTCGGAAAAGTAGAACTTCTCCGACCTGAGGATACAACGAACTTTTGATTCGAGGTTCTGCATCCTGGCCGGATGCTTTCAACGGTTTTACTGTCTCCCCGTGACACAAAAGTACAACAAAGTTTTATCCCAACAAATCTTTTAACAATTTTTAACATTTGCGTCAAGCCGAGAGCAGAGCCGAGCTTGCTCGAGCTATGCCGAGGCGAGCAAATCTCGGTGAAACGCNNNATTTTCCCCGCGTGCGGGGAAAATNCAGCGTTTTCTTACTTTTGCAANACAATTGAGATTCTAAAACATCGCTATGTATTGTGGAGTGGATATAGGGGGAACCCATACGCAAATCGGAGCNGTGGACGCTTCGGGAAAAGTGTTGGACCACGAAAAACTGAATACCGCCTCGTTTACACAGGCGCGCGATTTGGTGATTACCATTGCCTACACGATTCTGCGCATGGCCAAGGTGAGCGGACGCAAAATCGAGGGNATAGGCGTGGGNTGCCCCAACGTNAANCCNNNGACCGGCATTCTGCGCCATGCCGCCAATCTGAAATTCAAGGANGAGATTTCGNTNAANGACGAACTNGCTCAATATTTTCCCGNCATTCCCGTGGTGGTGGACAACGANGCCAACGCCGCCGCCGTGGGNGAACGGATTTANGGAAAGGCGCGGAATACCGACGANTTNCTCTGCGTCACNCTCGGCACNGGNGTNGGCGGCGGCGTTTTCTGCAACGGNAANCTNGTGTACGGCCTCAACGGTATGGCGGGCGAAATCGGCCACATGATTGTGGAGCCCAACGGAAGACCCTGCGGCTGCGGACGCAAAGGCTGCCTGGAACGCTATGCCTCGGCGGGTGGAATCCTCGACAACTATTTGGAAATCTGCGCACAGAACAATATCACACCCCAAGCCTCCACCTACCGCCAAGTGGCCGAGGCCGCGAAAGCCGGCGACATGCTTGCATTGCAGGCNTTCGACAAGGCGGCGCGCGTTTTGGGACAGGCGCTGGCCAANATCGCCTGCGTCACCGCCCCCACCCATATCTTNGTGTTCGGNGGCGTGGCGCAGGTGGGNGAAATCCTGCTCGCCCCGCTNCGCAAATACTTTGCGGAAAACCTGCTGTTNTGCTANAAAAAAACGGCGGAGGACTCCCCCGCCGTCTGCATAGAACTTTCCGAATTGATGGANNCTTTCAAGGACGCGGCCATTCTCGGAGCCGCCGCCCTCGCCCGTCTCTAANCCACCAAGGCGCGCAANCCGCAAAGCCCTTATTTGCGCACCATAAAGGCCGTGCGNCCGATTTCCTTGCCGTCCATATAGAGCATCACATCGTATTTGCCCTCCATGGCCGCCCCGTCCGAAATACGGTCCCACACCATCTTGACAGGCATCGACTGATTCTCGTAGTCGATTTCCTCCTTGATGGTATATTGATATTTCTCTCCGTCCATCTCAAACGAATAGAGATCGTCGTCGCCCACCGACATCACCACCCCGTCNGGCCGCGAAATGCGGGCGTAGATGAATTTCTTNCCNGCCTTCACCACCTTATTTTCGCTCAAGATNAACGTGATGCCGATGCGGGTGATGCGGGGCGCACGGTCGGTGGCGATTTCCTTGCCGTCGCCCCGCACGCGGAACGTGGCGGCATTCAAATCATAGGCCTTGAACGTGGAGGCCACCTCTTCCAAACGCTGCTTGTCGACCGTGAGCTGCGTGTTGCGNTCCTGCACCCGGTTCACCTCCTCCTTCATCTGTATGTTCTCTTCTTCCAGCTGCTTGTTCACCGTAACCAAAGAGTCGATGCGCACCACGTAGTCTTGCGTGATGGCGCGCANAAGTTCCAGTTTGCGCTTNATCTTGCGGTAGTCGGCCTGCGAAGCGATAAGTTTCTCAATTTCTTTCCGATTGGCCATAATCACACTGTCCTTTTCGGAAAGTTGGCTCGTAAGGTCCTGATTTTCGAGCTTGACGGTATTGTATTCNTCCATGACTTGGTTCAGCTCGCTCTGCAGTTCCACGCCGTGGGCGTAGCTCTCCTGCTTCTGCGCCGATACCCGCACTCCGTANTAGAGGCTCACGCCCAAGGCTATCACCAAAAGGATAATCACCCAATAGAGCGTCTTTTCTTTTTTGCGTCCTTCCATATCGTCTTAAGTATTTTTAACAAAACGAACTCCGTTTTTAACATTTCCTTAACACGGAGATTGGCAAAGATAACCTAATTTCGCAAACAAAACACGNCCCGTGAACCTGCTTGCCGATTTNCTTTCGTTCCTCTATCCCGAAACCTGTCCTGTCTGCGGAACCCAGTTGCGNCAGGGCGAAGAGGTGCTTTGCGGGAACTGTATGGCCGACTTGCCCTACACGGGCTACGAGAGCCATCNNGACAATCCCGTGGCGCGGAATCTCTGTGCCCGTGTGCCGCTCGAAAGCGCTTGGGCGTTGTTCGATTTCTGCCCGAAAGGGTGCGTGCAGACCTTGCTGCATAGCCTCAAATACAAGAGGATGCCGCAGGTGGGNCGGTTCTTGGGCCGGTGCATGGCGCAGAAGTGCATGGAGCGTCATCGGCTCGAGGGCATCGACTATGCCGTGCCTGTGCCGCTTCATCCCCAAAAACTGAAGAAGAGAGGCTACAATCAGGCGCTTTGCCTTATAGAAGGGATGCAGGACATTGTGCCGATGAAATCTCTGCCCGATTTGTTGTTGAAGCGCGAAATGACGCAGAGTCAGACCAAAAAAGACCGGGTGGCGCGCTGGCAGAACGTGCGCGACGGGTTCGCGCTGAACCGCGAGGTGGCCGCGAAAATCGCCGGCGGGCCGCTGCATATCCTTTTGGTGGACGATGTCATCACCACCGGCGCCACATTGGAGAGTTGCTGCCGCGAACTGCTAAAGATTCCCGGAGCCAAGGTCTCGGTGGCCGCCGTGGCCACACCCGCATAACCCCTTTATCGGGGATAGACCTCNTCGGGATAATACGTCTTCTGCCAATTCTTGAGGAAGTCTTCCAAGTAGTCGGGTTCTATTTTCTTGGTTACNATTCGGTTCTGACGATCCACCACATAGACGGTGGGCGTGGTGGTGATGTCCCATGCATCGTTGTAGTCGAGATTCGACTCCTTGCCGTTCAGGTTCACCCAGCCCAGAAGATGGTGTTCGCGTATATAGTTCTTCCATGCGGGCACGTCNAAATCCTTGCAGACGGCAAACACTTCGAAATCCAANGNCTTGCCCTTTTCTTCGTAGAGTTTGTGCCAGAGCGGCATGGCCTTCTTGCAATGCCCGCACGTGAGCGACCAGAAGATGATGACCGAATAGCGTTTGGGCGAGGAGAACACCGACACCCAATTCTGATTGGGCTGCCCTATCGTGGTGTCGGGGCAATAGAATTCCTTGGGCNTGTTGCCAATCAGAAGCGGTTCCACACGCTCGATGCGCTTTCGGAAGTTCTCCACTATGGCGTTCGAGGCCCAATAGGCCTTGCCTCCCAGATAGTATTTCTTGGCCAGATACACCCAAATGGCATCCTGCCCGATGATTTCCGAACGCTGNTANTCGTCCACGGGATACCACACCAGCATCTTGAACATTTCCTTATTGCATTCGGCCTTGTCTATGAGTCTCTCCCATGCGAATTTTATGGAATCGGGGCTCTGCATATAAAGCACCTTGTCGTGAAAGTTCTTCACCCGTTGATAGAAGAGCGGGGTGCGCAGAAGCCTGTCGTCGCAGAGGTCGTANTTGTCNAAATAGTGGTTCTTGTAGTATTCGTACTGCCAAAGACGCTTCTCGCCCTCGGGAATGTCCTCGGGGGCATCGGGCACCACGGGGTCTTTCTGCGCCGTGAAGATAGACGACATCAAATTGCCCGGATTCTGTGCGGCGAAATTCTCGCGGTCCTTTTCCATTTTGTCGTAGAGGGCGTTGATTTCGTCGCGCAAGGTCTTCTGCCGCAGGCTGTCGTGTGCTTCCTCNGCCTCCTTGTATTCGCTCTGCAGACGGTTCATCTTGCCGTAGTCCTCCTTGCCGGCATTGGCAAATTCCTGATACACCTCGTTTTCNGGAGAATCCTTGAACTTGATTGTGGCGTACATATTGGGATAGGTCACCTCGATGCCGATATGCTGGTCTTGGTCGAAGATGAAGTCCACATATTGGTGGTCGGCCGTGATGAGCAGATACATGCCGCCTTCCTTGCGGGCGNGGCCCGAAAAGACATAGGTTTTGCTCTTGGCATCATACACCGCCGTGTCGGTGATGTATTGCGCGGACCAGTTGTAGCGGCCCANCAGCAGAAGATGATTCATCGAATCGGGATAGTCGTTCACCTTGACCCGGATGTCGAAACCCTCCGCGTTTTTCGCGGAAGCGGCGGGAGCGGCGTGAAGCGCGGCTCCGCCGGCGAGAAAACAAAGAATTGCAAGAAACAGACTTCTTTTCATATCCATATTTTCTTTTTATTCTCCGAAATAATCCCCCAAAGCCTTCTCCAAATCGTCCACATTGGTGTATACCTGCAACAGGTCGCGGTTGTCGGCCTGGAGGTAACCCGCCTCCTGCATCTTGTCCAACTGACTCAGCACGGGGTCGTAGAAACCTTTGGGATTGAGCAGGAAGACNGGCTTGTCGATTTGCTTGAGTTGTTTGAGCACCAAGGTCTCGAACAACTCGTCCAAGGTGCCGTAGGAACCCGGCAACGTCACGAAAGCGTCGGCCTGCGCCACCAGCATTTCCTTGCGGCGCGACATGGTGCCCACCCTCTCCAGATAACTGAGATTGGGATGAATCACCTCGAAATCATAATCCTTGAAGAAATCGGGAATGATGCCGTGCACCTCGCCGCCTTCCGACAGGGCCGCATCGGCCAGAATCCCCATCAGACCGCAACACGCGCCGCCATACAGAAGCCTCCATTGCCGNCGGGCAATCCTGCGNCCCGTTTCACGCGCCATTTCAATGAAATCCATATCATTACCCACCGAAGAGGCGCAATATACGCAAACGGTCTTTTTCTTTTCCATATCCACAGTTATTTGGCAATCCAATATTCNGGATTGATTTTCTCGGTGCCTTTCCACAGCTGNAACTGCAACTCGGTCTTGTCTTCCTCCTTATCGTAATACACCCGCCCTATCTTCTGCTTGGTCNCCACCTTCTGCCCCTGCTGCACATACACTTGGTCGAGATTGGCATACACGCTGATGTAACCGCCGTGGCGCACCATCACGAACTTGAGCCCGTAGACCGAACCTATGCTCGCCACCTCGCCCTGNAACACCGCCCTGGCCGACGCACCCTTCTCGGTGAGGATGTCGATGCCGTTGTTGGTGACCGTGACACTCGGCACCATAGGATGCGGGTGCGTGCCGAAACGCCCCGAAATGGTGCCGCGCTCCAACGGCCACGGCAATTTNCCCTTGTTGCTCTCGAAATTGCCCGAAAGTGCCTTCTCGGCAGGCGTGAGCGCATAGGCCGTCTTGTTGGCGGAGGCCGCCGCCCCGTTTTTCTGCGCATTGGCCTGCGAACGNCGCACCTCCTCCTCAATCAGNTTCTTTATCTTGGCGTTGAGTTCGTTCACTTTCTTCTGCTGGTCGGACAACTTCTTCTTGAGCGTCTTCTCCTGACTTTTGAGCTGCGACACGATACGGTTCTTCTCCTTCTGTTCCTGTTCGAGTTTCTTCTTCTCGCGCTGCTGGTCGTTCACCAGACGTTGCTTGCCCGCACGTTCCTCNGCCAGACTTTCGCGGCTNGTCTTGAGCACCGCCTGTTTCTCGTTTATCAGGTTGACCTGCTTGCGGATATATTCGTTGTATTGGCTGATGTAGCGNATGCGCCGCACCGCCTGGTTNAAGTCTTTCGAGGAAAGGATGAACATGAGCGAGGAATAGCGGTTGCGGTGCCGGTAGGACGATACGATGAGTTTGGCGTATTCGGCGCGCAGGNTCTCCACATCCCGGCTCAATCGGTTGATCTTGTTCTCGAGATTGTTGATTTCGCGGTCGGTGAGGGCCACTTCCTTGTTGAGCCCGTTGATGAGCTGACGACGCTTGTCGATATTGCTGTTGAGCAACTGCAACTGCGCGGTGGTGGCCTTTTTCTTCGACTGGGTCTGATTGAGNTGCTTGGAAGTCTGCGCAATTTCCTGCTCCAACTTCTTCTTGTTGGCTTCGAGGGTCTTGCGGTCCTGTCCCCGCAAGGGGGCGGCACACAGCAAAACCGCGCAGAGCAAGAGGATTATATGTTTGAGGACCTTCATACTATTCCATGTATAAGGCCACGCTGTCGGCGGCCAGTTGCCGGCTTTCGCGCATAAGCCCGTGGTTGAACTCCAGCCGGGTGCCGGCATCGAAATTCATCGGATAGGTGAGCGTGCCGTTCCACTTCGTTTTGGTGTAGCGGATGCGGGCCTTGAGCATCTCCTGTTCGTTGAGCGAAAACCGGCATTCGAAACCGTTGTCGTTTCCGTANCGCATCTCGGCCTGTATCTCGCTNCCCTTCTCCTTGTAGGCCACCGCCAAATCCCGCAGGCGGAAATCGTCTTTGCCCACCACGGCCTGCCAGGCGATGCTGTCGGCCACGATGCCCCTTATCGTCCATGCCTCGGCNGTGCTCGCGGACAAAGTCCGCTCGCCCCCCAGCATCATCGTATCGATCTGCCGCATGAACAGACTTTGCGCAAAACGGAAAATCTGCGGCAGAGAATGTCCGTCGGCCGAACCGGTATCGCTGTACACCACCGCCGAATTGTCTATCCTGTTCCAGATGATGAGCGTGTCGGGTGTGATACGGTAGCGGACCGGCTCGATGAAAAACTTGGTGAAGTTACCCCAAATCACCGCNCCGTCGGCGATACGCAACTGACCGCCCAGCGACACTTCGTTCTTGCCGAACTGAAGACGGATATCGAGCGCGGTGGAGAAATTCTCGAAACGGGTGTTGTACTGCATCGCCTTGCGCAGGATGAAATCCACGGAATCCTTGGCCAGCGGAACAATCTCTTCGTCCATGACGAAACTTTGGTTCCGCCAGGCGGTGTCCTTGCGCTCGTCCTGACACGAAACCGCGCCCCACAACAGAAAAACGGCCACGAAGCCGCGTATTATTCTCCTTGCATCCATCTTTCGGGGTCCTCCATTTTTTGTCTGATTCGGGCGGCCTCTTCGGGAAGGGCCCGTGCGGCGGCCTTTTTCCAAGCAGTCCGAGAGCCTTGCCCCTGTCGCCCTCCTTATACAGAATNTCGCCGTAGTGNTCCCACACCGTGGCATCCTTGTCCGCCCCGTTGTCCAAAGCGGCCTTTACATAATTCCTGGCCTTTTCGTAGNGCCCCATGCGGAAAAGCACCCAGCCGTAGGTATCGAGGAAAGTGGCGTTGGAGGGCTGTTCCTTGCACAGTTTGGCCGCCAACATCTCGGCCTTGCCGAGATCCCTGCCCGCCAACGCCAGGTAGTAGGCATAGTTGTTGCGCACGTAGGGATCTTCGGGATCGAGTTCGAACAGGCTTTCGTAGGCCTTGAGACTTTCGTCGAGATTGCCGAGTTCGAACGAGGCGTCGCCGATAATCTGCAGGTTCACTTTATCGATGAAAGGCTCGCGGGCATAGTTGCGCGCGAGGCTGCCGCGCGCATAGCTGAGCGCGGCGGCGGAATTTCCGNTCATGGCCTCCGCCAAGGCCCCGTACATCAAGGGAGCGGGCTGTTCGGGGAAGCGCGCGGCGGCCTCGCGCGAGAAAGCACGCAGACGCGCCGTGTCGCCCGCACTCTGGCAAGCGTAGAGCATCAGGTTCCATACCGAATAGACCGAAGAGTCGAGAGACAGGGCGCGTTCCAGAAGAGGAACCGCCTCGGCCGTCCTGTCGGTGAGGAGCAGGAACTTGGCNTGGGCGAAGAAACCCTGCGGTTCGTGGGGGTGCGTGGTGTTGAGCGCCTTGAAAAGCCGCGAGGCCTGGGTAAATATCTCCGTGGCAGGCTTGCGGTTATCGGAATCGGAATAATAGGTCTGCAACATCGTCGCCTTGGTCTGGAAATCGAGCGCGGGGTTCGACACGGCCTTTTCCAACGCTTGGAACGCCTGTTTTTNNTNNNNCNTNTGGCGATAGTAGTCGGCCAGGGAAATATAGATATAAGGATCGTCCGGCTTGATTTCGAGCACCTTTTTAAGACACACCAAGGCCTGTTTGTATTTCTTCTCCTTGATATACATCTGCGCCAGCATCTCCAGATACTTGGTCTCTCCGGGCAGGGCCGCNCTGATACGCTCTATCTCCACACGCGCCGCCTTCTCGTTCCCCATGCCCATATAGAGCTTGTATTTCTGCATGGTCCACACATCGGTGTAGCCGAGACGGTCCTCCAGCCGGTTATAGACCTCGATGGCGCGCGGCAGATTCTCGGTGAGCACATACATATTGGCCTCCTCGTAGAAATAGTCNAGGTTGTCGGGACGGAGTTCCTCCAATTTGCGGAATACTTCGGCGGCCCGGGTATATTGNCGGGTATTCTTGTATATCTCGGTGACGAGCAGGGCGAACCATTCGTTTNCGGGNTCGAGGGAGCAGGCTNTTTCGGCATACATCAAGGCCTGCGAGAACTGTTTGCGTTCCGAGAGAAGAACGGCCACCTGATAGGCGGCGGTGGCGTTGCCGGGGTCTTTGTCGAGCAATTCCAGATAGAGGTTCAGNGCTTCCTGCGGTTTTTCGACAATATAGCGGGAAGTGGCCTCCATGAAGAGCGAATCGAGGGTAATCCGTCCCTCGGCCGAAGCCACGGCAAAGACGCTTGCAGCAAGGAANACGGAAAACATCACCCTTTTCATCATACGCTATTCTTGTTGTCCCGGAGCTTCCACGCGCGAATAATCGCTCAACGCGAAAACGGAGACCGCACCGCTAATTTCGGATTTTTTTCCGAACATGGAAAGCGCCGCACACGTATGCCGCATGCACACCTCTTCCTGCAGGATGCTTTCGGAGAGGCGGGAACCGGCAATGTCGCACCCCTCCCCTACGCTCACATAAGGCCCTATCACCGAGTTTTTTATAGTAGCGTTGGGAGCGATATGACAAGGCGGAATCACCACGCTGTTTTCGATGCGGGCCTGCGGCGACACAAAGTTGCCCTGATGTTCGAGCACCCGCGTATGGGTCTGCACGGTGGCCCGCTGATTGCCGCAGTCGAGCCATTCATCCACCGCCGCGCTGTAAAAGTTCAAGCCTTTATCCAACATGTTCTGCAAGGCGTCGGTGAGCTGATACTCCTTGCCCTTGCGCACATCGTGGTCTATGAGATACTGCAATTCGTTGCGCAACCCCTCCCCGTCCTTGAAGAAATAAATCCCGATGATGGCCTGATCGGACACTTTCGTCTTCGGCTTCTCCACAAAACCCTTGATTTTGTTGTCGGCATCGGTAAGCACCACGCCGAAAGCCGAAGGGTCGTCCACCTTCATCGTCCATATCACCGAGTCGTGCCGCAAATCCAAGGGGGCAGAGCAATAGACAATGGTGTCGGCGAAGGCCACCACCACGGGCCCCTGCAACGAATCGGCGGCGCAGAGAATGGCATGCGCCGTGCCGAGAGCTTCCTCCTGATAGTAGATGCGGCCCTTCGCCCCTATCTTGCGGGCGGACTCCAACACCTCCTTTTCGGCTTCCTCGCCGAAATGTCCCATTACGAAAGCGATTTCGTCCACGGGATCTTTCACCGCTTTCGAAATCTCCTCCACCAAATGCTCCACAATCGATTTCCCCGCAAGCCTGATGAGAGGTTTGGGGGTGGTGAGGGTATGGGGGCGCATCCGCTTGCCCATGCCCGCCATGGGAATCACTATCTTCATTTAGTTCTATCTTAATTCTTGATGCCGGTATGACCGAAGCCACCCTCGCCGCGTGCGGTGTCGGAAAGGCTGTCGGCGGAAACCCAGCTTACTTTTTCGTAGCGCGCCACAATCATCTGCGCGATGCGGTCGCCGCTGTGGACGGTAAAGGGCGTGGCGGAGTGATTGATAAGAATCACTTTGATTTCGCCCCGATAGTCGGCGTCGATGGTGCCGGGCGCGTTGAGTACCGTCACCCCGTTCTTGGCCGCCAGTCCGCTGCGGGGACGCACCTGCGCCTCGTAGCCGTCCGGCAGTTCGATATGCAGTCCCGTGGGAATCATGGCGTAAGCTCCCGGGGCCAGCACCACAGGTTCGGGCAGGAAAGCCCGCAAGTCCATGCCCGCCGAAAGTTCGGTGGCATAGGCGGGAAGCTCGTTGTCCGAATGATTGCAGATTCTTATATCCATTTCTTATATTAATATATCAAACCACCTGTCAAACCGCCACGGAAAAATCACGAAGTGCCTCGTTCAAAGTGGTTTTTGTATCGGTGGAAGCCTTGCGTTTTCCGATAATCAAGGCGCAGGGCACCTGATAGGTTCCCGCCGCGAAAGTTTTGGGAAGCGTGCCGGGAATCACCACCGAGCGCGGCGGCACCCAGCCCCTGTAGGTTTTGGCCTCCACCCCGCTCACGTCCACAATATGCGTGGAACCCGTAATGCACACATTCGCCCCCAAGACCGCCTCGCGACCAATCTGCACGCCCTCCACCAAAATGCAACGCGAGCCGATGAAACAATCATCCTCCACAATCACGGGACGCGCCGACAAAGGCTCCAACACGCCCCCTATGCCCACGCCCCCGCTCAGATGCACGTGCGAGCCTATCTGCGCGCACGACCCCACCGTAGCCCAGGTATCCACCATCGTGCCCGCCCCCACGTGCGCGCCAATGTTCACATAGGAAGGCATCAACACCACCCCTCTCTCCAAAAACGAGCCGTAGCGCGCCACTGCGGGCGGCACCACCCGCACGCCGGCGGCCTCGAAGCCATGTTTGAGAGGAATCTTATCGTGATATTCATAGGGGCCCACCTCCATCACACGCATTTGAGCCACAGAAAAATAGAGCAGAACAGCTTTCTTAACCCACTCGTTCACCCGCCACTGCACGCGCCCCTCTTCTTCGGAAGTCGGCTCCGCCACCCGCACGCCGCCCCTGTCGAGCAACGCCATCACCTCCTCCACCGCCTCCTTATACAAGGCTTGGGAAAGCAAAGCGCGTTCGTTCCAAACTTTCTCTATACAAGCTTTCAGTTCCTGCATACCTACTCGGTTTCCGGATTTTTCTCCAACGACTGCAAGCGCATCGATATGGTATTGCCCGCAGGCACAGCCCCATATTCCGGCATGGGTTCCGCCACAAGTTCAACCACAGGCACCTCCGCCGGCTCAAACACAGGCCGTTCCGGTTCTTCGGCCAACACCTCCCGATAATTCTCTTTCCGATGACTTTCTTCCATCGGCAGCACCCGGTTCTTATAGGCGTTCTCCGCCGCCTGCTGCTCGGCCGCCTTGATAGACTGGTCGAAACCCTCTCCCCACACTTCCGAACCCACCATAGCCGCCACCTTATAGAACTTCTTTCCCTGCTGACGCACCGTATTCTGAACCCGAAAATTAACACGATAACGCTCCCTCTGGCACCAATCTATCAACTTGCTCTTATAATTCCAATCGCGTTTCTCCATCTCGTCCATATCGATATGGACACCGATAATGCGCTTTTGGATAATCTTTTCGGCAAAGCGGTAGCCCTTGTCGAGGAACACCGCCCCTATCAGAGCCTCCAACGCATTGCCGTCCACCGACTTAAAGCCTCCCGCCCGCACATCTATATGAAGCATCTCGTGCAAGCCCATTTTCTGCGCCACCTTGTTGAGCGTGGCGCGGCTCACCATTTTCGAACGCATTTCGGTGAGAAAACCCTCGTCCTCATGCGGATAGCGCTTAAAAAGATAATGCGCCACGGCGGTGCTGATGACCGAGTCTCCCAAATATTCCAGACGCTCGTTGTTGCTTTTCACGGACCCCACCATACGCGAGGCCGACTTGTGCCGGAAGGCCAGGCGATATAAAAAAATATTCCCGGGATAGAACCCGAGAATATTTTTCACAGCCTTATACATTTGCTTCTCTTTCGAAAACGAAGCGGCGAGAAATCCCCACATAGGCCGTTAATCTACATACTTCCTGATGGCGATCGACACGTTGTGCCCACCGAAACCGAAGGTGTTGCTCAACGCCAGGTTCACCGTGCGTTTCTGCGCCTTGCCGAACGTAAAGTTCAGCTTGGGATCGATGGCGGGATCGTCGGTAAAATGGTTGATGGTGGGCGGAACAATATCGTTCTTCACCGCCATGGTGGTTGCGATGGCCTCGATGGCACCCGCCGCCCCCAAAAGGTGTCCCGTGCAGGATTTGGTGGAGTTGATATTGATCTTGGCGGCATGTTCGCCGAAAGTCTTGAGGATGCCTGTCACCTCGGCCACATCGCCCACCGGAGTGGAAGTGCCGTGTGTATTGATATGGTCCACATCCTCCAGTCTGCAACCGCTTTCCTCCACGGCAAGACGCATGGCGCGCGCCACACTGGTGCCATCGGGGTCGGGAGCGGTCATATGATGGGCATCGGCGGTAAGACCCGCACCCACCACCTCGGCGTAAATCTTGGCGCCACGGGCTTTGGCGTGTTCGTATTCTTCGAGAATCAGCGCGCCCGCACCCTCGCCCAATACAAAACCGTCGCGGTCTTTGTCGAAAGGACGCGAAGCCGTGGCGGGATCGTCGTTGCGCGTGGAAAGGGCATGCATGGCGTTGAAGCCCGCCACGGCGGGAATGCTCACGGCCGCTTCCGAACCTCCGCAAACAAAGGCGTCGGCCTTGCCCAAACGGATATAGGTATAGGCGTCGGCCAAAGCGTTGGCCGAAGAAGCGCAAGCCGAAACGGTGGCGAAGTTGGGACCTCTGAAACCGTTCTTGATGCTGATGTGGCCGGCGGCGATGTCGGCAATCATGCGCGGAATGAAGAACGGGCCGAAACGCGGCGTGCCGTCGCCGGTGGCAAATTCAGAAACCTCGGTAAAGAGACTCATCAAACCACCTATACCCGAAGCCCAGATAACGCCTACGCGGTCTTTATCCAAACCCGGAGCCGAAAGCAGACCCGCATCGGCGATGGCCTCGTCCGAAGCCACAATGCCGTATTGCGAATAGAGGTCGTGTTTGCGCGCCTCTTTGCGGTCCATAAACTGATTTATATCGAAATTCTTGATTTCGCAGGCAAACTGCGTCTTGAATTTGGAAGTGTCGAAATGCGTGATGGGAGCCGCCCCGCCGGTACCGGCCAGCAAAGCGTTCCAATAATCCTGAAGATTGTTGCCGATAGGAGTCAGAGCCCCCATACCGGTAATAACCACTCTTTTAAGTTTCATGTACTTAAAGTATAAGGTTTAAAACAGATAACAAGCCCGTCCCACTTTCCCAAAGAGCGAAAAAAGGCGGAAAACAATTGCAAAATCGTCTTCCGCCCCTTTCCGATTTTCTCGAAAGCTTATTTCGCGTTGGCTTCGATAAACTTGATGGCATCGCCTACGGTGGCGATTTTCTCTGCCTGATCGTCGGGAATGGAAATATTGAATTTCTTTTCAAATTCCATAATCAACTCTACGGTATCCAAAGAGTCGGCACCCAAGTCGTTGGTGAAGTTAGCTTCGGGAGTAACTTCTTTTTCGTCTACACCAAGCTTATCTACGATGATAGCTTTTACATCACTTTCAATCTGTGACATTTTGTTCGTTTTTTATGGGTTAAACTGTCGCAAAGAAACAGTTTTTTTCTGAATTGGCCAATCTTGCCACGCATAACTTATCAACGGGAGTTGTTAATTTTTTTTCAGGTAGGGTTTAACGCACATTTTTGCTTATATTCGCGCCCTGTTTATGAAAACACCTTCGGCACGGCTCGCCCTGTTCGCCTCCGGAAACGGAAGCAATGTGCAACGGATATGCGAATATTTCCGCGAAGATACCCGTATACGTCCCGTTGTGTTGGTCTGCGACAGGCCCTCGGCACCTGTATGGGAACGCGCCTCACGGCTCGGTTTGCCGGCCCTTGCGGTCGACCGGAAGAAACTCAACGACGCCGCTTTCATGCTGCCCGCCCTGCAGAGCTATAAGATAAGCCATATCGTGCTGGCGGGTTTCCTCTCGTTGGTTCCGCCCTTTGTATTGGCGGAATATCCCGTGCTGAACCTGCATCCCTCCCTGCTGCCCGCTTTCGGCGGCAAGGGCATGTACGGAAACAGGGTGCACCGCGCGGTGCTGGCCTCGGGTTGCGCCAAGAGCGGCATCACCATTCACGAAGCCAACGAACGCTACGACGAGGGGAAGGTGATTTTTCAGGCCGAATGTGAGGTTTCGCCGCAGGATTCGGAGCGGACATTAGCCGAAAGGATTCACCGTCTGGAACATAGGTATTTTCCCGAGGTGATAGAGGATTGGGCGATGCGTTTCCGCGATGCGGTGTGACAACACATATAAATATAGAGAACAAACCTAACAAAAATAAAGAACCGTGAATGTAACTATCATTTATGCCATTGTGCTTTTGGCTGCCTTGGGATTGGTGCTGGCACTGATCCTCTATGTGGTGGCGCAAAAATTCAAAGTGGAAGAAGACCCGCGCATCGACTTGGTGTCCGACGCCTTGCCGGGCGCCAACTGCGGAGCCTGCGGCAAAGCCGGTTGCCGCGCCATGGCCGAGGCCATCGTGAAAGATGCCTCGCTGACGGGTTGCCCCGTATGTAACGAGGAAAACATCGCCAAAATCGCCGAAATCCTGGGCCGTGTGGCCGAGAAATCCGAACCCCGCGTGGCGGTGGTGCGTTGTCAGGGCGGCACTTGCAACACCACGCCCCAGGTGCGGTACGAAGGCTATCAAAGCTGTGCCTACGCCACCAGCGTGTTCCCCGGCGAGGGCGGCTGTCCTTTCGGCTGTCTGGGCCTGGGCGACTGCACCAAGGCCTGTACCTTCGATGCCATTCACGTAAATCCCCAGACCGGTCTTCCCGAAGTGGACCCCGACAAGTGCACCGCCTGCGGAGCCTGCGCCAAGGCCTGCCCGCGCGGCGTTATCGAAGTGCGCAAAAAACGCGAGAAAACGGGGCGTGTGGTGGTGGCCTGCGTCAACAAACAGAAAGGCGCGGCGGCGGTGAAGGTCTGCAAGGTATCGTGCATCGGCTGCGGCAAGTGCGCGCAGACCTGCCCAAAGCAAGCCATTACCGTAGAAAACAACCTGGCCTATATCAACGACGACCTCTGCGTTTCGTGCCAGCTCTGCGTGAGGGCTTGCCCACGCAACGCCATCACCGTGCTGCCCAAAGAGAAACTGCGTCCCGCGCCGGCGCCCAAACCCGCCGCCGCGCCCGAGGCTCCTGCCGCACCCGCACAGGCCTAATCGTTTAACCGTCAATATCATTCCTAAAGAATATGAAAACATTCAATATAGGTGGGGTGCATCCCCACGACCAAAAACTCAACACCGAAGCTCCCGCCAAGGTTCTGCCCTTGCCCAAGCAAGTCTGCGTGATGGTGAGCCAGCACCTCGGAGCCCCCTCGCAACCCATTGTGGCGAAAGGCGATAAGGTGAAAGTGGGCACCGTGCTCACCCAAAACGACGCTTTCCTGAGCGCAGTGGTGCATTCGCCCGTCAGCGGCACGGTGAACAAAATCGCCGACATTCCCGACGCTTCGAACTATCCCAAACCCGCCATCTTTATAGATGTGGAGGGCGACGAATGGGAAGAAAGCATCGACCGCAGCCCCGAAATCAAACGCGAAATCACCTTGGACGGCCCCGCTATCATTCAAAGGGTCAAGGATATGGGTATTGTCGGTATGGGCGGTGCCTGCTTCCCCACGCATGTAAAACTCATGCCTCCCAAGGATGCCAAGGCCGAATTCCTGCTGCTCAACGGCGTGGAATGCGAACCCTACCTCACCTGCGACAACCGTCTGATGCTCGACCATGCCGAAGAAATCATGATCGGCGCCACCGCCTTGATGAAAGCGCTGAACGTATCGCAGACCATCATCGGCATCGAGGCCAACAAGCCCGCCGCCATCAAGCACATGACCGAAGTGGCCGCCGGCTTCACGGGCATCAAGGTGCAGCCCCTCAAGATGAAATATCCGCAGGGTGCCGAGAAACAGCTCATCAAGGCCTTGACCGGCCGCGCCGTTCCTTCGGGCAAACTGCCTATCAACGTGGGTTGCGTGGTGGACAACGTGGCCACCTGCTACGCCGTTTATCAAGCTGTTCAGAAAAATATGCCCCTTGTGCAGCGTATGGTGACGGTAACGGGTCCCGACGTGCCCGAACCCACCAATTTCTGGGCCCGCTTCGGCACTCCCGTGTCGGAATTCATCGCCGCCGTGGGCGGACTTCCCGAGAATACGGGCAAGGTGATTTCGGGCGGCCCCATGATGGGCAAGGCGTTGTATAGCGACGAAGCAAGTTCGGTGAAAGGCATGTCGGGCATCCTCATTCTGCCCGAGAAGCAAGCCCACCGCCGTCAGGTATATCCCTGCATCCGTTGCGGAAAATGCGTGGAAGCCTGCCCGATGGGGCTGGAGCCTTATCTCCTCGCTTCCTCCTCCGACGCCAAGGATTTCGCGCAGACCGAAAAGGCGCGGGTGATGGACTGCATCGAATGCGGTTGCTGTCAGTTCACCTGTCCTTCCAACCGTCCGCTTCTCGACTGCCTCAAGATAGGCAAGGCCACCGTGGGCAAGATTATCCGTGCCCGCAACGCAAAATAGTTTGAACCCTAAAGATAATTCACAGATATGGCTAACAATAATAAATGGGTTATTTCGGGCGCGCCGCACGTGCACGGTCCCGAATCGGTAACCAAAATCATGTGGGGCGTGGTTATCGCGCTGATTCCCGCTTTTCTCGTCAGTTTCTACTTCTTCGGTCTACGGGCGTTGCTCGTTACGTTTGTAACGGTGGTTTCCTGCCTGTTCTTCGAAGTTCTCATCAATGCACTTTTCTTTAAACGTCCCGGCACGCTGCGCGACGGCTCGGCCATGATTACGGGGCTGTTGCTGGCGCTCAACCTGCCCGCCGGCATTCCCTTGTGGATGGCGGCCGTGGGCGCCTTAATCGCCATCGGCATCGGCAAATGGGCCTACGGCGGTCTGGGCAGCAATCCCTTCAACCCCGCCCTGGTGGGCCGTGTGTTCCTCTTGATTTCCTTCCCCGTGGCCATGACCACATGGACACTTCCCCGTCCTTTGTTCGGCGGCGGCTTCCTTGCCGACGCGGTTACCGGCCCCACCCCGCTGGCCATCGCCAAAGAGGGTCTGAAAGCCGGTCAGAGCGTGGGCGACGTGATGAGCCAGCTGCCCGCCTACAGCGACCTGTTCTTCGGAAACATGGCCGGCAGTATCGGCGAAATCTCGGCTATCGCGCTGCTTATCGGCGGCATCTACATGCTCTGCCGCAAAATCATCACGTGGCACATTCCCGTGGCTTTCCTCGGCAGCGCCTTTGTGTTCGCGGGCATTCTGTGGTGCTGCGCACCCGACAAGTTCATGGATCCCGTCTTCCATCTACTTACGGGCGGTATGATGCTCGGCGCCATCTTCATGGCCACCGACATGGTTACCTCGCCCATGACCGCCGGAGGAAAACTCCTCTTCGGCTGCGGCTGCGGTGTGCTCACCATCCTCATCCGTACTTTCGGCGCCTACCCCGAAGGGGTTTCGTTCGCCATTCTCATCATGAACGCTTTTGTACCTCTTATTAACCGCGCCTGCAAACCCGAACGTTTTGCACTTGCCAAATAATCAACGCCATGAAGAAATTACAATCCACACTCCCCAATATGCTTTTAAGTCTGGCGCTCATTGCCGGAATCTGCGGGCTTTGCCTGGGCGGGGTCTACTCCCTCACCAAGGATAAAATCGACGCCGCCGCACAACAGAAAAAGGAAGCCGCGCTCAAAGAGGTGCTTCCCGCCTACGAAACCTTGCAGGAAGGCAAGGTGGCCTTGAGCGAGGACCCCGCGCGCGCGCTCGAATACTACATGGCCTACACGGGCGACGAACTCGTGGGCGTGGCCGTGAGCACCTATACCAAACAAGGATTTAACGGCGAATTCAACCTCATGGCCGGTATCCTGCCCGACGGCACCCTCAACAAAGTATCGGTGCTGAAACAGGGCGAAACGCCGGGCCTGGGCGCCAAGATGACCGAACCCGCGTTCTACGCCCAGTTCGAAGGCAAACACCCCTCCTCTTTCCGCTTTATTGTGAAGAAAGACGGCGGTGACGTAGACGCCATCACGGCCGCCACCATCTCGTCGCGCGCCTACTGCGACGCGCTCGACCGCGCCTTCAAGGTATTCACGCAACTCACCGCGCCCGAACAGGCCCCGGCCCAAGAAACGGCCGACGCGCAGAGCGGTGCCACGCAAACATCCACCAACCTTTAAAATCTGAAGAAATGAGTTCGAATATCAATCACTGGAAAGTTTTCAGCAAGGGGATCATCAAGGAAAACCCCGCTTTGGTGCTGATGTTGGGTATGTGTCCCACCCTCGGTGTCACCTCCTCGGCCATCAACGGCTTGGGCATGGGCTTGGCCACCACCTTTGTGCTCATCCTCTCCAATATGCTTATCTCGGCCCTGAAATCGTTGATTCCCGACAAGGTGCGCATTCCGTGCTTTATCGTGGTAATCGCCGCTTTCGTAACCATCGTAGACCTTCTCATTCAAGGATTCGTGCCTAGCCTGGCCGAAAGCCTGGGTATGTTCATTCCCCTTATCGTGGTGAACTGCATCGTGTTGGGACGTGCCGAAGCCTTCGCCTCCAAAAACGGCGTGTTCGCTTCGCTCCTCGACGGTCTGGGCATGGGGCTCGGTTTTACGCTGGCGCTCACCCTGCTGGGTATTCTGCGCGAGGCCCTCGGTGCGGGCAAGTTCTTCGGAATGAGCTTTATCGGTGGCGGCGACGGCATCATCGCCTTTGTTCTCGCCCCCGGCGCGTTCATCATTCTGGGCTTTTTGATTGCCTTGGTACGCCGTCTTTCGGCCAAAAACTAAGCGACGGCCGACAGACGACACTAACCCTTAAAATTTATCATCATGGAATATATACTGCTTATAATAAGCGCGATTTTAGTCAACAACATCGTTTTCGCACAGACGTTGGGTATCTGCCCGTTCCTCGGCGTTTCGAGCAAGATTTCCTCGTCGGTGGGCATGGGCGCGGCCGTGGTCTTCGTCATCACCATCGCCACCCTCATCACCTTTTTGATTAACCAATACATCTTGGTGCCTCTCGAACTGGGCTTTCTCCAGACGCTGGCCTATATCCTCGTGATTGCCGCCCTCGTGCAGATGGTGGAAATCATACTGAAGAAAACCAGCCCCTCGCTCTATGCGGCCTTGGGTATCTTCCTGCCCCTCATCACCACCAACTGCGCCGTATTGGGTGTGGCCATCTCGGTGATTCAAAAGGAATTCAACCTCGCCCAAAGCGTAGTGTACGGTTTCGCCACCGCCGTGGGCTTCGCCCTGGCCTTGGTGATTATGGCCGGCATCCGCGAACAGCTCGAACTCGGCAACGTGCCCAAGGGCATGAAAGGCGGCCCCATTACGCTGGTCACCGCCGGCATCCTGGCCCTTGCCTTCATGGGCTTCGCCAATTTGGTGTAAGGGTTGCCGGAATTAATAAACAGTAAGTAAGAATGAAAACAGCTGTCGTGGCCTTGGGTGGAAACGCCCTCCTGCGTAGCGGGCAGAAAGGCACCTTCGAAGAACAGATAGCCAACGTAAGCGAAACCTGCCAAGCGTTGGTAAAACTCATCAAACAGGGTTATACCCTCTGTATCGGACACGGAAACGGTCCGCAGGTGGGCAACGTGATGTTGCAGCACGAAGCCGGCAAGAACACCTTCGGCCTCCCCGCCATGCCCATGGACTTCTGCGTGGCCGAAACCCAAGGCTCCATCGGCTATCTCATTGAAATGTGCCTGCAGAACGAACTGCACCACGCAGACATCAAGAAAGACGTGCTCACGCTCCTCACGCAAGTGCGCGTGGATGCCGACGACCCCGCCTTTCAGAAACCCACCAAACCCGTAGGCCCCTACTACACAAAGGAGGATGCCGAACGCTATGCCGCCCAAAGCGGAGCCATCTTCAAGGAAGACCCCAAAGGCAACGGCTGGCGCAAAGTGGTGCCCTCCCCCACACCCAAGGAAATCAAGCACGTGGAACTTGTGAAACAAGCCACCCGCGAAGGACGCATCGTGATTACCGTGGGCGGCGGCGGAATCCCCGTGGTGGAGAATGACGGGCTTTATAAAGGCATCGAAGCCGTTATCGACAAGGATTTGGCTTCGGCCTTGCTGGCCTCCGGCATCCAGGCCGAAAGCCTCTTCATCCTCACCGACGTGCCCAACGTGTGCATCCGCTTCCGCAAACCCGACGAACTGCGTCTGGAGAAGATAACCGTGGCCGAAGCCAAGAAATACCTGGCCGACGGCGAATTTGCCGAAGGCTCCATGGCCCCCAAGGTACGCGCCGCCATTTTCTTCCTCGAACACGGCGGCAAGGAGTGCATCATCACCGAAGCCTCCCGCCTCGGCACAGACAACGCCGGCACCCGCATCGTGGCGGACTAAAACGCAAAACCATGCTGGAGGAATTGCAGACCGACCCCGATGTGTTCTTTATGCGGGAAGCCCTCAAACAGGCACGTATCGCCTTCGAGGAAGACGAAGTTCCCGTAGGGGCGGTTGTGGTATGGAAAGACCGGATTTTGAGCCGTGCCTGCAATTTCACCGAGAAACTCACCGACGTCACCGCCCATGCCGAAATGCAGGCCATTACCGCCGCCAGCAACGCCATCGGAGGCAAATACCTCAAGGATTGCACCTTATATGTTACCTTGGAACCCTGCGTGATGTGCGCCGGAGCCTTGGCCTGGGCACAGATAGGACGCGTGGTCTACGGAGCGGACGACCCCAAGCGCGGCTACACGGCCTTGGGCGAAGCGGGCAAAAAGATCTTCCATCCTAAAACCGAGATACGGAGCCATGTTCTGTCCGAAGAATGCGCAACATTGCTCCAAGATTTTTTCAAACAAAAAAGAAAGGGTGATTATGAAAAAGAAGATTGAAATCGCCTACACACAATACGAAGACTTGCAGGAACTTCCGCAGCAAGACCACGAACTCCTGCAGAAAGCCTCCGTGGCGGCCGAAGATGCCTACGCCCCCTATTCCCGCTTCAAGGTAGGGGCCGCCCTGCGTTTAGACAACGGCGTCATCGTCACCGCCAACAATCAGGAAAACGCCGCCTTTCCCTCCGGCCTCTGCGCCGAGCGGATTGCCGTTTTCTCGGCCGCAGCGCAATATCCCGGCCACGCTATCGAAGCGTTGGCCATCACCGCCAAGGCCCAGCACGACATCGACCACCCTATCGCCCCCTGCGGCGCCTGCCGGCAATCCATTCTCGAATACGAACATAAATTCAAGAAACCCATCCGCGTGATTCTGCGCGGCAGTTCGGGAAAGATTGCGGTGTTCGACAGCATGGAAACCCTCCTGCCCTTTCAATTCAATTCCGACGAGCTTCCGCGTTCGCAGGAAGCGGAAAGATAAGGCGTATCGCGCCATGAAGACCGAAGAAGAAATCCTGTCGGATTTTTGGACCGAGAAAGTGAACCGGCTCAAGAACGTGTTGCGCTATGGCGCGCCCGCCTTCGACCTCGACTTTCTCTACGACAGCCTTTTGCAGAACGGCTTTACGCCCGAGCGTGTCAAGAAGACCTCCACCCGCAGTTTCTTCGGCAACGAATGCCCCTCGCTCTCGCTCAACCTCTGCCGCGAAGCCGACGCCACGGTAGTGCAGAACACAAATATCGGCACCCTCGACCTCACCATTCAAGCCTGCCGCGAACCCGTGTCGCTCACGGGAGCCTCCATCGCCTCGGTATTGGAACTGTTCAAGACCTATATCGCCTATTTTCCCCGCTATCAGGAAGCCATAGACCGCCTCACCTCCGATTTCCGCACCGCAGCCAAGGAGGAGGCCAAACGTCAGAAACTCAAGAAAGTGGCCCTTACGGGCATCCGCCTGCTCATTCCCCAACTCTTTGCCGACACTCCCTATCATCCCTATCTCAAGACCGAAGAAACCCACGCGATTTTGGCCGTGCGGCTCCAAAGCGGCAAGACACTGGAAATCAAACTCCCTTATGCCGATTTTCAGAAATCCGTGCCCCTCATTGCCGCCACCCTCGCCCACATGGAACAAGCCACCGCCACTAGCCCCCTCCCCGTCAACCTCACCGACACCGACTACTGGTTATAGATTGCGTTTCAAGCCCGCATCAATGATATAGAACGTACCGTTGTCGTCTTTCAATACATTGCGCGGACGCAAGTCGTCCACGGTCACTTCCCCATTGGTGTAGGAATAATCGCCGGTCTTGCNGAAACCCAATTTAAGCATATACGCCTNTATTTCGGGAATATCCACCTCAACACCCCGACGAATATACTGCTGTCTGAATACAGGGAACACACTCCGTCCCTCCGTGCCGGTAAAACCGACAAGNTCGTAACACGTTTCCGGAAAATATCGGTTATGCAACAAGACACGTTCCAACAACGGCAAGATACCGCCGTCGTTCATCAGATTGTTTATTTTGTAAATACGATTATTGTCCGAGAGAAACACCTCGTTTTCGTTGCCGCCCGACAATTTGCGCCACCTAAAGGTTTCTTCCAGCGGAATCCACAAATTGTTTTCCTTCGCATAGGTTTCGGCAACCGAAGCCTCTATTTTAAGATATTCCGCACCTGCTCCAACCGACGGCAACGCTCCTCCCTCTCCCGCACATACCTCAACTCCCTCTCGTAGTCTATCGGCTGCTTCTGCCAAACGGCTATCTGCGCCATGGCCTTTTCGTAGTTTTCCTTGTGACATTGGTTCAGAAATCGCATTGCTTCAAACATTGTCTTGTGCAAAGATACAAAAAAAAGGGCGTCGAAATTCGACGCCCTTTTTTTTCAAACACCTAAACGTTATCTCACAATCACACGCTTCACGGCGGTGCCGTTGNCGTTGGTAAGACGTACAAAGTAGATGCCGCTCTGGTCGAGACGGAGTTCGTTCTTGCCGGCTCTCAGTTCCGCACTGCGAACCACCACGCCACCGAGCGTAAAGATTTCCATGCGGGCGTTTTCGGCCACCTCAACATAGAACACACCCGTGGTAGGATTCGGATAGAGACGGCAGGCCAGTTCGGCAGAAGCCTCGTTGGCAGAGGGTATTTCGCCGGTTATGATGTCTTCCTTGACACGGGGCGAAATCTGAACCTTGTCGGTGAAGAAACCGGCAATCGCGATAAGGTCGAACTTGCCTTCGGGCAACGCCTCACCGATATAACTACCCTTGGTAAGGGTGGTGCGGATGGTGATTTCGTTACCCGCCTCATCGGTAGCGGTATAATTCTCACTACCTTTCCATTCAGTCTGTTCGGTTTCGCCCAAGGTAAGGCCATTGATACGGATAAGACGGGAACTGTATTCGGCACCGGCCTCATTCAGTTCTTCCACNGTCATCACTTCCGGTTCCACCTTGTTGTTGTGCGTGGTGGAGGCGGGTTGGTCTCCGGAGGGAATCAATTCAATCAATCCATTGTAATCTTTCAACGTTCCGAAGATACCCGTGATGCCGTCGCCCACCGCATANGTGTTGCCGGTGGCGCCATAAATCTGAATGGCACCCGAGGCATCCTGCACCCACGTGGAGATACCGTCAACGGCGGTCACCACTACTTCGCCCTTTACTGTATAGACCGTGCTTTCATCCGCATCTTTTTCGCGCAGGGCGGCGATGTTTTCCACTTCGGTAGCCGTTTCCGCCGTAGCCGTCACCTTGAGGGTTTTGGTGAGCTCACCGCTGGTAAGCGTAATTTCTACCGTGTCGGCANCCTTCGCAGCATTGAACGTAACGGTAAATTCGGCACCGTTTTCGCCCATCACGGCCTCTTTGACCAAGGTGGCGGGTTCCACGCTGAAATTGCCCGTGGGGCAGGTAACGGTAATATCGTCGGCAAGGTGGCGACCCGTCACGGAAACGATCTTGCTCACCGGCTTATCCATTACAGTATTCATCGACAAGGTGGAAACCACGTTGAAACTCGGCTCATCCGAATCCACCTGAACCTTGACATTGTCGAGGAAGAAGCGGCTCTTGCTCTTGTTTTTGGAAGAGAAACGGATGGTGGTGGCGGCGGTGGCGGTAAATTCCTTTTCAAAGGTCTTCATCTGGGTCGGCGCGCCACTGGTACCTGTATTTTCGGTGTTCTCCAAGCCCGAGATTTCATATCTCGTGCCGTTAATCGTCACGATGATGGTTTCGGCATCCCCATTCCATGCCTGTGCATCGAAAGAAAGCAGATACGCATCGCCTTCGGTCAAGGCGATGGCCGGGGTCTGCAAATAACCGCTGTCGCTGNTGCCACCCATTTTTACGATACCGGNAACCTGCCGATAGACAGCTGCACCCGTCCAACCGGGAAGTTCCGTATATTTATCCAATACGGTGTCCAGTTTACCATTCGCGGCAGCGTCAAAACCGTCGAACGGTTCATAGAACATCACGCCGGGCTCGAGCGGTTTGGGAATTCTCAACTTGTAGGTCTTNGAAGCCACCTTGCTGGTATCCATCTTGGCTTTGGTGGCAAANGCCTTGAACGCATACGTGCCGGTCGTGTCAAGCTTAACGGCTCCGGTATAGGCCACATAGTCGGCACCGTTCAAAGAATAGTAGATGTTTGCATCTTCGGTGNCGCAGTTAATCGTCACCTCNATAGCTTCGGTGGCGGAGGTGGCTTCAGGCGTGAATACGGGCGTNGCCACATCGGGCAGGTTAATCGTAAAGGCACGGCGTACCACTCTGGCGGGATTCAAGGAAGCGCCATCCTTATCCACCAATTCCAAACGCACGGTGTCCTTGCCCGAACGTTCGAATTTCTGATAGAAGAAAGTGTCGGTAATGGTGNTGGTAATCGGCGCGCTCAGGTTGGTGCCGCTGATGGTGTATTTGATGGAACCCTCGGCATCCTCGCCCGTGCCNAATACAAAGTTCGCCACCTTGCAGGTGAACATCACCGAATCGCGCGTGAATTCGCCGGCGGCGGGCTTGATAAGGGTTATCGACGGAGAGCCGGCCGCAACCACGGAGAAATGNTCGCCGACAGGTTCNGCNGNATTGCCCTCGCCGCAAAGCGCCGTAACGCTAAAGGAATAATCCCCTTCCGCAACATTTTCCAAATCGTAGGTAAGCGTCTTGGGATCTTTCACAGTATCTTTCTTCACCAGGGTNTTGGCCGCATCGTCGGTGCGCACCTCGATGATATAACCCAAAGCCGGTTCGTGTTCCACCTCCCAGCTGAAGTGAGCCGTGCTACCCTCAACATTGCAGGAGACAGTTTCCACATCTTCGCAGATAAGCACTTCCTGCATATCGGCCTTGCTGCGGGCGGTGATTNGCGCCGTACCGNNANTNTTANCCAAAATNCCCGTCACATTCAACAGGCCTTCCGGNGTGTTNTCGCCCACNTAATCGGCNTTNNTANAGG
>JAAVBQ010000039.1:0-7720 GCA_014803485.1 bacterium | reverse complement strand
TAGAANNNAAGNNNCTTATCNCCCTGATTGAGCGTANGNGTACGNGCCNCAGTANNCGNNGCNGNGAAAGTTCCCNGNGTAAAGNTNACCTCTTCCACGCANACCAACGNNTTCTGCACCGTGGCGATATTNNTGTTGATATAGNCCACGGTAAGCGTGTCCACATACACAGCGTGATTGTGTTCCACCGCCACTAATTTTGCAGTGGGCGTCAATTCATAAAGACCTTTGAATATCGCCACTTTTCCAGCCACATTCTCCAACACATCCCCTACTTGAATATCTGCATAACCGTTGGACGCGTTATAGAGCAACATAGAAGCTCCGTTCTCTTTAACGATATCCTGCACCCAAATACGGTTGTTGTAATCGTCCTTATGCGTCACCACCATTTTCCCGCTCACCAATACTTCATCGCCTGCAGCCTTGCTGTAAATAGCCTTGAGGTTGGCCACCTGCTCGGGCAATTTGAGCGTATAGGTCTTGGTAACGGTGTCGCTGTTGTCCATACCGGTTTTGGACGCGAAAGCCTTTACAACATAGGTGCCGGTCGCATTCAGCACAATGCCGGCCTCCGTGTAGGCGGCATATTCGCCATTGTTGATGGAGTAGGAAATCGTGGCACCCGTGGTGGCGGACGTCAAGGTAATCGTTTGCGCCGTGGTAAAGGCCGAGGTTTGTTCGGCAAGACTGAACACGGGAGCCTTGGCCTTGGGCAGTTTCACGGTAAAGTCCTTTTCAACATCAACCATGGGGTCCAAACTATTCCCGTCCATATCCACCAATTCGAAAGTAGCGTAGTAATAGCCTGCGGGGAACGTAATGGAAAGAGAAGATTCCGTAGTCGTCGCATCTTCTACATCTGTATAGGCGTCATTGTCGCCCGTAATCGAATATTTCACCTTTCCATCTTCTCCGAGTACGAAATTGCTCGTAGTGAAGGTAAAGACGATGGGTTGGGAGGTGGTGTATTTGTCGCCTTCCTTGTTGCCCGACATGGCCACGTTCAAGGTCTTGACACCGGCCGCCGGCGTGGAGAAGTTACCGGTTACGGCCGTGCTGGAGGAAGTTTCACTGCAGACCGAAACAATGCTGTAGGTATATTCGGTACCCGCCGTAAGACTATTGTTCGTATAGGTAGTGGTGCCCGCCGCTACGGCAGCATCGGTAACCACGGCATCACCGCCCGCCGTGGGCGTGATGGTTACCTTATAGCCGTTTTCAGGAGCCGTTTCGGGTGCCGTCCAGCTCAGCGTGACGGCAGTGGCCGTAGGATTGCTGTGCACATCGGTCACTTGTTCGCAAGGGGCCGTTTTCCTTTCAGGGAATTTTACTTTCAACATATGCAAACGCATCGCCACCTTAGTGTCGGTTCCAGAAGCTGTCACAGTAGCAGCTACAGTATAACGGGCTTTCGCACGAGGCGCATTGTCTGTCAAAACAACTTCCGTTCCATTTGCAGCAGTTTGAAGAGCAACGGCAGGCGTATAAGTTGCCCCTTCATCCTCACTAACATAAAGCGCAACCGACATATTTGCATCAGCGGCGCAAACAGTAAAACTTCCGTTTTCAATATTCTCTATATCCCATTGCATTTCACACAATGCCACATGATGCGTCGGCAATCCACTATATTTGGAAAGGTTCGACGGAACGGGAGGGACATTTTTGTTGTTGGTCCCAATCATAATGTGGGCAGTAGTATAAGTTCCTGCTGAACCCGCCGCACCATAAGTATATGTCCATGTCTTTGTCGCTCCGTCAGTCGTAAAATAAAATGACTGATCAGCAGCATACGAAGTAGATGCCGTCGTTGTAACAGAACCTGTATTCTTAGCTGTATTAAAATCATTGTGTTCATAATCTTCCGCCCGGAGCGAGTTTCCGAAACCGAAGAACAAGGCCGCTATCAGGAAATATCCCGACAACCACCAAAGAAGTTTCGCATTTTTCATAGTTTTTTGATTTTTATTGTTAGTTATTTATTTTTCAATCCCTAAACAACTGAATTAAAAAACTTCGTCTCCGTTTCGCTCCACCGCTTTCACCAAGAAAAAAGTCAACGTTTACGCTCCTCCGCTCCGCTTTCGTCAAGAAAAAACAAGAAATCTCCGCCCCCTCTTTCGGGCTTCAAATATACACCATTCCCCGCCCTCCTCCAACCTCCCACCCTCAAAAATTAATCAACACCTGTTGATAAGTCGGAAGAAGGGGTATGGCGGACACCGGGATTTTGCAGAAAAGAAAATCTTTCGTACCTTTGTACCACGGAGAGATAGTAAAACCGTTGAAAGCTGTCGGCCAGATAGCAGAACCTCAGGTCGAGAAAGTTTATTGCTTTTTCGACCTGTTGCATTTTATAAGGTGTCCTTTGATGAACCAATGCACCTCCTGCTTGATGTAATTGGGGTCGCCAAGATAATTTCTGTTGTGTTCGGAAAAGATCCTTTCGGTAAATTTGTCTAACTCTTCCTGGCTGATTTCTTCCTTCTCCAACGCCAAATCCGTAAGAACGGCAATCGCGCCTTGAGTACAAGCCAAGTTAGCGTTTCGGACAATGTTTCGTTTGTTGTGCGGTGACTTCACGTCAATATATCCGTACTTGTCGGTCTTCAAATCGGGGTTGGCGTTGTCCTCAATGCCGGGATATAGTTTCCGTCGCCCCACTTCAGAGACGTTTTGATCCATTTCGGGATTAATCCAACAATCCGTTTCGGCGGCGTAGGCCTTGGCAACGGCAAGTATCTGCGCATAGTCGGGAGCCCAGGCATCCACAAGAATATGCTGATACACAGAGAACCCGCTCCCCGCATCCATATATACAATACGGAACTGCGACGACAGAGGCAACGCATAGATAGCATCTTTCTGCGCCGGCGAAAGCTTGATACGGACGGGTTTTTCGCGGTGTTTCATCAGCCTATATTGGAACCCTGCGAAGATACACCCTTTATCCGTACCTAATTGTTAATGAATGTTAAAAATAACAACGATTATGTTAATTTTTTTAAGACTGTGGCTGAAAAAGAGGGGGGCTGCCGAAAGGCAGCCCCCCCCTCTTAATACGCAGAATGCACAACCTACCTTACCACCACCCGTTTCACTGTGGCGGCGGTGCCGTCGGTGAGACGGACAAAGTAGATGCCGCTGCGGTTGAGACGGATTTCATTCTTGCCGGCCCTCAGCAGTTCCGCGCTGCGAAGCATGACGCCGCCCACCGTAAAGATTTCCATGCGGGCGCTTTCGGCAACCTCCACATAAAACGCACCTGAGGTGGGATTCGGATAGAGACGGCAGGCCAGTTCGGCCGATGCCTCGTTGGCGGTAGACGTAAATGTAAAGTCTTCGCCGTCAGCCCATTGTTCGCCGTCCTCGCATACCGAAGCCACCGCCCAGCTGTAGGTTCCCTCCCTGAGCGTGGTGAGCGGATGCACCTTATACGTCACCGTCTCGTTGCAAACCGTGTCCTCGCCCAGCATAACCACCACGCGGTATTGTTCGGCCTCGCCGTTCCACGTCAGCGTCACACCGTTGTCGAGCACCGTCGCGTTCAATTGCGTGGGAGCCTCGCATTCATTGTCATCATCGCCGTCATCATCGCCGTTTCCGCCGCCAACCGTGATAATATCCTCGGCCACACGGGGCGAAACCTGCACATCACCTTTAAAGATACCTGCAAGGGCTATGAGATCGAACTTGCCCTCCGGCAATTCCTGACCGACATAGCTACCACGAGTCAAGGTGGTGCGGATGGTGATTGTGTTACCCTCTTCGTCGGTGGCAACATAGCTCTGCCCCCCTGTCCAAACGCCTTCGACATTGTCCAAAGTCAGCCCGTTGAGGCGGATAAGACGGGAACTGTATTCGGCACCGGCCTCATTCAGTTCTTCCACCGTCATCACTTCCGGTTCCACCTTGTTGTTGTGCGTGGTGGAGGCGGGTTGGTCTCCGGAGGGAATCAATTCAATCAATCCGTTGTAATCTTTCAACGTTCCGAAGATACCCGTGATGCCGTCGCCCACCGCATAGGTGTTGCCGGTGGCGCCATAAATCTGAATGGCACCCGAGGCATCCTGCACCCACGTGGAGATACCGTCAACGGCGGTCACTACTACTTCGCACTTCACTGTATAGACCGTGCTTTCATCCGCATCTTTTTCGCGCAGGGCGGCGATGTTTTCCACTTCCACCACCGCTTCTGCCGTGGCGGTAACCTTGAGGGTCTTGGAGAGGGTGCCGCTGGCAAGGGTGATTTCCACTTCATCGGAAAGCGCTTCACCATTGAACGTAACGGTAAATTCGGCACCGTTTTCGCCCATCACGGCCTCTTTGGCCAAAGTGGCGGGTTCCACGCTGAAGTTACCTGCGGGGCAGCGTACTATAACATCGTCGGTAAGGTTGCGGCCCTTCACAACCACTTTCTTACTTACGGCATTTCCCTGAACGGTGTTCATCGACAAAGAAGACACCACATTGAAAGCAGGTTCGTTCACATCCGCAATTTCTTGTGCCACCTTGACATTGTCGAGGTAGAAACGGTTTCGGTTGTCCTGAATCGAGGCAAACTTAATCTTGGTCTCGGCTGCACCGTTGCTGAATGCATATTCGAACGACGTCATTTCCGTTCTGGTCAAACCGGTAACTTCTCTTTCCTCCCCGTTGACAGTCAATATGAAACTGAGCTGTTCCTTGTCGTTGTTGTATGCCATCGCATCGAAAGTCAGAATAAACGCGCCGCCGTTGGCACTCAAGTCAATGCCGGGCGTTTCAAGTTCGCCTCCCTTGCTCGATGAACCGAATTTAACCATTCCCTCTTGCTCTATAGAAAGTTGTTTTCCTGTCCAACCGGGAATTTCCGTATATGCATCGAGATTAGCGCTGATGTCGTTGGTGGTGCTCGGCGCAAATCCGTCGAACGGTTCATAAAATAGAACGCCAAGATTCAAAGGCAGTTTTACGGCAAACGTCTTTTCAACCGACACCTTGGGCTCCAAAGCGTTGCCATCCATATCCACCAATTCGAACTCGGCTTCATACGTACCCACCGAAAGATCGTCCAAGACAAGCGTTCTTTCCTCTCCTACTTCGCCTTCTTTCTCATAGTCCTCGCCTCCCATAATCGTATAAGAGACTTTTCCATCCGTACCGAGGGCGAAATTGTCGGAAGTGGTAAAGGTAAAGGTGACAGGGCCGGTGTATTTGTCGCCTTCCTTCTCGCCCGACAGGCTTATATTCAGCGTTTTGGCATTGGCATCAGGGGTTTCGAATATATCCTCTACGGCCGTACTGGAAGAAGTTTCGCTGCAAAGGGAAACAATGCTGTACGAATAGGTAGAACCTGCTTGAAGATTATTATATGTATAGGTCGGTGCCGTGACCGTGGCAACATCTACCTCTTCGTCGTCTTCATCGGTAAGCGTTACCTTGTAGCCGTTGGCCGGTGCCGTCGCAGGCGCCGTCCAATTTAAGGTGACGGAAGTGGCCGTTATGTTTTCCTCTACATCGATAACCGGGTCGCAAGAAGACTCAACAGATTGTGTTATCTCCACTGTCGTTAATACAAGTCGAGATTTAGCGCCGTCTATGGCTATGGCATACCGCGAACTTCCACTACCATTATGCGTATATTCAAGCTTTGAATTTTTAACATAAGCCGCACTCGTTGCTTCCGTATACGTCACTCCACCATCTGTAGACACAAGGATATACACCTTATCTATTGTACCATAACTACCTGCGTACGAAATTGAGAATGTCTTTACGTTTTCAACATCCCACTGCATCTCAATTACGGAACCCGAAGCCGCCACCAATGAAGAAAACTTTTTCCAGTCATTGGATGAAAGTGTAACGCCGGGAGGATTGTTATTGGAACCCAATCGAAACTCACTAGCGGCACCTTGCTTGTAGCAGGAATTTGTTTTCCATGTCTTTCCCGCCAGAGTTATTGTTTGTTCTGCATAACTGGCACTTCCGCCCGTACTATTTACGAAATTCCCGGAATAAACAACTTCCTGTGCCTGGAGCGAATTTCCGAAGCCGAAAAACAAGGCCGCTATCAGGAAATATCCCGACAAGCACCAAAGGAGTTTTGCGTTTTTCATAGTTTTTGATTTTTATTGTTAGTTATTTATTTTTCAATCCCTAAACAACTGAATAAAAAACTTCGTCTCCGCTCTACATCAAAAAAAACAGGACTCACAAATTCATTTCACAAACCGCTCTATCAAGAAGAAAGAAAAAAAATCACAGTCTCACTATTCAATTTTCAAATTTATAAATTTCTGCATAATTTACAAAATCATCTAAAACCTCACCGCCAAAAAATTCATCAACACCTGTTGATAAGCCGGCATAGTCCAAATAAATTTGGTATCTTTACCATAATAAAACCGGTTATTTTTCAGACCATGAAAAGATTTATAAACATTTGTATCAAGTCGGCCTTGCTTGTGCCGGCGGTCTTTCTGCTGTCGGTCTTGGGCGGAAACGCCGAGGCGCAGAAGTATGTCCGTGTAACTTCGGCGACAACCTGCGAGGCACCCACTGCCCCGGACATCGTGGATGTGGATAAGGATGTGGCAATGCTGATGTGGGAAGCCCCCACAAGTGGTCATCCCAACGGATATGAAGTCACCTATCAACGCAATGTATCCGGTTCCTCTCCCGTTTCAGTGGTTACCCAAGAACCCGAGATTCTCATTGAAAACCTGCTCCCCGGCACCTATACGTGGAGTGTGCGTTCTCAATGCGGAGAGGGTTCCTTCAGCGAGGCCGTGCAGGGCGAAGAATTTGAAATTGAATGGAGCTGCGAGGTTCCCACCGCTCTGGAGAGCATCGTAGAGGAACAGGAGGCGATGCTGGCATGGGATGTCCCTGCCGGCGTGGAACCCCAACTCGGCTATGAGGTGGTTTACCAACGTAAGGCAACCGGTTCCATCCCCGTTTCGATGCTCACGAAAGAAACCGGCATCGAACTTGAAAACCTGCTCCCCGGCACCTATACGTGGAGTGTGCGTTCCCAATGCGGAGAAGGTTTCTACAGCGATGCTGCGCAGGGTGAGGAATTTGAAATCGAAGCACCCGCTTACGAAGGACCTATCAGCGTTCTGCTGGCCGAAAGCTTCAACAACTGCACGGGCACGAATGAACTCTATTCGCCTATCACCAAAGCCGACAACCCCGGCTGGACAGGCAGCAAAATCTTTGCCGACAAAGGCGCAGTGAAAATGGGTAGCAGCAGTGCCAACGGAACCCTCACCTCGCCCACCCTCGACCTTCGCCTGCAACAAGGCATCTACACCGTGGTCTTCTTTGCCAAAAGTCACAGCGCCACCGAAGGGAAAAACCTGCAAGTAACCTCCACCACGGAAAACGGCAACGTCACCCGCGATTTCACGCTCACCACCGAATATGCCCGCTACGCAACCACCTTTGTGAACGGATCGGCATCCACCACCCTTTCTTTCCAACTGAAAGCCAATACCAAGGGACGTTTCTACATAGACAGCGTGGCGGTGTATCAACCCGCGCAAGCCTCGTTGGGCGTAAACCCCGTTTCGAACATTCTATATAAGGAGAATGAAGAGACCACGCGCCACGACACCCTCTCCGTGCGGGGAGCGTTGCTGACGCAGGACGTAACGGTTTCGTGCACAAACGACCGTTTTGAATTTTCGCCCTCGTTGCTCGATGCGGAAGCGGTGATGAGCGCGGAGGG
>JAAVBQ010000038.1 GCA_014803485.1 bacterium | reverse complement strand
AGATAGAAACCGACAGCGTGTGGGTGTTCTTCCCGCAGTACCCCTACTCGAACTTGGGCGGTGTGGTGGACATCTGTTGGCCGCCCGACGCGCCCCTGCCGTCTGCGGACGATACCGTGTATACGTTCAACCTCGGCCCGTGGAACCGCGAGCTGGAGTATGTGGAATATGCTTGGTTCGACGGCTCGAAGGATATTTCGGGCGCGGATTCCGTGGTGGGCACGGACTCGGCCTTCGCCTATCTGTTCGGACGGATGGACAGCGTGGCACCTGATTTATATGCGGGGCAGGTGGTGATGCGCGTGGCGAGAGATTCGCTGTGGCAGGACACTTGCCAATGCTACGTTCCCTGCACGGACGCGGCCTGTTCCGGCTACGACACGGTGCGGATTTATTTGCATCTGCTACCGTCCCTGCGGGAGAATGTTTTTCTGCCCCTCGACAGCGTGCTGTGCGCGTATCTCGACCTTGAACTGGACTTGTCCGACACCGCTTCCGGGGCCTACCGCTGCTACTGGCTCGACAAAGACAGCATAGAGTTGCCCTACGGCCACGACACCACACGTTTCACCGTGCAGGGCATGCGCGGAATTGACGGCTACGGCGCGGGCACCGACACCCGCGAGCCGCGCTTCTTCCAACTGCGTCTCGACCATAAACTTTGCAACGTTTCTTTCTTCGATACTCTGTTGGTCTACGACCAGGTGAAGCCGAACTTCACGCTGCCCTGCCACGACACGCTTATCTGCCGCAACGAACCTGTGGAATTCGACAGCCTAACGCCGCACGTCTACCGCCCGTTCTACACCTTCGAGTGGAACGACGGCAAGAAAGGCTCTGCCTACACTTTCACCGATTCGGGGCTTTATATCCTGCGGTTCTTCGTGAATAAGGATTTCAACTTCTGCGGCTACGACACGGCCTCGGACACCATCAACGTGATATGGGTGGACCCCGCNATGACCGACATNTNNCTGCCCNCCGACACCGCCTTCTGCAAGGATTTGAGCATNACCTTGGACGTGCGGGTGCCCTTCCCCTCCACAAAATACAGCTGGCAGGACGGCCCCATGCCCGCCCCCGAAGAGGAATTTGAGGATGAACAGGATTCCATCGAGTTCACTCCACCCTTCAAGGTGATAAAAGAAGAGGGCACCTACAACGTGCTGCTATTGGATTCGATGAACTGCCGCAACAGGCAGGAAATCAACGTGACGGCGGACGCCTGCACGCCCGCGNTNGAGATACCCAACGTGTTCACNCCCAACGGCGACGGCGTGAACGACGTGCTGCGNTTCAAGCAGNTNGANAAATGCACGGACGTGCTGATTGAGATTGTGGACCGCTGGGGACAGCCCGTNNTGAAGNAGAANGTGGCCNCCGCCGACGGCTTCGAGTGGAACGGCNNNGTGAACAACACGGGCGCNNGNCTNCCCGACGGCCCNTACTTCTACATGGTNACNTANAAGAACCTCTACGGCAAGCGCAAGGTGCAGAGCGGNAGCATCACCATNNTNGGNACNNCNGAATAAAANTATCTTTTCCGNTTGCGCACCGAGAAACCGAAATGGCCTATTTCCTTGCCTGTTTCGAAATAGTGTCCGTGCTCGTAGACCAATAGACCCGCCCGTTCGAGGTCGAATTTGCCGCTTTCGGCATCCATGTATTTCTTGTCGGCCAACACATTCACGATATCGGCGATGAACGCGTGGTGCGAACCTAACGGCAGACACTGGCGCACCTTGCATTCCAAGGTAAGGGGCGACTGCNCCAGCACGGGCGCCTTTACCGCAACTCCGGGCAAGGCTTTCAGNCCGCATTCCTTGAACTTATCGAAGTCCCGGCCCGATTTCACCCCGCACCAGTCGGTGGCCTTGGCCAGGGCGGAGGTGGTGAGGTTGATGCTGAACTCTCCGTATTTCTCTATCAGTCCGTANGAATGGCGTTCGGGGCGCACGGCGATGTAGCACATGGGNGGTTCGGTGCAGAGGATGCCCGTCCATGCCACGGTAATGAGGTTATAGTCTTCCCGGCCCGCACCGCATCCCACCAATACGGCGGGCAGCGGATAGAGCATCGTGCCGGGCTTGAAGCACTGCTTGGTCTTTAAGGTTTCTTCCATAATAGGGATATTAGGATTGCACGAGCGCGAACTTACATTATTTTTTTCTACATTTGCGTCGCTGAAATTAAGCATAAAAAAGAGAGTATAATGAAACGTAGCGTAAAATTAGCCCTCCAACTCGCTTTGGTTGCCGTGGCTATCGTATTGGCCATCCTCATCTATCGCAGTATCATGCAGCCGGTTAAGTTCCAACAGGAAAAATCCGTCCGCTCGGAACGTCTGGTGGAGAAGATGAAGAACATCCGCACCGTTCAGCAAGCCTACAAAAAGGCCTTCAACAAGTATATCTCCACGCCCGACAGCCTTATCATGTTCCTGCAGGACGGCGAGATTCCCTATGTGAAGATGATCGGTACCGTGCCCGACTCCCTCACCGAAGAAGAAGCCGTGAAATTGGGTATCGTGAGCCGTGAAACCTTTACCGACAACGCTTTCACCATTCTCTTCCCGAACGAAACNGACAAAGCCGCGTTCCTGGACAAATTGTTCAAGGTGCCCTTCAACAAGAGCGGCAAGACCATTACGATGGATGCGGGTTTCATCACCAAGAGCGGTTATCAGGTGCCNGTGTTCGAAGCCCGTGTGCCTTTCGANGACCTGCTCGANAACATGGACGAACGTTTGGTGGTGAACGAAATCGCCACGGCCGAAAAATACAACCGCTACCCCGGTATCAAGGTGGGCAGCATGACCGAGGCCATCACAGAGGGTAACTGGGAATAATCCCCGCGAAAGATGAGGCAGGACATTCGTTGCGCCGAGCGCGTTATCAATCCCAATATCTCCCATTTCGAGGATTCCGAATTGCGGATTTGCGTGAACCTGCAACAGTTCGGAGTCCGCCTCGGGGTTTGTCGCGAAATCGACCGCACGCCGTTGGCGCTCGCCAACTACGAATTCCGTCCTTCCNACCGCACTTTTTCCGAAAAAATGGAGGATCTGTTGCAGGAGGAGAAGCTTCTGGACCCCTCTTTCCACTACGGACACCGTATCTTTAGCGTACAGGAGTCCAAATCCACCCTCGTGCCGCAGAAACTCTACGAAGCCGAACACGGCAAAGGCTACCTCGAGGCTCTTTTCCAACTCAACGGACGCGAGTGTCTTACGTTGGAGAGCGAGGAAAACACCGTTTCGTATATACTCTCGGCNTTCAACGCCCAATATCTCAAGGCCGCACAGACCATTTATTGGCAGGAAAGCAACTCCATTGGCTTTTGCAGCATATACAACTATCTGATAAACGAGGCGTTCCGTTTGCGGCGCACGTTCAAGCGCTTTCCGTTGCACGTGGTGCTGCACACCCGCGCAAGCGAATTCGACCTTGTGGTGGTGAACGACGGGGGTTTGTTGTTCATCAACACTTTCCCCTACCCCGATTTCAACAACCTGCTGTATTATTTCCTCTACGCCCTCAACAAACTGAAGCTGGACATGGGCTCCGTTGCGCTCTATCTGTGCGGAACCGCCGAGCAGGACAACCTTCTGTCGAAACTGGAACGGCAAGTATATAACGCNACCTATCTGCCCGCNCCCAACGAGGTGCGTTTTCCTCAGCGGATGCCCTACGACCGATATTTTTGTTGTCTGTAAAGTCNTACGGAAATGCGTATTGTAAGCGGTGAATTAAAGGGACGGAGGTTCCACGCTCCCGACAATCTGCCCACGCGCCCCACCACCGACGCGGCCAAGGAAAGTCTTTTCAACATCCTCAACAATCATGTCGAATGGGACGAACTGCGGGTGCTGGACCTGTTCGCCGGCATAGGCGGCATCTCGCTCGAATTTGTGTCGCGGGGNGCCGAACTCGTGCACGCCGTCGACAACCACAGTGGATGCACCCGTTTCATAGGAGAGACCGCCNCCAAATTCGGCGTTGATAACCTACAGGTTTTCAAGCAGGACGCTTTCGACTATCTGAAACGCTGCCGCTTCCGCTATAATATGATTTTCGCCGACCCTCCCTATCANNTGCCTAACATCGCTTCCCTGCCCGACTTGGTGCTGGGTGCCGACTGTCTGGAGCNGGAGGGAATCTTTATCCTCGAACATTCGGCGGCCTGCAATTTTCAGCAAGACCCTCGCTGCATTGAAGAACGCCGCTACGGCAAGGTGCATTTCAGTTTCTTTAGGCGCGTGGATGTGCGTCCTTGTAGGATTTCTTGAGTTTTTCGATGGTGTTGTGCGTATAGATTTGCGTGGAGGCCAGGGAGGCGTGTCCCAAAAGTTCCTTCACGGCATTCAGGTCTGCACCGTGGTTGAGCAGGTGGGTGGCGAAGGTGTGACGCAACACGTGCGGGCTGCATTTGGAGAGGTGCGTGTAGAGATGCAGACACTCTTTCACAATCTTATAGACCGTGGAGCGCGGCATGGGGCGGCCTTTTTCGGTTACGAAAAAGGCCGCCGGGGAGTCCGGGNCCTCCGACAAGGCGGGCAGNNTNNGCCGNANNTCCCTGTAATGCTCGATTTCGGGAACCAACTGTTCCGATAAAGGTATGATCCGTTCCTTATTACGCTTTCCCAACACTTTCACACGCCGCGAAGCCGTATCCACCTTGGCGTCTTCCATGCCTATCAACTCCGCCAGACGCACTCCCGTTCCATAGAACATCTCCACAATCAGATAGTTGCGATAGGAAGTAAAGTCCTCCCCGTCCACCTCGCGCCGNTCGATGNTNTCCATNCCGCTTTCCTCCACGAATACCGGCAAGCGTTTGCCGATTTTGGGCAGAGGCACCCGCAGGGCGGGATTGGCGGCAATCTTCTCGTTCTTCAGNGCATATTTATAAAAGGTCTTGAGNGANGAAATCTTGCGGTGAATGCTGCTGCCCGCAAACTTCAACTCGCCCAGATGCACCACATAGGCACGCACATACAAAGTGGTGGCTTCCAACAGACCGCAGTCGTAGGTGTCCTTGAGAAAGCGCTCAAACTCCTCCAAATCGGACAGATAGGCTTTGAGCGTGCAGGGCGAATAACGCTTTTCGGCCTTGATATAGTTGATGAACTGCTCTTTAAAATCCATGAAACTCGGTCTATCGGTCTATCAAAATTAAAAACTTTTTCGATAAGCCGAGCGCAGAAGCCCAAAGTCGTTAGTCCGCCCACAGAGCGATTGGCATTTGGAGTACTTTTTCCCTATATGGAATTTGGCAAATTCTTGAAAAAGTATTAGATTTGTAAGTTAAAAATTTAGGAATTAAAAACCAATAAATAAAATTATGAGAAAAACGAAACTCCTTTGGCGGTTGTCGGGATGGTTCCTGATGGCGGCCCTGTTCTTGGGCTTCGGCAGCGGCATGCTCCGGGCGCAAAACTACATATTGGTAACCGATGCATCTACCTTGGAAGAGAATGACGAGGTGTTGATAGTATCTGTGGTGGGTAGTACGTATTCTGCTATGTCTGCTTTCACTGAAAATGCTACATCAGCCAATCCGTTTAGGGGTAGAGCGGATATAAGTGTTGTCAACAATACGATAAACAATCCGGATATAGCCACTTCGGCAGACGAAGCAAAAGCCTGTGTGTTTACCCTTAAGAAAAATGAGGAAGGGAAATATGCTTTTTATGATAAGGTAAATGAAAAGTATATAAAGCAAAAAGCTGCGGATGGCATGGGTTTAATTTCCTCTGAAGAAGCTTTCTATTTTAGTGTAGACATTGTAACTGATGCTTCTAATAGGGCTGATATATATGCGGATCGTTATGTGCGTTACTCTACTCTGAATTCCCCGTTTGGCTTCAAAATGTATGGTGACAATATGAGTCAGACTCCTGTTTACCTCTACAAAAAGGACATTCAGCCGTATATTCAAACACAAACGGGTGAAACAGCAGTGACCTATAAAGTCGCTCCCGAGACCAATCTTAATGTGAATTTGGCTTTTTCCGCGGGAAATCTTACAGACGGCGTGACGGTTTCGGTGGCTTCGAACCAAGACGGACGAAGTGATGCCGTGATTGCGGTAAATAAAACCACGCTAACCGCAACAGAAGCTAACGAGGGGTTTGAACTCACCCTCACCTCCTCCGGTTTGGCCGTAGGTAAGTATACCGATATCATCACCTTCAAAATGGGAGAAACCGAGCTGGCTACGGTTACGGTGAACCTTCTGGTGCGAGAGCCTGATGTATACCAATTGGTGACAAAGGCAGCAAAATTGAAAGACAGAGATACGGTGTTGATAGTAGGCGCGGCTGGTGTTGACTCATATCGTGCTATGGGCGCGTTGACGATGATCGACGTCAACCAAGGAAGGATAGGGGTGACAGTTACGGTTACCGACAATGCCATTGTCGGTCCGGAGATAGCCACAGAGGAAAATGATGAGAAAAACGCCTATGAACTTACCCTTGTAAAAAACAATACCGGAAATTATGCCTTTCATGATAATGTGGCCAACAAATATATACAAATAACGGGTAGCAGATTGAATAATAGCTCTCTGACTACCTCTTCCTATTTTTCCATAACCATTGATGAGGGCACAGGAGCTGCCACGATTGGCAGTGCCTCCAAGCCCTTCCGTTATGACGCTGCCGCTAATGAATTCCAAGCAATCGCAGCCAGCGATGCCAACAATCCTGTCTACATCTACAAAAAACAAGGTCCCGAGATTATCGTAGATGAGACGTTTTCGATGACTACCGTTGAGGGCTCGTCCGTGAGCGAGACGCTTACCGTGAAGGGTACAAAGCTCGAGAACGATGTTACCGTTTCCTGCCCCGAAGGCAATTTCACGGTATCGCCCGCCACCTTGACCAAGGAGGATGTGATGAGCGAAAACGGTGGCAACCTAACCATTACGTTCAACGCACAAAAGCTTGCCGATACGGTAGAACTTACGCTTACCAGCGGCGAACTCACCGAGACCATTACGGTTACGGCTATGATCAAGCCCGATCTTACCGTAGTTGCGACGCTTTCGATGAACACCGTTGAGGGCACGCCCGTGAGCGAGACGCTTACCGTAAAGGGTACGACTCTCGAAAACGACGTTACCGTTGCCTGCCCCGAGGGCAACTTCAGCGTATCGCCCGCTACCTTGGATAAGGATGCCGTGATGAGTGAAAACGGTGCCGAACTCACCGTTACGTTCAACGGCGAAAAGGAGGCCGACACGGTAGAACTTACGCTTACCAGCGGCGACTGCACCAAGACCATCACGGTTACGGCCACGGCCGAGAAGCCCGAGATTATCGTAGATGCGACGCTTTCGATGACTACCGTTGAGGGCACGCCCGTGAGCGAGAAGGTTACCGTAAAGGGTACGGCTCTCGAAAACGACGTTACCGTTGCCTGCCCCACCGAGAGCAACTTCTCGGT
>JAAVBQ010000037.1 GCA_014803485.1 bacterium | reverse complement strand
TACGGCTTATTTTCGGCACTCCCCTATACGCAACAAGCCGCGCTTTGCGCGGCTTGCTTTTTTTTTGTAGCGGGGACGAGAATTGAACTCGTGACCTCCGGGTTATGAATCCGACGCTCTAACCAACTGAGCTACCCCGCCAAATTTTGAGGGTGCGAAAGTAATAAAATTTTTTAATATGAAAAATGGTATCTTTGCAGATTATCGGTTCTTTTTGTAGCACCGATATATTTACCAAACGCTCGAGACGATGAAAAAGATACAGATGGCAGACCTCCGCGCCCAGCATCGCGGGGTTCGAAAAAGCATCCGCAGGCGAGTGAAACGGGTGGTTAAATCCACCTCGTTTATTCAAGGCGAAGAGGTTGCGGTTTTTGAAAAGAACTTAGCCCGCTATTTGGGCGCCAAGCACGTAATCGGTTGCGCCAGCGGCACCGATGCGCTTCAGATTGCTTTGATGGCGTTGGATCTGCAACCGGGCGACGAGGTAATCATTCCGGCCTTCACCTTCGTTTCGGCCATCGAAGTCACCACTATCCTCGGCCTCAAACCGGTTTTGGTCGATATCAATCCCGATACCTTCACCCTCGACCCTCTGCAAGTGAAACAGGCCGTAACCCCCCGCACCAAGGCCATCATCGCCACCCATCTTTTCGGGCAGTGCTGCGATATGACCTCGATGATGGAAATCGCCGAACAGAACGGTCTTTTCGTTATCGAGGACGCTTGTCAGGCCATCGGTTCGGAATATATCCTGCGCGAAGGTGTGGGAGAACTTCAACTGGGACCGTTCACCTACAACTACACTTGCACACCGCAAGGCATCCGCAAGATGGCGGGCGCCGTGGGACACATCGGGTGCTTCTCGTTCTTTCCCACCAAAAACCTCGGTTGCTACGGCGATGGTGGCGCACTTTGCACCCAACTCGACGACTTGGCCGACAAAATCCGTAAAATCGCCTCTCACGGGGCTTCACCCAAATATTTTCACACCTATGTGGGGCTCAACTCGCGCTTGGATACCATTCAGGCGGCGGTTCTGAATGCACATTTGCCGCGTCTGAACCGCTACAACCGCCGCCGTCAGGAAATCGCCCGCTACTACGACCGTAGTTTCGTGAGCTGCATGCAGTTGAAAGTGCCGGGAAGAAGCCCGCACTCCACGCATACCTTTCATCAATACTGCCTGCTGTGCCGCAGTGAACGCGAGCGCAACGCCCTGCGTTTCCACTTGGAGAGCCTGAACATTCCCTCCATGGTCTACTATCCCCTGCCCCTGCACTTGCAGGAGGCCTACGCCAACCTGAATTATCGGGAGGGAGATTTCCCCGTGGCGGAGAGCACCTGCCGTCGGATTCTGGCCATTCCCGTTCATCCCTGGCTTTCCAAAAAGCAAATCCGCTACATCCGCAGGAATGTGCTCAATTTTTTTGAGTAATTTTACGCCTTGAAGCCGACACGCCCATAGCCTCCGCCGACTTCTCTAAAGGCCCTGTAGTTCAATGGATAGAACGGAAGTTTCCTAAACTTTAAATAGGGGTTCGATTCCCCTCGGGGCTACGACAAAAATCCTCCGCGTTCACAACGGTATGCAAACCCACCTCTCTCACGATACCTTTTCCTCCGAACTTAAAGAACGCTATGCGCGTCAGTTGATGTTGCCCGGCTTCGGTGCCGAAGCGCAAAGGAGACTTTCCCAATCCACCGTCTTATTGGTGGGGGTCGGAGGGTTGGGCTCCACACTCTCCCAACTGCTGTGCGCCGTCGGCGTGGGCCGTCTCATACTCCTCGATGCCGACCGTGTTTCCGCAAGCAACCTGCAACGGCAGATTCTCTACCGCACCGACCAAGTCGGACAACCGAAGGTGATGCACGCCGCCGAAAGTCTGCGCCGGCTCAATCCGCATGTGCAGATTGAGGCCTATGATGAATTCCTCACACCCGCCAACGCGCGCCTCCGGGCCGAAGGTTGCAATCTGATAGCCGACGGCTCCGACAACGCGGCCGCCCGCTACCTGATGAACGACCTCTGCGTGGGCCTCGGAATTCCTTATGTATATGGCAGCATCATGGATTTTTACGGACAGGCGGCCGTATTCAACCTCACCGAAAAATCGGCCACCTACCGTTGCCTTTTTCCCGAAACGGAGAGTAGCATTCCTACCACGCCCAAAGGCGTCATCGCACCCCTGCCCGCCCTCATCGCCTCCATCCAGGCGCAGGAGTGCATCAAAATTCTCACCGGAACCTGCGGAGAACCCTTAGACAACCGTCTTCTGCTGTGGGACATACAAACCCACTCAACGCAGAAAATCGCCCTCACGCCTACGGAAGAAGGAAGAGAAATCTCTTTGAGAAAATTCGGGCAATTGCCTGTTGTATAAACTACAACAGTTCCCTAAGTATATCGTCGATGGAAACGCCTTCGGCCTCGGCCTTGTAGTTCTTCACCACTCTGTGCCGCAACACCTCCAGCGCCACCGCACGCACATCCTCCCGGTCGGGACTGTACTTGCCATGCAGGGCGGCGTGACACTTGGCGCCCACCGCCAGATATTGCGAAGCGCGCGGTCCCGCCCCCCACGACACATACTTGCGTGTGATTTCGGGAGCGTCGGCCCCCACCCGCGTGGAAGCCACCAATTTCACGATATATTCGTAGAGAGAATCCGGCACGGGAATCCGCCGTACCAAATGTTGAAAATACAGAATCTCCTTCGCGCTCATCAACGATTTCAACTCCACTTCCTTGTCCAACGTGGTGGCCCGCACCACGGCCATTTCCTCTTCCACCGAAGGATAGTCGAGTTTGATTTGGAACATAAAGCGGTCCAACTGTGCTTCGGGCAAGGGATAGGTACCTTCCTGCTCGATGGGGTTCTGCGTGGCGAGCACAAAAAACGGCTCGGATAAAGGATAGGTGACACCGTTCACCGTCACATTCTTCTCCTGCATGGCCTCCAACAGGGCGGCCTGCGTCTTGGGCGGGGTACGGTTGATTTCGTCGGCCAATACCAAATGGGCGAATACGGGCCCTTTCAGAAATTTATAGGTACGGTCCTTGTCGAGGATTTCCGTTCCCGTAATATCGGAGGGCATGAGGTCGGGCGTGAACTGGATACGCGAAAAACTCAAATCCAACGTCTTGGCCAAAGTCTGTACCAAGAGCGTCTTCGCCAAGCCCGGCACACCTACCAAAAGCGCGTGTCCACGGCTGAAAACGGCATTGAGAATCGAATCGACCGCCGCTTCCTGTCCTATAATCCGCTTTCCGATTTCAGCTTTTATAGCCTTATATCCGGCGGCTAAAGCATCCAAGGCCGCCGCTTCATTTACATACTCTTCCATCGGTACATAAAATTGCAATCCTTAAAACGGTTCATGATCCGCACGTAGGTATTCTCGATTTTATTGCGCATCCAATCGCGCATGGTCCTCTCCTTGGCTGCATTCAGCGCCATTTCGTAAATCTTGTCGTAGTCGGTTTCCAAATCGGCGCGGTGGGGAGGAATGCGTTTCTTGACATAAAACATCCGGAAAGCGGGCTGATTGTCTTGCGTTTGATAGGGAATCGCACGCGTGTTCTGCCCTTCTTCCAAATCCTGAATGGCCAGATAGACCATAGGGTCCAGTTCATCGGCGGTGTAAACGGGTTTGCGAGTCATCGGATTGATATAGATACCGTCGCCCTGCAATCCTGCATCGTCCGAGAACAAGCCCACGGCTTCCCTCATCGTATATACGCCGTCGGCCACCCTGTCGGCCACCGAATCCAACTCTTTCTGTGCCCGCATCAAGTCTATGTCCGAGGCTTCGGGACGAATCAGGATATGGCGCACATGCACCAGTTCGCCCTTGCGGTCGAGCACTTCCAGAATATGGAACCCGAACTGCGTTTCGAATACGGGCGAAAGTTCGCCGATAGGCAGACTGAAGGCCATCGACTCGAATTCACTCGCCCAATCGCCCCGCGCTCCATAGCCCACATCCCCGCCTCTGCGCGCCGAACCGGGATCCTGCGAATACAAGGCCGCCAACGATTGGAAACGTTCTCCCTTTTCGATGCGGGCACGGATTTCCGAAAGTCGGGACTTGGCTATTTCCTTTTCACTAAGACTGATAAGAGGATTTTTCGTAATATATTGCAACTCGAAGGTTAGCGGCACCAACGGGATGCTGTCTTTGGGCAAGGTGGCGAAATAACGGCGCACTTCGCTGGGGGTAACCCGCACATCTTCGGTGATTTTTGCTTCCATACGCATGGATACGATACCGGTACGGATCATCTCGCGGTATTCTTCCTTAATCTGCATGATGGATTTGCCGTAGAACTCCTCCAATTTCTCGCGGGAACCGATTTGGTCCACAAAGTATTTGATACGCCCGTCGAGTTCGCTCTCCACCTCGGCGTCGCTCACCACGATACTGTCCTCTTCGGCCTGCAATTCGTAGAGCGCCGACACCATCAGGGATTCCACCGTCTCGCAACGTGCCTTTTCGTCTACCGTTCCCCCGCCGGCCCGCACATTTTCCAACGCCCTTTCCACATCCGAATATTTCACCATTTTGGTGCCGATGACGGCCACCACCTCGTCTATCATGATGGGATGCTGTCCGCTTTCTTCCTTCGCCGTCCGCATATCGGAACCCCCTGCCGTGTCCGCTTTCCCGTCACGGTCCGGACCCTGCGGCAGGCTCATCAGGGAAGAATCGACCACGGGAGCCACACGCTCTTCGGTCCGCACCTGCCTGCGCTTGTTTCCCTGCATCACGCTGTCCTGCACCGTAGCGGCGGAAACCGGCAGCACGCCCCCCGCCAAAAAGAGGCACAATAAACTAAATATCTGTCTTTTCATCTTGCAAATCTCCGTAGTATTCCACCAGACCCGTACGCCGCGCCTCGTCCATCAAATCCCGTTCCATCTCGTCCAGAAGGGTTTTCTTCCGTTGATTGAGAATGATTCCCCGTATGCGCTCCTTCTCGAAGGAAAGAGGCGAGACCATATCGCGTATCTTGAAATCCAGAATGCTCACATAATACATATAGTTCCCCGCTTCCACCTCTATATTCCTGTAATTGCGCAGAAACTCCTCCTGATTGTAGGTCTTGACGGGAACCTCACGCAAGAAGTCGTTGAAGTAAATCCATTTTTCTCCGTCCAGAAAGTAGTTGTCGGCGTAACGGCGGCACAAATCCGCATATTCGTAGAGATTGTCCCCTTCGCCAAGGTTTTTATCGAACAAGCCTTTCTTGAGGGCTTCCATCTTCTTCGCGTCCTTGGCTACCTTTACGAAACGCAGGCGCACGATATTGCTTTTGAGCACAAACTGATCCTTGTTCTTTTCGTAATAGTCGGTTATATCGCGTTCCTGTACTATTGTATCAAGCAGCTGACGGGTGATCTTCTCTTCGTAACTGAACACCATCAAGGAAGCCCGGTAGGCATCTATCTTTCTTTCGATATGCCTGCAGGTGGCCTCGTCGAGATTGGCCTGCGCCTTTTGCAAGAGCACCTGTTGCAACACCCAGGCCGACACCCTTTTCTCCGCCATTTCCGCACTGTCGGCCAAAAGCACCTCCTGCGGCATCATCCGCTCCAAATCGGACTCCCGCAAATAGGATTCCCCTACCCGCGCCACGGCCGGATCCCGGTCCGACGCACCGTTTCGGAGGGAACAGGCCACCGTCGCACCGCACAGAATGCCCCAAAGCAAAAGCCTGCCGTACATAAAAACGTTTTTATTTCTTGAAAAGCGTGTTGAATACCTCTTCATTCACCTTGGTCCTGTATTTACCGTGCAGTTCCTCTATCCATTTCCAATCCAGATAACCCTGATAATCGTTCATCACGACACCGCTTACCTCCGATAGTTCGTAGGGGCGGGACGGAACCAGCTCGTCAATAATCACATAGGCCTTCCGGCTGGTACCCGACATGATGTTTTTCGTAAAGCCGACCGTCCAGGCCGTGTTGTCTACAAAAACATTCTCTCCGGGGGCATAGGCGGCGGAATCCACTTTCACCAAACGGTTGCCCTTGTATTTTTTGTCGAACATCATCTGGATTTCCCGCTGGTTCATCTTCTTGTCGTAGGCCTTTTGCGCCAGTTTCTCCACATCGCGGGTATCGACCATAGATACATCGTACATCATCACCTTCGCCTTCGCCTTCGCAGGACAGATATATTTGTCGCGGTGCGCCTCGAAATATTCTTCCAAGCCCGCCGTGTCGGTCAAGGCTTTCGACCATACCTTGCGGTTACTGATTTCGAAGAGATAAACACCGTCGCGATATTCGTTCATCTGCTTGGCGTAGTCGGGGTGCTTCTTTTCCAGAATCGTGTATTCGTGACGGAGGGCGGCATCGGTCAAGGCTTCTTTCCGCATGGCATTAAACCAGTTCACCTGATTGTTCACCTTGTCGTCGCTCGGAGTCTCCTTGATAATCAAGGACAGGAAGTCCCAAACCGAATAGTTGAAATCCTCGAAGCGAAGCACGGTCTTGTGAAAGAACGGGTCATTCTCGGGAGCCTGACGGGGAAGCTTTCTCAGAGAACCCAATCCCCTCAGGTATTCCTGAACCTCTTTGATTACCTTCTCATCCCACTTCCAATGTGCCGTTTTCAACTTCTTTTCCACAAAAGCCTCGTAAGGAAGATGGCCCCGGTCCAAACCCGTCTCGATGTTGTAGCGGACCAATGCAAGTGCGTCTATATGGTTGGGCATACCTGTCTTGGCGTCCAATTGCACGATTTGCCAACCGTAACGACCACGGAACGGCTTGGAGAACTCTCCTTCCCGCAAGGTATAGAGCACACTCGCTTCTTCGGCGGTGATACGGTTCACACTCATGGTGCCCAACTTGCCTCCGCGCGCCACCGACTGCTGGTCGGACGAATACTTCATAGCCACTTCTCCGAAATCGTAGCCGGAAATCAACATCTCGTAGGCCGAATCGATGCGGGCCTTGGCAAGGGCCTCCATCGCCGAATCGCGCGAGAAGACCGGTACCAGAATATGCGAGATGGTCACTTTGCCCAAAGTGGGCTTTTTATCTAAAAGTTGCACGACATGATAGCCGTATTTGGTACGAATCGGTTGAGAAATCTCACCGACTTTCATGGAATAGAGCGCCTGTTCCAACAGATAATAGACCTGTGTCGTTGTAAAATAACCCATCAGACCCTCTCTGCCGGTGCGGATCTTGCGGCCATGCCGGTCCGTGCGGATTTCGTCGGAATATTCCAAAGCCACCTCGCCGAAATCTTCGCCCTTCATCAATTTCTCCCGCGCCTCCACGATTTTCCTATACGCTTCCAACGTATCCTCGGGCGTGGGATACAAAGGCATGGCAACCCGAATCTGCCGTGCGCATATATCGTATTGCAGGTTCTCCAAAGATTCCTTTTCCAGCTGTTCCATCACCTTGGTGTCCATCACGTAGGGCTTGGCCAATTGGGAACTGTAGGCATGCAATTCCTCCTGTATGGCCTGCACGGTGTCGTAGCCGGCCTCGCGGGCGTCCAGCACCTTCATGCGGAAATGGACATACAGAGACAGATAGGTCTGCAATTCCGCCCGTGAAGGGTTCTCCGAAGCCTGGCCTGAAAGGTTTTGGGAATAGATCCGCATAAATTCTCCCCGTGTGGTGGTGTCGTTACCCACAACCACCAAAACCGAATTGTCGTCGATTTTCTGGGCGAAGGAGAACGAGATACCTGCCGCTAAAACAAGCGTCAGGATGCTGCATATTCTTTTCATCATATCGTTTGTCTCACTTTTTCTTTACACAAGAGCGCGAATTTAACAAATTTATCCTAATTTCGCTCCCTTTCCGATGTTTAACAAAATTTTCAAAACGATGAACTTTTACCTCTCTTCCCTCAACTTGAAGAAAATGATTGTCCGTGCCTCCATCTTTTTACTTTTGGGGCTGTTTTTCTGTATCTTTCCTCAACTTTCCGCCCGTATGCTGGTGATGGTGCTGGGCGGTGCGGTGCTCTTCACGGGCCTGGTGGCTTTCGGCTCCAATTTCACGCAAAAAGACGTGCGGGCGGGCGTGATGGCCTATTTCAACCTCGCGTTGAGTCTGGCGGTCGGTATCGCGATGCTGGCCGCTCCTTCGTTTTTCATCGGCTTTTTCATCATCCTGCTCGGCCTCATCCTCATCGGAACAGGTCTGGCGCAGATCATCGCCCTGGCAAGCGCCCGCCGCTGGAACGTGCGGGTACGTTTTTGGGAATATCTTTTCGGAATATTGTGGATGTGTTGCGGTATTGTAATATGTTTCAACCCGTTCGCCTCCACCATCACGCTTTTCGTATTCTTCGGTATCGGATGTATCCTCTATGCGGTGAGCGACTTGGTTCTGTTGCTCCATCTGCGCCGCCAAATCGAGAAGGTTGCCGGCACCACAAAAGACGTAAAGTTCGAAGAAGTGAAATAACGCACAAACACGTGCACGCTACGCCATAGCCAACAAGGCCAGCAGCCCCGCGCCCGTCTTCATACAGGCCTCGTCCACAACAAGACGGCCTGTATGGAGGTTGGCGGGTTCGTCCACGTCCTCCGGCTTCACGCCCAAGCGGAACATGCAGCCCGGCACCTGTTGCGTATAGAAAGCAAAATCGTCGGCGGTCATGCGCAGCGGCAATTCCTCCACACGGGCCGCCCCCACGAATNTCTCCGCCGTTNCCCTGAGTTTTTGCGTGATTTTCGGGTCGTTGCATACCGAAGGNTAACCCTGNGCGATATGCACCTCGCACTCGGCACCGCAAGCTTTCGCCGTCTCTTCGGCACAGCGCGTTATCGCTTGGTGCGCCTTTTCCCTCCATGCTTCGTCGAAAGTGCGGAACGTGCCGTCTATATTCACTTCGGCGGGAATCACATTGGTCTGCCCCTCGCCTATGATGCGGCCGAACGAAAGCACGGTGGGCGTGAANGGCGAAGCCTGCCGGCTCACGATTTGCTGCAAGGCGGNGATGATATAGGCCGAAGCCACCACCGGATCTATGTTTCTTTCGGGCGCGGCGCCATGCCCCGCNTTNCCTTTCACNTTCAAATANACCTCATCGGTCGAGGCCATGTATTTTCCGCTCCTNTAGCCTATCCTGCCGCATTCCAGCTCNGGCAGGATGTGCAGCGCGTAGATTGCCTGCGGNACAGGATTCTGCAATACACCCTGCGCCATCATCACCGGNGCCCCGCCCTTGTAATCCTCTTCCGAGGGCTGAAAAATCAATTTCACCGTTCCCTCGAANTCATCTTTGAGCGATTGCAGTATCTTGGCCGCNCCCAACAGACAGGCCATATGCACATCGTGTCCGCAAGCGTGCATCACACCCTTGTTTTCCGAAGCGAAATCCAATCCCGTCTCCTCCTCTATCGGCAAGGCGTCCATTTCGGCCCGCAAGGCGATGCANCGGCTTTCGGGCTTGCGCCCCTCTACAATTCCCACCACNCCGTTTCCCGAATAACCGCTNCNGTANGCGATGCCCCATTCCTCCAACTTCGCCTCGATGAANCGGCGCGTGGAAACCTCTTGGGCCGAAAGCTCGGGATTGCGGTGCAGATGACGGCGGATTCCGATAATTTCCGACTCGAATTCCGCAGCCAGCGTTTCTACTTTTTCTTGCATCGTCATAGCGTTTGCAGATTGACATATTTGGCGTAACGGCGGCCTTTCTCCATCAGTTCCGCATGGGTGCCCTGCTCGATGATTTTTCCGTCTTCAAANACNACAATGCTGTCGGCNTTGCGTATCGTGCTGATACGGTGGGCTATCACCACCGAGGTGCGGCCCTGCATCAGTTTTTCCAAGGCCTGCTGCACCTTGATTTCCGACTCGGTGTCCAAGGCCGAGGTGGCCTCGTCGAGCACCAATATCGGGGCGTTCTTGAGTATGGCGCGGGCAATGACAATCCGCTGCCGTTGACCGCCCGACAGGTTCATGCCGTTGTCGCCCAGCACCGTATCGTAGCCTTGCGGCAACTGTTCGATAAAATCGTGGGCGAAAGCCTGTCGGGCGGCCTGTTCTATCTGCTCCCGGCTCACGTTCTTGAGACCGAAAGCGATGTTGGCGGCCACCGTNTCNCGCCACACAAAGGGGAACTGNCTCACCGTGCCCACCAATTCACGCAAATCGTCGCGACGGATTTGGCGGATATCCACACCGTCCACCGTCACCCTGCCCGACGACACCTCATAGAAACGGCTCAATAAATCGGCCGTGGTGGTCTTGCCCGCTCCCGATGCCCCCACAAACGCATAGGTCTTGCCNTTCTCGAGCGTCAGATTCACATGGTCCACCACCTCCTTGTCGCTGCCTTCATAGTGAAAGCACACGTCTTCGTAGCGGATTTCCCTATCAAACGTACGCTTNCGCANACCNTCCTCCCCGTCGGGTTCGCCGGANGGTTCGCGCAACACGGCATAGATACGCTCCAACGCGGCCCGGCCCTTCTGAATATCGTAGAAAGCCGCCACCGCATGTTTCGCAGGCGAAATCGTCTTGATGAGCAGAAGCACAAACAATACGAACATATCGGCGTTCAGGCCCCCGCCCATCACCTTCATACCCCCGAAAAGCATCACGCCCAAAGCNANGAGAATCAACATCATTTCGGTGAGCGGACCGGCAAGGTCCCGACGGCGCAACACCCCGTTGAGCGCCTTGACATAACGGGCATTCTGTTCGGAAAAACTTTTTTCGGATAGTTCTATCAGATTAAACGACTTGATGATGCGCAGCCCGTTGATGGACTCCTCCACCCGCGACACCATCTCGCCCAACATCTCNTGTACGCGCGTGGATTTTTTCTTCAGGTTCACCCCTACCTTTCCCGCCACATACATCATAGGAGGGAAAACCACCAGCACCACCAATGCCAACTGCCAGTTTATCATGAANAATCCCGCCACGAACACAATCACGAACAAAGGTTCCATCACCGCCCCCTGCAAGGAACGCGCCACCCCGTATTCCACCTCGCCGACATCGCTGTTGATGCGCGAAAGCAANTCGCCCTTGCGCTTCTCGGAGAAATATCCCANGGGCAAGGTCATCATGTGAGCGTAGAAAGAGGTGCGCATATCGCGNAGGAGGGCGCTCCGCAGATTGCAGAGAAAGAACAGCGATAAGTAGCGGAAGACATTTGTGATGCAGGTAACAGCCACAAAAGCAAGGGAAAGCACCGCCAACGCCCCCATCGTGCCGTGCCGTTGCTGGTATTGCCCCACATNATAGTAGGCGTTCTGCAGGATGCTGTCTACATTCAGAGAAAACGCCGGAGGGGTCTCCACGGGAGGCACCATACCGAAAAGCACCGACACAAAGGGCACGATCATGGTGATGGAGAGCGCCGAGGTAAGCACATAGAGCACGTTGAACACAATATTCAGCGTGATGCTCCCTTTATATCGGAACAAGCTCTTAAAAAACTTCTTCAAATCGTCCATACAGCAAAAATAGCAGGAATTTTCCGATTTTCCCCGCTTTGTGTAAATTCGCCCTATGCCTGCCGCATTTACTAAGAAAACACCGCTCCGCGTATANCGCAATCTGGANCAAGCGCTCGCCCCCTATATCATACGGGCGGCCTTGCCGGGCGTGNTGCACATGCTCCACACCCACTCGGTGCATGTGGCNTTTTCCGACCGCAAGGGGCGGGCGCTGGGCTATTACATACAGCCGCGCGAGCCTTCGGGCCGACACGCTTCGGGGTTCAGCGGCATGCACACCATTTCCTTGCANATAGCCCTCAACCCCTACGCGCTTCTCTTTGTCTTCCTGCACGAATGGGCGCATCTGACCACGCAACTGCAATACGGCGACAGCGTGAACGCACACGGCAAGGAGTGGAAGGCCAACTTCAAAAAGGTGTTCGCCCCNTTCCATTCGCCCGACATCTTTCCNGCCGANATTCTGGAAGTNATCGACAACTATTTCGTCAAGACCTCGCGCTATTTCGAAACCGAGCTCAACGANGCCTGCAACCGNTACGGCGCAGACCGCAAGGCTTTCGAACGCACTTATTTACGTTTGTTGAAGNAGGGCGTGAGNATNCCTGCTCCGTATATGGGNGTGAAGGCGGAGGANATCTTNNGCCAAAAGGAAAGAGAANGAAGANAANGAACGGGAAAAAGAAATCCGCAAGGAGTTGAAAAAGTGGTCAAAGGAACACAGGGAAGCGGTGGCGCATGCTACTGAACCGATACAGGTGTCGGGGCGGGCCCTTGTCCGCGATTTGCCCGAAGGAGCCCTGTTCCGCATGGAAGGCAAGGACTACCGTCTGCTATCCCATGCGGGCGGGTTCGCCACGGCCACGTCGCTGTCCGATGCCTCTGCCTTGAGAATCCACGGATTGCTTGGCGTGGAGGTGCTGGAGGCCGCCCCGTTCCAAGAATAAGACGGGCAACCGCAGTNTTTGGGNGCGGTGCGGCGGCGCGGATCACCGCCCGGAAAATGGTATTGGGTTCTGCAAGAAGTCAACAGCAAAAGCAACCCCGCCACCATAGCCGTAATTCTTCCTATCTTTTTCATCGTGTTCTCGCTTGTATCGGTTCAACAACTGTCAAAGATAGTTTTTTTTCGGCTTGTAAATTTCAAGAGGAGATGTCCATGCCTCTTTGGAGCACGAAAACAATCGTTTGGCTTACCTATGTGGCCATACGGAAATCTTAAAAATTGTTAAAAATTGAAGTTTCCTTTCGATAAAATCGATTTTCTACGATATAGAAGAAGTAAAAACCAAAATTCAAAATGTATGAAAAGAGAAATTGTAAACTTTAATTCCGTAGAGAATCGGATTATTGAAGTGAGAGGAGAAAAGGTAATCCTCGACAGCGATGTGGCCGCCCTCTATGGGGTGGAGACCAAACACGTTAACCAAGCGGTTAGAAATAACCCAGAGAAATTTCCCCAAGGGTATGTTTTTGAACTGCAACAAGCTGAAAAACAGGAGGTGGTCAAAAATTTTGACCACCTCGAAACTCTGAAATTTTCATCTATCATGCCCCGTGCCTTCACCGAGAAAGGCCTCTATATGTTGGCGACCATTCTGAAAAGTGAGCGTGCCACGCAGGCCACCCTACTCATCGTGGAAACCTTCGCCAAGGTGCGGACTCTGAAACAGGAACTCGTTACCATGCAAACCGCACTACAGAAAAGCGACCTCGCCCCACAGGAGCAAAAGACTATGGTTCAGCGCTTCGGCGAAGTTCTCTCCGACATCGTGATGCCCGACCTGCAACCTTACGAAGCTGCGGCGGAAGTTGAAATCAACTTCTTTATTGGAAAACTGAAATATACCGTCAAACGCCGCAAGGATGCCGGCAAAGCGGACACGGTGGAATAGATCTTTGAAAAAGAGAAGCCACGCGAATGCGTGGCTTCTCTCTTAAAATGAGGTGGAGGGATTTTACTTCACCGCCACCTTGATGCGTTTGTCGTTGGCTACGAGGATATACACGCCGCCTAACTGAACGGGAATGGCTGTGGCGTGGCCGTTATAGACACACTGCCCCGCCATATTATACACCTGCACCACACCCCTGTCTTCCGAAAGATAAATCGTGCGGTTCTGCACATACACACGGAAGTTGTCCGCCTCGGCATTCTCGTTGGCGGTGGGAATGTCGGGGTCATCGGGCGTTCCTTCATTCTTAGCGAAGATAGCCGTCAACATAACATCGTCTTCCACCGTCAGCGTGCGCGGATTGTCGGTATTCTCATCATCCCATTTCACAAAATGGTAACCCTCGTTCGGAATAGCCTCCAACGTGATTTCTTCGTCGATTTCATATTCTCCACCACCGACCACCGTTCCCATAGAGGCATCGTTGGTCCGTACCGTTACCGTGGCCGTACCCATGCTGGGGAGTTCTTCTATCACAGAGAATTCACTCCATTCCTGTGCCGTCCGATAAGCCTCCTTACAGCCATGCGGCACGTAAAGTGTATCATGAATAGAAAAAAAACTTTGTTGATTCTCCTCGAAATAGGGCGGCTTCCTAGCCAAAGAAATCACCGACGTCAAAACACTACAATCTAGAAAAGCATCTCTATAGATTTCGGTCACACTTTTCGGTATCGTCACCGACGTCAAACCACTACAACCCTGAAAAGTACCTTGAGCGATATAAGTCATACCCTCTAGGATATTCACCGACGTCAAACCGCTACATCCTCTAAAAGCAAAGTACCCGATATAAGTCATACCCTCCGGGATATTCACCGATGTCAAACCGCTACATCCTCTAAAAGCATCATGCCCGATAGAAGTCACACTATTGGGTATCATCACCGAGGCAAGTTTATTCATCCCAGCACACAAATAGGTTGGAATGTACTCCACTTGATTGCCGAAGGTTATGGACATTATATTCTTACAACCATAGAATGGGCTAATATCATAACTCCATCCACGATTCGGACAGTCAACGGCATTCCATTCCACCGATGTCAAGCTACTACATCCTCTAAAAGCACTATCCCCAGTAGATGTAACACTCTCCGGTATCGTCACCGACGTCAAACCGCTACAACCTCTAAAAGCATCGTCCACAATCGTTTGTATGCCGGAGGGTATCGCATATTCTCCACTATAATTTTTGGGCATATAGGCAAAAATCTTGCTGTTGTACAACGGACTGCTGATTGAAGTACATCCATAAAAAGCATAACTCCAGATTTTGGTCACACTCTCCGGTATCGTCACCGACGTCAAACCTGTACAACCCCTAAAAGCATCATCCCCGATAGTGGTCACGCCCTCAGGTATCGTCACCGACGTCAAACCTGTACAATCCCTAAAAGCATCATCCCCAATAGTGGTCACGCTCTCCGGTATCGTCACCGACGTCAAACCTGTACAACCCCTAAAAGCACCATCCCCGATATAGGTCACACCCTCCGATATCGTCACCGATGTCAGGCCTGTACACCCCGCAAAAGCACCCACCCCGATAGAGGTCACACTCTCGGGTATCGTCACCGATGTCAAACCCTTACAATAATAAAAAGCATAAACCCCGATAGTAGTCACTGGATAGGTCTTACCACCGTACGTTACCGTGGAGGGAATAACCACTGAGCCGGAATAACTAGCCTGACTATAGTCACCATATCTATGTGTTACCTCCACACTGGTATCGGAAATAATGTTGTAGTAAATGCCATCGACCTTAAAGTCGTAGGCGTGCGCGCTGAGAATACCCAGCAGCGTGAAGAAGGAAATTAGGATTGTTTTTCTCATCGTGTATTGTTTTTTATTGTGTCGTTTTTTTGAAGCGGCAAAAGTGAGTTTTTTTTGTGGCTAAAACAAACGTAACTGTCTGTATTTTATTATTATAAAAGGTTATNTGGGCGGNCGAAAAACACCGAACCGCAGAAAATTTACCGCCACTCTTTCAACACCTTACATTCCTATTTTATAATAATAAAATACNCAACNAACGGACACATNTTNNCANAAAAAAGTTATCAACAGGNTAAGATGNTTNGTTTCTTGCGGTTTGCTCATCAACAACGCGCCGATTGCCATAATCTTCCACTTCGATAAAATCCGAGTTCATACGATATAGGAAATATGAGAGAGTTGTTTCCTATAAGGATGAAACGAACCCCGGCGGAAAAGGAAGCCATTTATGCGCTGCCGTTGCACGTGCAGTTCCGCATTGTCTATATGCACCCCGAAAGCGGTTTTGCGGTGTTATGGCCATCATCACCGACTTGGAGTTGAAAGAGGGTTTGAGTATGGACGAGGCGATTAAGTTTACGGCGCGTATATTTTCTGACAAGAATGTCGACCANACCGGAAAGCCGAATTATACCAAGAACGAGGTTCATTGGTTGATAAAAGGCAATCTCATAAAATGCAACAGGCCAAGAAAAAGTTGATTTTCCTTGGCCTGAGGTTGCGCAAGATCGCATCCTGCTTTCAACGGTTTTACTGTCTCTCCGTGACACAAAAGTACAATATCTTTTCTTCCCCGCCAACTTTTTAACAATTTTTAACATTTGCGTCAAAAATAACTACCTTCGCGGTTGAAAGAAAAGCCCTGCGGGGTCTGCCTATGATTAAAACCATCGGAGAATATTTCCTGCTCTTGCANAGGGTGTTTCNNTCGCCCGGCAACCGCAAACTGTTCTGGAAACAGGTGCTCGACGAAATCTATCATCTGGGCATGGACTCCATTCCCTTGGTTTCTCTCGTTTCCGTTTTCGTAGGAGCGGCCATTACCGTGCAGTTGCAAATCAATATGGATTCCCCCTGGATTCCTATCTATTCGTTGGGGTTCGCCACCCGCAAGGCCATTGTGCTCGAACTCGCCCCCACTATCATAGGTCTTGTACTGGCCGGCAAAATCGGCTCCCACATCGCCTCCCAGCTGGGCACCATGCGGGTGACCGAACAGATAGACGCCATCGAGGTGATGGGCATGAACTCGGCCAGCTACCTCATCCTTCCCAAAATNATCGCCTGCATGCTGTTCAATCCCATCCTCATCATGTTCAGCATCGTCACCGCTTTGGCCGGAGGCTGGGCGGCGGGCGTGGGCATCATGCATGTGTCCTCCTTCCAATTCATCTACGGCCTGCAATCGTTCCCCCACAACTTCGACCTAATCTACGCCATTGCCAAAACCCTCGTCTTCGCCTTCTTCATCAGCAGCATATCGTCTTTCCACGGCTATACGGTGAAAGGCGGNGCGTTGGAGGTGGGCAAGGCCAGCACCAAAGCCGTGGTGAACAGCAGTATCGCCATTATCCTCTCGAATTTGGTNATGACGCAAATCCTTATGTAAAAGAACGCGCCATGATAGAAATCAGACATCTTTCNAAGGAACTGGGCGGGCGCGAAGTCTTGCACGACATCAACCTCAAGCTCGAACCGGGCATATGCAATTTGGTAATCGGACAAAGCGGCTCCGGCAAGACCGTATTGATGAAAACTATGGTGGGGCTNTATGAAGCCGATGCGGGTGAGGTGCTTTTCGACGGNCGCAGCTTCAAGCGCGACAAGAACCACGAGCAGCTTACCGAAATCCGCCGCGAAATCGGCATGGTCTTTCAGGGCGGCGCACTCTTCGATTCGCTTCCTGTTTTGGAGAANGTGATGTTTCCCTTGGATATGTTCAGTTCCCTTTCGCGTCGGGCCAAGGTGAGCCGGGCACAGGATTGTCTGGCNCGGGTGGATTTGAAAGGCGCGGACAAGCTCAGCACCTCCGAACTGAGCGGCGGGATGCGCAAGCGGGTGGCCATCGCACGGGCCATCGCCATGCAACCGCGCTATCTGTTCTGCGACGAACCCAATTCGGGACTCGACCCCCGCACCTCCGAACTCATCGACGCCCTCATTTCCGAAATCACGCGCGAGGCAGGCATCACCACCGTCATCAACACCCACGATATGAACTCGGTGCTGAAAATCGGCGACACGGTGAACTTTATCTACGAAGGCAAACTGTGGTGGCAGGGCAACGGACAGAATATCCTCGACAGCGACAACGCCGAAATCATCCACTTCATGGAAGCCTCCGAACTCACCAAACGGCTCCTGCACAATCACCGTAACAAACGCGAAGCATGAATTTCCTAGACCTTATCATTCTCATCCCCCTGCTGTGGTGCGGATTCAAGGGAGCCAAGAACGGGCTCGTGATGGAATTGGTTTCTCTGCTGGCTTTGGTGGCGGGAATGTATATGTCGTTCAAATTCTCCTATTTAGTGGGAGAATGGTTCTCGATAGACGGCAGACACGCCCAGACCATCTGTTTCGTGCTGATGTTCATAGGCGTTTCCATAGGCGTTTATTTCCTCGGGAAAGTGATAGGGAACTGGGCCAACCGNTCTTCCCTCGGACTGTTCAACCGCATCGGCGGCCTGCTGCTGAGTTTCTGCAAGGTGCTGGCCATATTCAGCATCCTGATTTACTTTTGGAACAAGATAGACCCTCAGGAAGAAATCCTCAAGTCTTCCGTGCGCGATTCCTCGCTCTCTTTCCGCTACGTGGAGAAGGTTACCTACCGTTTTTGGCCTATCGTGCGCGAAACCGTACAGACCGGCGTGGACTGCTTCAAGGGTTTCACCGAAGAATAAAGCAAATCTACTTCTGTTTCCGCTTCTTGCTGTCGTTATAGAGTTTCATGCAGATAATGATGATGCTGCAGCAACCCGTAATCATATTGGTGACGGCCAGCGGCAGGTTCCACATCAGCAAACCGTTTACCACAAAGAATATGGAGCCGAGCCCCATAAAGCACCACGCCGTCAACGAAAGGTCGTCGGTCTTGCGCGTGCGCATGGTGTGTAAAGCCTGCGGCATATAGCCCAAAATCATGCAGAGGCTGGCCGCCCAGCCGAAAATTTCTGTCCAAACCGCTGTTGTCATAATCCTAAATCTTTTTTAAAGTTTTCCACCCGTTCCTTAACTTTTGCTTCCTGTTCCTGCAGCGTCTTGCCTTGTTGCCAAGCGGCCTTGACGCCGAAATAGAACTTTATCTTGGGCTCGGTGCCCGAAGGCCTCACGGTGATTTTGCTCCCCTCTTCGGTAAAGAACTGCAACACATCGCTTCCCGGCAGATTGCCGTAGCCGTTCTTGTAGTCGCGCACCTCCACCACTTTTTCGCCGCCTATGCATTGCGGAGGCGTGATGCGGAAGCCCTCCATCATCGCCTTTATCTGCGCGGCTCCGTCCATGCCCTTTTTCGTCACCGACACCAAGGTTTCGTGATAGAAACCGTATTCGGAATAAAGCCGGCTCAAAATATCAATGAAACTTTCGTGACGGCAGGCCGCGTCGGCGGCCATCTCGGCAATCAGGCAACAGGCAATCACCGCGTCCTTGTCGCGCACGAAATCGCCCGCCAGATAGCCGTAGCTTTCCTCCCCCCCTCCTATAAACGTCTTTTTGCCTTCGAGCGACCCGATGATTTCGGCAATGTATTTGAAACCCGTCAGCACGTCGAAACATTCCACCCCGTTCTTTTCGGCCATCGCCTTGATGAGTTCGGTAGTGACGATAGTCTTCACCACATATTCCTTGCCTGTAATGCGCCCCGCCGCTTTCCATTGATTGAGCAGGTAATAGACCAATACGGAGCCTGTCTGATTGCCGTTGAGCAGNATGAAATCGCCCTTTCCGTCGGCAATGGCCACGCCCACGCGGTCGGCGTCGGGGTCGGTGGCGATAACCANCTGCGCCTGTTCCCGCTTGGCAAGTTCAATCGCCGGCATCATGGCCGCCCGNTCCTCGGGATTGGGCGATGCCACGGTGCTGAAATCNCCGTCGGGCACCATTTGTTCGGGCACGCAGAGCACGTTTTCGAAACCCCAGCGGCGCAGNGCCCGAGGCACCATCGTCATGCCCGTGCCGTGCAGNGGNGTNTAGACGATTTTCATCTGTTTTTGGGCGGCAATCACCTTGGGCTGCAACGAAAGGGAGGAAACCNTNTCCANATAGGCGTTNTCCAATTCCTCGTCGATATAGTGGATGCGGCTTTCNCCTCCCTCCATNTTCACCTCGTCGAGCGAATGGAGCGCGGCCACCTCCTGCATCACGTTCTTGTCGTGCGGAGCCACCAACTGGCCTCCGTCCTTGCCGTAGGCCTTGTAGCCGTTATATTCCTTGGGATTGTGACTGGCGGTAACCATCACGCCTCCGCAGCAACCGTAGTGACGCACGGCGAACGAAAGCACGGGCGTGGGACGCATGCCCGTAAACAGATAGACTTCGAAGCCGTTGGCGGCGAACACCCGCGCGGTGGTGAGCGCAAATTCCGAACTTCCGTTGCGGCAGTCGTAAGACACCGCCACCTTGCGCGCCAAGCCTTCGGACGTGCATTGCTTATTGAGATANTTGGCGAAACCCTGCGTGGCCAGCGCCACCACATACACATTCATGCGGTTTGTGCCCACGCCCAGAATGCCGCGCAAGCCTCCCGTGCCGAATTCCAAATCCCGATAGAAAGCCTCGGTGCATTCCTCCGGCCGGTTCTCCAACATCTCCGACACTTCTTTCCGTGTCTTTTCGTCGTAAGGAGCCTTTGTCCAGACCGACGCCCTTTGTCTTATCCGTTCTTCCATAATGTGTCGCCTTTTATTTATTCCTCCGCTAATTTACAAAAAGATAATGAATCACACCACTTCGGCCACCACAAAGGTGCTGCCNCCTATATAAATGAGGTCGTCGGGGGNGGCTTGGGAACGNGCCTGCGTCAAGGCCTGGCGCACGGTGGGGAAAGCCTCGCCCCGCAGGCCGTTTTCTNCGGCTTTCCGTTGCAGCACATGCACATCCAAGGCTCTTTGTTGCGGAGCCTGACAGAAATAATACGCGGCGTCTTTCGGCAACAGGGCGAGAATATGCTCGATGTCCTTGTCGCCCACCATACCCCACACGATATGCANTTTGCGGTGCGGAGTACGGGAAATCTGCTCCAATACCAGGCGGATGCCGCCCTCGTTATGCCCTGTATCGCAATAGGTGAGCGGTGCGGATGCCAATCTTTGCCAACGCCCGGCCAAACCCGTGCTCTCGGCGGCCCGCGCCAGNCCCTCCGCCAACGCCTCGTCCGAAATTTCATACGTCTTGCGGAGCAAATCCACGGCGGCGAGCACGCTCACCACGTTTTTGCCTTCGTAGGTGCCGCCCGCCAAATCGCAGCGCCAACCNGAACCGTAAAGTGTATCATGCTTATATGCGTCGAAAGTGAAGGCGGTNCCTTCGTTGCCTATATTCCGCAACTCAAAAATACGGTCGGCATAGCTCAGCGGGGCTCCGCATTCCGNGGCCCGGCGCTCGAACACCTCCCGCACCTCCTCCTGACTCTCGCCTATCACCACCGGCACGCCCGCCTTGATGATGCCCGCCTTCTCTCCCGCGATNTTGGGCAAGGTGTCGCCCAAAAACTGCATATGGTCGGGACTGATGTTGGTAATCAGGCTCAGGAGAGGCGTGATGACATTGGTCGAATCGAGGCGGCCACCCATGCCCACTTCGATAATCGCCACATCCACNTTCTGACGGGNGAAATAATCGAAAGCCAGCGCCACCGTCATTTCGAAAAANGAGGTGCGCTCGCGGGTAAACAAGTCTTCGTGCGCACGGTAGAAATCCACCACCTCCGCACGGGGAATCATTTNNCCGTTTATCTTGATCCNCTCGCGGAAATCGCGCAGGTGGGGCGAGGTNTAAAGGCCTGTCNTATAGCCTGCGGCCATAAGGACGGATGCCAGCATATGCGAACAGGAGCCCTTGCCGTTGGTTCCCGCCACATGCACGCTCCNGAACTTNGTGTACGGCTCGNCCAAGGCCTTCATCAGACGNANCGTATTGCTTAAATCGGGCTTGTAGGCCGCCGCCCCCACCCTTTGGAACATGGGCAGACAGCNGAACATCTTTTCGAGCACCTTGCGATAGGCCTCCTCGCCGGGGGCGGCGGCCTGCGTCTCCATGCCGTGCGCACGCACCACACAGACCTCCGGCTCTATGTTCACGCCGAACTTGTCGTATACACTCTCGCGGATATGGTTCGCCAATTCCCAAATCTCGCCGCCCGAGGCCTTCCCCGCATTCACCAAGACCAAAGCCTGTCTTTCGTAAACCCCTGCNTCNCCGGNGCGATANCCTTTCCAACCGCAACGTTCGATGAGCCAAGCCGCCGAAAGCTTCACGCCTCCCTCTACGGTATGCCCCGGCATATCGGGATATTTTGCCTGCAAGGCGGCGAAAGTTTCCGCAGACACTTCGGGATTGGTGAAGAAACTGCCCACACTGCCCAATTGCTTGACATCGGGCAGTTTCTGCGCCCGCAGATTCACCACAAAATCGGCGATTTCCTGCGGACGGGCTATTTCACNCCCTGTAAAAGCCTCGTTCAAAGCCTTATAGGAAAGATTGGGCGAAGCCTCGGTGCGNAGATTCAGCACCACCGCCCACACNACATAGCGGTTCTGTCTCTTGAAGCGGCTGTGACGATAGGAATAATCGCATTCCGACACGGGAAANNNCANNAANTCTCCGCTTTCCGTATCNAATACCTCCACCGTGTCGATNCATTGACAGATTTCGGTTCCNTAGGCCCCCATATTCTGCACCACCGCACCGCCCACCGTGCCGGGAATGCCGGANANGTTCTCCAAACCCCACAAGCCGCGTGCCACCGTTCTTTTCACGAAATCTTCCCAAACCACCCCAGCCTCCACACGCACTTGCACTTTGCCGTTTTCCTGCTTCACGTCCTGTTCTCCNCAGGCGCACAGACGCACCACCAAACCCTCGAAATCTTCCAGAAACAGGGTGTTGCTGCCGCCTCCCAAAAAGAACACGGGCNTCNTGGCCTCCGCCNCGAAGACGCCCGCCGCATACNGGTCCTTCAAATCCTGCATAGAGGAGACTTCGGCGTACTGCNCACAGCGGCAGTCCACTCCCATGGTATTATAGTTCCGTAAGGAAACGTTATGTTCCATGCAAATTTCTATATTAATATTATTTTTTGGNGGGTGGATTTTTTGACAGCCTTCGGTTTTCCCGATGTGGACGCCTTCGCTTTTCCCGACGTGGCCGCCTTCGGTTTTCTCTCTGCCACCTTCGCTTTTCCCGCAACGGCAAGCGCCGGTTCACCCTCCAACTTGGGACGCAGATACTTCGCCGTATAGGAATCCTTCACCTTCAAAAGACCTTCGGGCGTGCCGGCATAGAGTAACTTGCCACCTGCATCCCCGCCCTCGGGCCCCATTTCGATAATCCAGTCTGCGCTCTTGATTACATCCAGATGATGCTCTATCACCAAAACCGTATGGCCCCGGGCGATAAGCGCATCGAAAGAAGCCTTCAGCTTGGCGATGTCATGAAAATGCAACCCCGTGGTGGGTTCGTCGAAAATAAAGAAAACGTGTCCTTTCTCGTCGGCACCGCCCCGACACAGGAAATACGCCAGCTTCACGCGCTGCGCCTCGCCGCCCGAGAGCGTGTTCGACGACTGCCCCAAATGCAGATAGCCCAAGCCCACATCCTGCAACACCTGCAGTTTGGCGCGCAACCGCTTCACCGCCGCTTCGGGAGCGTTTTCGGGGAAAAACTCCAAAGCCTCGTCCACNGTCATCTCCAACACATCGGAAATGCTTTTTTCGAGATACTTCACCTCCAACACCTCCTCCTTGAAACGCTTGCCGTGGCAATGTTCGCAGGTGAGGTGCAGGTCGGCCATGAACTGCATCTCCACCTTGATGGTCCCCTCCCCCTGACAGGCCTCGCAACGCCCGCCCTCGGTGTTGAACGAAAAATAACCGGGTGCATAGAGCCGTTTCTTGGCCAAGGGCTGGGCGGCGAACAGATCCCGTATGTCGTCGAAAGCCTTGATATAGGTGACAGGATTGGAGCGGCTCGATTTCCCGATAGGATTCTGATCCACAATCTCCACACTGTCTATCTGCTTGATGTCGCCCTCCAGGCTTTTGTATTTGAGCGCCGCGCCGCCTTGGTAGGTACCCAGGGCCCGTTGCAGGGCCGGATAGAGACATTGCCGTATCAGGGAGGTCTTTCCCGACCCNCTCACGCCCGTCACCACCGTCATCACACCCAAAGGAATATCCACCGTAACGTTNTTCAGGTTGTTCTGCACGGCACCCGTCAGACGCAGGCTCCGCGTCCACGCCCTGCGGCCGTCGGGCACTTCTATCTGCATCTCGCCCCGCAGATAGCGTGCGGTGAGCGAATTTCCGCGCGAAATCATCTCCTGNGGAGTTCCGGCAAACACCACTTCNCCCCCCTCTCGCCCCGCCTTGGGCCCCACGTCCACGATATAGTCGGCCGCCATCATGATGGCCTCGTCGTGTTCCACCACCACAACGGTGTTTCCCAAATCGCGCAATTGCTTGATTACATGGATAAGNTGGTCGGTATCGCGCGAATGCAGACCTATGCTGGGTTCGTCGAGAATATAGAGGGAGCCCACCAGGGCGCTCCCCAACGAATTGGCCAAGTAGATACGCTGGCTCTCGCCTCCCGACAGAGAGGAAGAGGCNCGGTCGAGGCTCAGATACGAAAGCCCCACATCCTTGAGATAGGAAAGCCNGTGACGGATTTCGGTGAGCATACGTTCGGCCACGGTGCGGTCGTGGGCGGTGAGGTGCAACGTCTCGAAGAAATCNTAGAGCGCGTCCACCTGCATGGCCACCAGTTCCGAAATCGACTTTCCNCCCACCTTCACATAGTCGGCGTCGGGGCGCAGGCGCGAACCGTGNCAGTCGGGGCAGCGTGTCTTGCCCTTGTAGCGCGAGCCCATGACCCTATACTGAATCTTATAGGCGTTCTTCTCGATNAAGGCGAAACAGTCGCGTATGCCCTTGGCATATTTNCCNCCGTTCCAAAGAATATCCTTTTCCTTTTGGGTCAACTCTTTATAGGGGCGGTGAATGGGNAAACCCTCCCGCTCGGCATAGCGGATGAAATCCTTTTTCCATTCGCTCATCTTCTCGCCCCGCCACACGGCCACGGCATTGTCGTAGACCGAGAGCGATGTATCGGGAATCACCANGTCNTCGCTCACTCCCACCACCGTNCCTATGCCNTCGCAGGTCTTGCATGCCCCGTANGGATTNTTGAAACTGAAGAAGTTGACGCTGGGTTTTACAAAACTCATGCCGTCGGCNTCGAGTTTGTTCGAAAATTCCANAAAGCGCGAATGGCCGTCGGGCGCGGTGATTTCCATATGACACTTGCCCTCGCCCTCATGGAAAGCGGTCTGCACGGAATCGAACAGACGCGAATAGAGCTCGTTGTTTTCCTCGGAACCGTCGTCGGCCTTGCGTATCACCACGCGGTCCACCAACAGATAGAGGGAATCGGGCANCTTCTTTTCCTGCATCGCCTCCTCAATGCCCACCATGCGGGAACGTCCCGCATCCTTTTCATCCACCCGATAGAGGCGGCTGAAACCGCTCTTCACCTTCAACTCGCCGTAGGCCTGCATCGTCATTCCCTCGGCAAGACGAATCGGCGAGAGAATATAGAGTTTGGTGCCGTCCTGCAGGGACGCGGCGAAATCGGCCACGCCGCTCACCGAATGCCGTTTCACCTCCTTGCCCGAAACGGGGGAATAGATCTTGCCGATGCGGGCATAGAGCAATTTGAGGTATTCGTAGATTTCGGTCACCGTGCCCACCGTGGAGCGCGGATTGGAATTAAGCGTCTTCTGCTCGATGGCNATGGCCGGCGAAATGCCGTCCACAAAATCCACTTCGGGCTTGCTCATCCTGCCCANAAACTGACGGGCATAGGCGCTGAGGCTCTCCACATAACGCCGCTGCCCCTCGGCATAGAGCGTATCGAATACCAACGAGGATTTGCCCGAGCCCGAAAGCCCGGTCACGACCACCATTTTCCCTGAAGGGAAGCTTACATCTATATTTTTGAGGTTGTTGACTCTAACCCCTTTCAATTCTATATTCTTCACGGGCGCGAATTTACGATTTTTTAGNGTTCGCCGCCCTCCTCCCCTGCGGTNTCCTCCTCCATTTCACTTAGACAGCGGGCGCAAAGNCAACGGCCTGCNTAGCGTGNCTGCAACAGGGCGCGTGTCTTTTCCGACAGCCGCACCGAAGCGCATTGACAGCTGCGTATATCTTCGTGTTCCTTGCAGATAAAGGTCGCCCCGCAGCGCGGACATGTTTTCTCCATAATGATAGTTTGCGGGGTTAAGTGAGGGAAACATCCCCGTCGTGNCCGAAGCGCACATTGATATGCAAGGCCTTAAGCAAGCGTGAAATGGTTGAAAGGGTTATGTTCTGTCCTTTTTCAATCTTGGAGATCTGTCCTTTCTGTACTCCTAGCATTTCTGCNAACTTCTCTTGNGTGAGACGTTTTGACTTGCGTTTCTCCTTAACGAGCTCTCCAAAATAACAGGNCTGAATTCTACGTTGTCTGTTGGCTTCGTAGGCATCTCGTTTCGGTGTGCCTATCTTTCCGAGACACATATCCTTAATCTCTTCGTGGGTGTAGATTTCCATCTTTTCCATAGNCTTATCTTTTTTGCGCAAAATACCTCTTGGCAAAATTATAAAAAGTTTCTTTTAATNTAACTTTTATTGTCGAGTGAATTCGGGTTTGTTCTTTGTTTTCCTCTATATCGTATGAACTTCGATTTTATCGAACTTTTTGCCGTAGAGGACAAACGTGTCGTTCGGAAGTGCCTTAAAGCCTGCCCGCGTAAGTTTTGCCGTTGAGGCGGACGAGTCGGGCGGCACTCCCATCATGTCGTGCCGTAGACTCGGCCGAAGCAACGTGCAAAACTCGCGGGATGCGAAGCACTTTTCTGCACGGAGAACGACCGTTTGGTTTTCNCAACCGCNNGGGGCTGTACGGAAGCTCGTTTTTTGCTCATAGCTTGTCGCTTCGCGACGTGCGTCAATTGAGCGTAGCGAAAGTTCGTGCAAGGTGAGCGCAGATGAAAACGTAGTTTTCAATATGCCGAACCGCCGCCGAACTTCAGCGTAGCGAAATCATGAACACCTATAAAAAATGAAC
>JAAVBQ010000036.1:23390-45025 GCA_014803485.1 bacterium | reverse complement strand
TTACTCTTGACGGTTCAGTTTCGGTCTGTGACCTCCCGGCCTCAGACCGCCTTACCTTGTGCAAATATAGCTCCTCGCTATTGCTTCGTCTACAGTATCTATTGAACTTTCCGTTCCGCCTGCCACGGGATTTCTCAACCCCGGACGGCGTTTCCGCCACCGCCTCTCCGTTTCCTCGGAAGCGGCTGTTTCCCCGAAAGGGACCGCAAAGGTACACCAACTTTTTTTTCTAACAAACTTTTTTGACACTTTTTTGTTGAAAAAATTTCAAAACATTGACTATCAATGCGAAAAATTTTCAACCAAACAGACTCGAAAGGCGAGCCAAAAGGAGGTTGAAAGGATACACCTATATATATTATGGATGCTTCGGTCGCGGACTTTTGGGATGCCGTTCGGGATTGCGGGCGCTCACATCGCTTTTCAACCGCCATTTATTATCCTGAAAAACATACGCCTGATACTTCCCTCCCATAGGGATATAGTAGGCGTAGTCGTCGGACATGGCCGTCTGTCGAGGGGTCAGGACATCGAAAATAATCATATCGGCCTTGCGCTCCACCTTCTTTCCCTTGGCATTCTTCTCGATATAACTCTGATAATCATAGCGGAGAATCATGCCGCTCTTTCGGCTGAAACGAAACACCACCCGCTTTATCTCGGAGTCTTTCAGGGTTTTATCTAACCTCTCCGTGCCCGCTACCCTACCCTTGTTGACAAAGAGTGGAGCCCCGAACTCCACGCTTCCGTCGGACTTGATACGCATAATCTCGACCACACTCTGCTGATAGAGAGGGTTTCCCGAATTCCAGCCCAAGAAGGTATAATACGTGCGGTTATCCACTTTTTTCTCGATACATTGATAATAGAAAGCCCCCCACCATGTATCGGGCGTGAGAATTTCTCCCTCGGGATAGGGATAGTAGACCGACATATCGTTGAGTTCGTATAGGATATGGTCGTTTTTGTTGGGACGGTGCACTTGCAGCAAGGCCTTGTAGGTAACCGTGCCCGATGCTTCGGGGATGCCCCAGTTGAGCATACGGAAACTTCCGTTCTCGGCCTTGAAATAATTGAGGTTACGGATTCTATCAAAGGGAAAATCCTTGTCGGCGTAGTCTTCCATCACCTGTCGGGCTGCATGCGTGAAACTGTCGCAGGCGTTCCATCGGTTTTCATCACCTCCCTCATACATCTTGGAAAACAATCGGTTCAATTCGGAAACCTGCACGGCAAGCTCCTTTTCGGAAATCCCCGACACCTCTGCGGCCACACCCGCCACATTCAAAAGCAGCAGGACAACGACTCCGATAGGGCTCAAAACCCGTCGAAAACACATTCTTTTCATAGAAACAAAGATACGGTAAATTCCGTCCCGTTCGATTTTTCTGAAAATTTGTCGCAAATTTCGCTCCAAAATCCTGAAAACAAGCCTTTTTGTCGTTATTATCACGCCATTTCGTCACGGTTTTCCTTTTTTCTTCTCCAAAAATGCTTTGGCAAGCTATTTGCCAAAGAACGGAAAAACTTCAATCCAAACGGTCGCAAAGCTCCCGTTAGGATAAAAAAAAACGAATAACCATGAATTTCAACAATTTCACTATCAAAGCGCAGGAAGCCATCCAAAAAGCTGTGGAAGTGGCCGAAGCCAACCGGAATCAAGCCGTTGACGACCTGCACCTGCTGAAGGCGCTGGGGGTTGTTGACGAAAACGTACTTCCGTTTCTGTTTAAGAAAGTGGGGGCCGATACCCACGAAATACAACGCAAGTTGGACGAAAAAATCGCGGCCCTGCCCAAATCGAGTGGCGGGAACCCCTATCTCACGCCTCATGCCGAACAAATCCTGCTCAAGGCGCAGGGGTCGCTCAAGGATTTCGGCGACGAATTCGTGACGCTCGAAACGTTGCTTCTTGCGATTTTAGACCAGGACAGCGAAGCGGCCCGTCTCTTGAAGGAGAACGGTGTGAGCGTGCAACCTCTCAGGGCGGCCATTCGGGAACTGCGCAAGGGGGAAAGCGTGAAAGATCCCAACGCCGAGGGTAATTATCAGGCTCTCAACAAATACGCACGCAACCTGAACGATATGGCGCGCAAGGGGAAGCTCGATCCGGTTATCGGCCGCGACGAGGAAATCCGTCGTGTCTTGCAGATTCTCAGCCGCCGTACCAAGAACAATCCTTTGTTGATTGGCGAACCCGGTGTGGGAAAGACCGCCATCGCCGAGGGTTTGGCGCAACGTATCGTGGGCGGCGACGTGTCGGAGACACTCAAGAGCAAGCAGGTGTTTTCTCTCGACATGGGCGCGTTGATTGCGGGCGCCAAGTATAAGGGCGAATTCGAAGAACGCTTGAAAAGCGTTGTGAAAGAGGTGATTGCCGCCGAAGGCGAAATCATCCTCTTTATCGACGAAATCCACACTTTGGTGGGTGCCGGGGGCGGAGAAGGCGCTATGGATGCGGCCAATATCCTCAAGCCGGCGTTGGCGCGGGGCGAGTTGCGCTCGATTGGGGCCACCACTTTGGGCGAGTACCAGAAGTATTTTGAAAAGGACAAGGCGCTGGAACGTCGTTTTCAGACGGTGTATGTGGACGAACCGAGTGTGGAGGACAGCATTTCGATTATGCGGGGACTCAAGGAACGCTACGAAACGCATCATCATGTGCGTATCAAGGATGAGGCCCTGATTGCCGCCGTGGAACTTTCACACCGTTATATCACAGACCGTTACCTACCCGACAAGGCTATCGACTTGGTGGACGAGGCGGCGGCCAAACTGCGGTTGGAAATTGATTCGGTGCCCGAGAAACTCGACGAAATCGAACGCAGAATACGTCAGTTGGAGATTGAACGCGAGGCTATCAAGCGCGAGAAAGACGAGAAGAAACTCTCCGAATTGACCGAGGAAATCGCCAATCTTTCCACGGAGCGCGACAGCATGAAAGCTAAGTGGAAGACCGAGAAAGAGACGGTGGACGGCATTCAGGAAGAGTTGAACGCCATCGAACGCTACAAGTTCGAGGCACAGCAGGCCGAGCGTCTGGGCAACTATGAGAAAGTGGCCGAACTGCGCTACGGGCGTATCAAGGAATCCGAACGCAAGGTGGAGGAACTCAAGAAGAAACTTGGCGAGCAACAGGCTTCGGGAGCCATGATTAAGGAAGAAGTGGGCAGTGAGGAAATCGCCGACGTGGTTTCGCGTTGGACGGGCATTCCGTTGAGCCGTATGTTGCAGAGCGAACGTGAGAAACTGCTTCATATAGAAGAGGAACTGCACAAGCGCGTGGTGGGTCAGGACGAAGCCATAGGCGCCATTGCCGACGCTATCCGCCGCAGCCGGGCGGGACTGAGCGATGAGAACCGTCCTATCGGTTCGTTCATCTTCATGGGTACCACAGGCGTGGGAAAAACCGAAATCGCCAAGGCCTTGGCCGACTACCTGTTCAACGATGAGAAAGCCATGGTGCGTATCGATATGAGTGAATATCAGGAAAAGCACACGGTATCGCGTCTGGTGGGGGCTCCTCCGGGATATGTGGGATATGAGGAAAGCGGGCAGCTTACCGAAGCGGTGCGCCGCCGTCCCTATTCGGTGATTCTACTGGACGAAATCGAAAAGGCGCACCCCGACGTATTCAATATATTGTTGCAGGTGTTGGACGACGGACGTTTGACCGACAACAAGGGACGCGTGGCCGATTTTAAGAACACTATCGTCATCATGACCTCGAACTTGGGAGCCGCCTATATCCAGCAGGCTTTCGACGAGATGAAGGAGAACGGGGAAGAAGATGCCTACAAAAAGAGCAAAGAACAAGTGCTCAACGAATTGCGTATGCATATGCGACCCGAATTCCTGAACCGTGTGGACGAGGTGATTGTGTTCCATCCGCTTTCGCGCGACCAGATTCTGGATGTGGTGAAGCTACAAATGCGGCACGTATCGGAGTTGATGCACAAAAACGGCTTCGAGCTACTGATAAGCGAGGAAACCTATGCCGACATCGCCCGTCAGGCCTACGATCCGCAATACGGGGCGCGTCCTATAAAACGCTTTATCCAACAGCACATTGTGAACGAAATCTCCAAGCAGATTTTGGGAGAGAAGCTCGACAGATCCCGTCCTGTAAGGCTGGATTCCTTTGACGGAAAATTCGTGATTTACAACGAGAAACCGTCTGATTTATAGGGGAAGGCGTATATCCGCGCCGAGGCAAGTGGTGGTTAGGCGTACAATCGGCGGTGTCTGCCGGCGTTTGTATTCGTTGCGGACAAAAAGTCCCAACACCCGCTTCACCGCCGCTTCCTCGCATCCCGCCCCTATCAGGGCCTTTTCATCGAGGTGCTGTTCCAGATGCAGACGCATGATTTTCTCGATGAGATCGTAGTCGGGAAGCGAGTCGCTGTCTTTCTGCCCGGGGCGCAATTCGGCCGAGGGTGCTTTGGTGATGCTGTTCTGCGGCACGATTTCCTTCTTGCGGTTGATGTAATGCGCCAACGCATACACCTGACTTTTGTAGAGGTCGCCCAACACGGAAAGGCCTCCGCAGAGGTCGCCGTAGAGGGTACCGTAGCCGCAGACGGCCTCGCTTTTGTTGGAGGTGTTGAGCACGATGGCGCCGTGTTTGTTGGCGGTGGCCATGAGGAGGTTGCCTCGGATACGGGCCTGCAGGTTTTCTTCGGCCAGGCCGAAGGGCAGATTGCCGAACACGGGTTTGAGTTGCTGCATGAACACGTCGTACAGCGGTTTGATAGGGATTATCTCGTAGTGAATCTGTAGGTTCTCGGCCAAGTCGACGGCATCTTTCACCGAATGGTCGGTGGAGAATTGCGAGGGCATCATGATGCCGAACACGTTCTGCCGTCCCAAGGCTTCCACGGCCAAAGGCATCACCACCGACGAATCGATGCCGCCCGAAAGTCCTATCACGGCCTTGGTGGTATTGCAATGCCTGAAGTAGTCGGCAATGACACGCACAATGGCATCGTGGATAAGCGCGATTTGCGGAAGGCCGGCGTTTTCGGAACTTTCGATGCGTTCCGTATTTTCGGTATCGAATGTAGCGAAATCGCTCTCGAAATAAGGCATTTGCAGACATACCCCACCCTCTTTCCAGCACGAAGACCCCCCGCGCAGGGCCTGCGTCTCATAGCCGCCGGCCCGGGCCGCATAGACCATGACGGGCAGACTGTCTGCGGTTTCCTGCAAACGTGCCTTGTGCGCATCCTCCCTATCGGTCAAAAAGGGACGGTTGTCCATGAAGATACCCACATCGACTTTCTCTATAATCTCTCCGTAGCGTTCCACCGGGCAGATTTCATCATCGAAAAAAGTGAGCAGGACATTCTTTCCTTGATAGGAGAAGACACATTCCTGCAACATTCGGGATAAGGAAACAGGTATACGGGTATGTACACGACCGTCGAGGGCGAGAAGGATAGCGGGGGCGTGAAGTTCTTCGTCGCAGGAAGTGCTGAACGCAAGGGCGGTTCCGGAGGTGGTGAACTTTAGCAAATCACGGGCGGGGACAGTCTCAGCGGCACCCCGGGGCAGCACAAGCATATCCGCACCGGCTTCCACCGCTTTCTTATAGGCGTTCCTTATCTTCTTGACATTCTCCGACGCATCTGGAGAAAACACATCTTGCAGTATGCTGATTTTCATAACATTTAAAACATTATACCCAATAACAGCCCTATCTGATGATTGTGGAAAGCCAGGTCTTTTAAATTGAGTTTGTTGTTATTCTTTATCGGATCCACACAGGCATAACGGTATTCCACACCCAATATCAGATTAAAATGTTTCACAATCTGATAATTGTATCCAACCTGCCCGATAATCGAGAAATTAGCCAGCTTGGATTCCTTCTTCATTTTGCCTGTCACCAACAAGGTTCCCACCTGATTGCCTAGATTAGAGGCGGTATAATTCTCGTAGACATCTTTGTATTTATAATTCACACCGAAACCTACGCTCGCGCCCGCCGAAATAAACAAGGAGCCTTTGGATTCGCCGAAATTGGGGGTCTTCAGCTTAAGACGGAACGGAATCTCCACATAGGATAATCTATAGGAACTCGTGCGCGCTCTCAACGCTTCGGTACCCTGCGCCTGCAAACGTCCGCCCAAAGTATTGAACGAAACCCCCACCCCCGCAAAAAGACGGCGGATAATGCGCATATCCACCATAATGGTCGGCGTGACCATGCCCGTCACCCCATTGCGTTTGTAGCCGTCCGATACATTTCCCACCCAGTTAATGGCCGGCATGAAATAAAGCCCTACATGAAGGAAGCCTTCCTGCTTCGGGCCCTTCGCGACGGGAGCCGGCGCGGACTTCGAGCCCGCGACAGACTTCGATGCCGTGGAGGATTTCGAACCTGCGGTTTCCGTTGCCGTTCTTGTGGCGACCGGCACGGCAGACGGAACATCCGTCGCACGCCCCTCGCCCTGCAACACCCACGAGGGGCTGTCTATGAATTTCGTATTGCTGCTTTGGGCGTACAACAACGACGCGCACAAAGACACCAGACACAGCATTATGGATTTTTTCATACTTTTACAAGATTATAGGCCTTGCCATTTATGCAAAAGTACACGAAATACGGTCCTCGTTTTCATCGTTTCCTTCATTCTTTTAACAAGAGAATGTGGATTCCGCTCTGCTTCCTCTTTGCTCCGGCACCCTGCAGCTTCGCCCAACTGGTGCATACGCAAGGCAACGGAAACATCCATTTCGGCCTCTCCATAGGCGGAGCGGCCACCACCTCGATTCCGTCTTCGGGCGCGTGGAATTTCGCCTCGCCCGTCACCAAAGCAGGCGTAAGCGGGGGCGCCTATTTCCAAATCGATTTCGCCAAACGGTTCTTCGGCCATTTCGAACTGAACATCTCCGATCGGAAACTCTCGGCAAGCGGGCTTTCGTCCGACACCGCCTTCGGCAACTACGACATCGCCATGAGCTACACTCATATCGGCGTGCCGCTCGGCGTGGGCGTATGGCTCCTGCCCAAAGCCTCGGACTTCAATATTTCGCTCACCGCCTGCGCCTTGCTCAATCTGCCGCAGGAAGGCAAGAAAGAAATCAGCGTCAACAACAAGAATGTGGACCGTAACCTCTACCCCGTGGGCGTGGGGGCGATGGTGCAGATAGATGTTGTCTATCGTTTTGTTTTCTTGAGTTTACGCTACGAAATCACCGGCACGCCCGTCTTCCGATACGCCAATCAGGGATTCCGCACGGGAACCTTCGATTTCCTGCTGGGCTTCAAAATTTTTTAAACCGTGATGAAAACTTCCGCACCTCTCTGTCTTTTGTGCCTCCTCGCGCTCTGCGCCTGCCAAAAGAAAACCCCCTGCACGCCCGACGGGAACTTTTCCCTGCACCGCTACGAAACCTACCTGATGGAAGCCGACACGACACAGCTCCAGACGGCCTTGGAAAACGCCCTGCCCGAATTTGAACTGTTCCTGCAGGGGGCCGATCTGTCCGATTCGGTGAACCTGCTCCGCGTCCGCTATTTCTTGGAAGACCCCGTGGTGGAGAACGCCTATTCCTGCATCGGGAAAACCTATGGCGACGGCAAGGCGCTGCATCGTGAACTCGCCTGTCTTTTCGGGCGCGTGCAAACGTTCTTCCCCCATTTCAAGGCCCCTGAAGTATACACCTATATTTCGTATTACGACTTCGTGAACCGTATCCTCTATCACGATTCCATTCTGACGATTGCGCTGGACCTCTATCTCGACAACCATACCGAAGCTCTCGATGAAGCGGGCATTCCCCGCTACCTGAGCCGTCGTCTCAATTCCGCACACCTGTTGCCCGATATCGCGCGGGTTATCGGTGCGGGACTCCTGCAACCCCAAGAGAGGGTTTCGCTGCTCGACTATATCGCCTCCGACGGCAAGTTGGTGCATTTTATCACCCAAGTGCTCCCCGATGCGGACATGGAAAGCATTCTGGGTTTCAGCCACGAAGAATATCTTTGGTGCAAGGCACACGAAAAGGAGGTATGGCAGTATATCGTGCGCCAAAACCTCCTCTTCGAGACCGACCCTTTCCAATTCCGCTACTTTGTGAACGAAGGGCCTTTCAATCCCCTTCTGCCGGGAGCGCCGGCACGCCTGAGCCAGTTTATCGGCTGGCGTATCGTGGAGCGCTACCTCAAGAAAACCGAAGCCGATTTTTCCACCCTGCTCGCCTGCCCGCCCCGCGAACTGCTCCGACTTTCGGGCTACAAGCCCTGAGACCTCTCCTACACCTTCCGCACATAAATGGCCCGGATGGCGTTGAGCACGGCCAAAATCATCACGCCCACATCGGCAAAGACGGCAATCCACATATTGGCGATACCGAAAGCTCCCAACACGAGGCAGGCACCTTTCACACCCAAGGCCAGAATGATGTTCTGCCATACGATGCCTATACATTTGCGCGAAATGCGGATAGCCTTGGAAATCTTGAGAGGCTCGTCGTCCATAAGCACCACATCGGCGGCTTCTATGGCCGCATCGCTACCCACACCGCCCATCGCGATACCTATATCGGCGCGCGAAAGCACCGGCGCATCGTTGATGCCGTCGCCCACAAAGGCTACCTTGCCTTCGGGATACGCCTGCATGATTCTTTCCAGATGCGACACCTTGTCGGCCGGCAATAATTCGCTGTACACTTCATCCACCCCGAATTCTGCGGCCACCTGTTCGGCCACAGCCTTGGCATCGCCCGTCAGCATCACCGTGCGCGTCACGCCCGCTTCGCGAAGCCGCGCCACCGCCTCTTTCGCCATAGGCTTCATCACATCGCCCATCACGATATGCCCTGCATACCGTCCGTCTACCGCCACATGAATCAAGGTACCCACGGTGCGGCAGTGACAAGGCTCCACACCGGCATCGCGCATCAAGGCCTCGTTGCCTACGGCAATCTGCCGACCGTCCACACGCGCGGTTATTCCCTTGCCGCTCACTTCCTGAATATCGGTGATACGACTGTGATCCACTTCTTTGCCGTATGCCTTCAAAAGCGATTTGGCAATGGGATGCGAAGAGGAACACTCCACCATAGCCGCCCATTCGAGCAACTGTTCGGCCCCGGCATGCATATCGTTGTCGGAATCATCGTGCATGGCGTTCACCTCAAACACCCCGAGCGTAAGCGTGCCCGTCTTGTCGAACACCACTGTCCGCACCTTGGTGAGCGCTTCCAAGATATTTCCACCCTTCACCAAGATACCCTCGCGGCTCGCACCGCCTATACCCGCAAAAAACGAGAGGGGTATGCTGATGACCAACGCGCAGGGACAACTGATTACAAGAAAGGTCAAGGCGCGGTAGATCCACGTTTCGAAAGTGACGGCCGACCATGCGGCATCCTTGAAGAAGATGAGGAACAGGGGCGGCAGAAGCGCAAGGGCCAAGGCGGCATAGCACACCACAGGCGTGTAGACGCGGGCGAAGCGCGAGATGAAATTCTCCGAACGCGATTTGCGCGAGGCCGAATCTTCCACCAACTCCAACACCTTCGCCACGGTCGACTCCCCGAAAGGCTTGGTGGTGCGCACCTTGATCACACCCGTCATATTGATGCTCCCACTGAGCACCTCGCTGCCCGCCCTCACTTCGCGCGGCAACGACTCGCCCGTGAGCGCGGAAGTATTGAGCGACGAGAAACCTTCCTCCACCACACCGTCGAGAGGCATCCGCTCGCCCGGCTGCACCACGATGATTTGCCCCACGGGCACTTCCTCGGGGTCCACGCGCACAAGCTTTCCGTCTTGATACACATTGGCATAGTCGGGACGTATATCCATGAGAGCCGCGATATTGCGGCGGCTCTTCCCCACCGCATAGCTCTGAAAAAGCTCGCCCACCTGATAGAAAAGCATCACGGCGATAGCTTCCAGATAGTCGCCGCTCCTCTGATAGAGCGCCAGCGAGAAAGCGCCCACCGTAGCCACAGCCATCAGGAAGTTTTCGTCAAACACCTGTCCTCGAAGGATGCCCCGCCCTGCTTTCCTTAAAATATCATAACCGATAATGAGATAAACGGTTAGATAGAACACAAGGCGCAGCCAGCCCGTTGTGGGAATGAACTGGAGCGCGGCGGTCATAAGCACGGTGAGGCCGATACGCCCCAACATGATGCGTTGCTTCTTATTCATGGCAAGTGTCTTTAGAGAATCTCGAAATCGGGTTCGATTTTCTTGGCGGTTTTCTCCACATCTTTCATCACTTGTCCGATTTCGGCGCCTTCTTCGAAATCGATTTTCATTTTCTGCGTCATAAACGAAATCGACACCGATTTCACGCCCGCCCCTTTGGCAACCGCATGTTCCACAAGATTGGCGCAGTTGGCGCAATCCACTTCGATTTTGAATGATTTTTCCATGTTTTTTTCTCCTTTCGCCCACAAAAGTACGCCAAACTTCCTGCAACCCGGTGGCAAAAATACTAGTTGAAGAAATAAGGTATGGTTGATTTTAATTATTCTTATTGATAAGATTGATTATAACTTTTATTATCAAATCTTTTTCCTCTGCACGACTTTCTGCTATCATTAGCGTGAGTGCCACCAGTGTATTATCGGCAATACGTTTTCTTCCGTCTTTATTGTAAAGTATGCCATTGCCATGGAGAAAACATAGAAAAATAGTGGCGGCAATGCGTTTATTCCCGTCGCTAAACGAATGGTTCTTAACAATGAGGTATAATAAAGTGGCGGCCTTTTCTTCCACTGAGGGATATAGATCCTTTCCTTCAAAAGTTTGGTATATCTGTCCGATAGAACTTTTAAAAGATTCATCTTTTTCATTACCAAATAATTCACTTTTATCAAATTTTTCATGGAGCTCCCGAATAACCTTTATGGCACTATCATAAGAAATATGGAATGTTTCCCTTGATGTTGTTTTCTCAATCTTTAATTCTTGATAGTCGTAGCGGTCGAGGGTATCGAGGGCATAGGTATAATCCACTACCATTGCCAATAGAGAGTGGGTATCTTCTGTTAGGTTTTCCTGATTTTGGATGGTTCGACCCAAGACTTTTACCAATCGACTCAACGCATCGTATTTTTGAATGGCAATGCGTTCATGGACAGCATAACCATTGATAAGATAGTTTTTCAATACTTTATTTGCCCAAATGCGGAATTGGGTGCCTCGTTTGGATTTTACGCGATAGCCCACGGAAATGATGACATCAAGACTATAAACCTGTGTAGGTTTATACTTCGACAGAGTATTATGCAAAATCTGCATATTACTCTCTTGTTCGAGTTCTTGTTCCTTGAATATGTTGGAGATATGGCGGGCGATTACAGACTGGTCTTTTTCAAAGAGTTCTGCCATTTGGTTCTGGCTCAACCATACCGTATCATCCTGTACGGTAACATCAATGGCTATATCTCCGTCTATAGACTGGTAGATGGCGAGTTGTGAATTCCTTACGGTATTCTTTACCATGATACAAGGGTTTTAGTTTTAACCAATTTCCCTTATATCGCAGAAAATCGATTTTAACGAAGTTGAAGATTATAGTGACAGGCACGTGCCGGATAGCAAACAACAAGAAATAAACATCTTACCATGTTGATAACTTTTTTTGATATGATGTGGCCGTTGGTTGTGTATTTTATTATTATAAAAGAGAAGCGGAAGGTGTTGAAAGAGTGGCGGTAAATTTTCTGCGGCTCGGTGTTTTTCGGCTGCTCGCATACTTTTATAATAATAAAATACAAGAAGTTACATTTTAAAAAGTCTCAGAAAATCCTCACTTTTGTACCTTATTTAAAACAAAGAAAGATGAAAGGAACAAGGAATTATATCACGCTGCTGAAACGCGCATTGCCGATTGCGGCGTTTGTGGGCGCGAGGCTTATGGCGGCTTGTGAAAAGACGACGGAACAAAAGCCGGCACCGATCGACCCGGTAAAGGTGTTGACGTTTGGAAACACTATGGGCATAGATTCCATCAGTTATGATAATGTGATGAAATATGCCAAAGACCCGCGTATTACAAAGATAATTTATTTTAATGATTCAACCGATGATAATGATAATTATACTGGATATAGCACTCAGAGTATTTCCATTATGCGTAAGGCTTTACAGGAACGTTTAGATTATACATCCAAGGCAACGGGCGCTGGAACGTTTATATTTTGTCGTAATAAGGCATCGGTTCAGGACAGCCTGTGGTTTGTTGCGAACGGATGGAAAATCAGAACCCGTTAACGGAAATATATAACGCTAAAATAGAGATTGTAAGATGAAAAAGTATTGGAAAGTAGCCTTATTCGCCCTGCCGTTCGTTCTGCTGCTGGCAGTGGGGTGTAAAAAGGAGGAGGAATACGTGTATCCGGACAGCGAACCCTACGAAAAAACATTGTGGTTTGATGCCAGTACTGATAATGGTGCGGATTCCATATCTCCCAAGATTATAAGATATTTTGCAAACGACCCGGCGTGCATGCATATATACCTGACCCTGATCCCGAATTCCCGTAATGATTATATATCAACAGCAACTATAACAACTATACGGAAAAATTTACAAAAGCGTGTGGAAATTTCACCCAAGGTTTCGGGCCGTGGCGATTGGTGGTTTAGAAGAGGAAAAGCATTGCCGGCGGACAGTTTGTGGTTCGTTCAAAACGGTTGGACGGTCAATCAAATCGAGCATTAAAATGATAATTTATGAAACAGGGCATAGTTTATGCCCACCCAAGCCGCGGGCAAACCTGCGGCTTTTTTCTTTAGGCCACTTCACGTGGCGGGCAGGGAAAGGGCGGTTAGGAAGTCGGCTTCCCGCGATTTGACGCACGTCGCGAAGCGACAAGTTATGAGCGGGAAACGAGCTTCCGTACAGCCAGCGCGCAGGGCAAACCAAACGGTCAACCCTTGGCCTCACGCTATCGCCTTGGTGATTTCCAAACGCAGGCCGAGCGCATGGATAAGGCGGTAGAACATACCGGCGCTGGGGTTGATAAGGCCGTTTTCCACACGGGATATATACGATTTGGACGTATGTGTGCGCGTTGCCAGTTCCGCTTGCGTGACTTTCGCTTCCTTGCGTGCCTCTAAAAGCAGCAAGCCCGTATAAAAGTTATAGGCATCCTCGTCAAACTTATTCCGTTGCGGTGTGCCGGGCTTGCCGAAAGTCTTGTCCAATTGGGCACTGTAATCAACGATAGCGTGATTGTTTGTCTTCATAATAGGCCTCCTTCAACTTTAAAGCTTTTTCAATCTCCTTGCGTGGCGTTTTCTGCGTTTTCTTGGAAAAACCATTGAAAAGCACCACAATATTTCCTTCATCAAAAATAAAAAACACACGAAAAGCATTCCCATCAAACGCAATCCGCAATTCAAAAAGTTCTTCCCGTATGAACTTGATGAACTTTTTGGGCAATCGTTCTTCCGATGCCAAAAGCGATACGACATACTGTACTTTCAATGCTTCCTTTGCGGACAAGTTTTCCATGAAGCGTTCAAAGTAACCGCCGTAGGTGAGAATTTTTCTCATCCGATTACAAAGATATAAAAGTTTAACGATATTGAAACTTTTGCCACCCCTCCTACCGTCCCCAATCGTTTTTATCGAGGCAGCGGTATTGCAGGGCTTCGGCGAGGTGGGTTTGGCGGATGTCGGGAGCGCCGTCGAGGTCGGCGATGGTGCGGGCCACCTTCAGAATGCGGTGATAGGCGCGGGCGGAGAGACCAAAATGCTTCATGGCATCGGTCATCAAGGTCTCTGCGGCGGAGTCCAGACGGCAGTATTTCCGAATGTGGCGCGACTGCATCTGCGCGTTGCAGAACAAACCGTCGCCCTCCGCCGCAAAGCGCGCCGACTGCCGTCGGCGCGCTTCCACCACCCGCGCCCGAATCACCGCGCTCTTCTCCGACACCGCGTCCGAAGCCAAGTCTTTGTAGGGCACCGGCAACACCTGCACCTGCATGTCGATGCGATCCATGAGAGGCCCCGAAATCTTGCCCATATAGCGGCTTATCTCGTTGGGCTTGCACGTGCAGGGCTTGTCGGGCGAATTGTAATAGCCGCAGGGACAAGGATTCATGGAAGCCACCAACATGAACCCCGCCGGGTATTCCACCCGCATCTTGGCACGGCAGATACTGATTTTCCGGTCTTCCAAAGGCTGCCGCAACACCTCCAGGGTGGAACGGGCGAACTCGGGCAATTCATCTAAAAACAACACGCCGTTGTGCGCCAACGAAATCTCGCCCGGCTGCGGATAAGGCCCTCCGCCCACCAAAGCCGCGTAACTGATAGTGTGATGCGGGTCGCGGAACGGACGCTGCGTCATCAGGCGTTGGGTATGGAGCATGTTGCCCGAAACCGAATATATCTTGGTGGTTTCCAAGGCTTCCTCCAATGTAAGGGGAGGCAAAATCCCCGCCAGGCGGCGCGCCAGCATCGTCTTGCCCGAACCCGGAGGGCCTATCATCAGGATATTGTGACCGCCCGCCGCCGTAATTTCCAACGCCCGCTTGCAGAAACTCTGCCCCTTTACCTCGCAGAAATCGGGTGCGTCCGTAGTTTCCAAAACCTCTTCCGCAGGAGGCGCCACAAAAGGCCGCAACGCTTCCTCCTTTCCCGAGAAGAAATCCACCACCTGTTTCAGGTTCTCCGCCGCATACACGGCTATGTCGCGCACCATAGCCGCCTCCGCCGCATTCTTCATGGGAAGGATTATCCCTTTGAAGCCCTGCCTTTTGGCCTCCAGCGCAAACGGAAGCGTGCCTTTTACCGGTTGCAGCCGTCCGTCGAGCGACAACTCGCCCATCATCATATACTCCTGCACCGAAGGGATTCCCGAACCTTGCGGCAACTGCCCCGAGGCCGCCAGAATCCCCATAGCCAAGGTGAGGTCGTAAGCCGACCCTTCCTTGCGCATATCGGCCGGAGCCATGTTGATGACGATTTTCTTGACGGGAATCTTATAGCCGTAGTGCTCCAAGGCGGTGGCGATGCGGTAGTGGCTCTCCTTGACCGCGCTGTCGGGCAGGCCCACCAACATAAAGTTGACGCCAGTTTCAATACTGGTCTCCACACAGATACACAGAGCGTCGATGCCCTCGAGGGCCGCGCCGTACGTCTTTACAATCATACAAAACCTCTCTTTCTTATACAAGGGTTAGAAATTATTTTTTCCCTTATATCGTTTCAAGAGCGATTTTAACGAAGTTTTTCGCAAAAAAAATTTTACAAATAGGCCTGTAGTATGCTCAGGCCCATAATCAGGAGAAAGGCGGCTTCGCGCCAAAAATTGATTTTTCCATGACACAGGAAGCGGCAGGAGAGGAACGCGAGCGGAAAGAAAAGGAAGAAACGCGCCGAAAACTCCACTTTCGTCACCGAAAAGAAGATAAGAAAATAGAAAAACATCACCACCAGGGCCGATGATTTGCGTCTTTCCAAAATCTCAAGGGTCTGTGTATATTGACGGAAAGAAAAAACCGTGCCCAACGAGAGCAGGCTCATCAGCGCCAACAGAACCACCTGCAGCCACATAGAATCGTTCCATGCGGGGAAACCGAAATGAAACCATGCGTTCCACGCGGGCCACCGCACCGTTCCCTCGAACAGGTAGTGGAAAATGAACAGGAGCAGATAAACAAAGACCACACCTGCGGCCGCGCACACCCATTCCCTCCACTGATTCATCGAATAGGCAATGAGTATCATAAAGATGCAGGGCAAGGTAAAGAACAGGTCGGGTTGCAGGATGGTGATAAGCCCCCACAGGAAGGCCATGTTGAATGTGGCGGGATAGGATTTGTCCTTGCCATATACACTTAATATATAGTGTAGAGTGAGCACCGCCAACGGATACAGGCAGAGTGCGAGGGAAAATGCCCATGCGCCATGCATCGAAGCCACGCAGAGGAAAAGGACAGCCAACAGGCCGTCGTTGCGCGAAAGGCCGTGCCGCTTCATCACTTTTCCGAAAGCCACCGCCGAAGTCAACGCCACCGCCCACGACAGCCACACCCGCCATTCGCCCGCTCCCTCGGCATGAAGCTCGCCGCCCCAAAGCGCCAACGAAAGCAACAGCAAGATAACGTATTGCAACAGCGGATTGTTTTGCGAGGATTTCAGCAACATTTTTATCAAATTTAGTTATACAAAGATAGTAAAAAGCTTTACCTTTGGCTAATGAAAATTCCCGTCTTATGAAAAACCCTATCCTCCGCTATTTTCCCTTCCTCCTTGGCGTTCTGATGTTCTGCCTGTCTCCTCGGGTGCAGGGCGCAACCGATAAGCCTTGGATTCCTTATGTATTGGCCGACAAGACGTTCGCCATAGAAATCGACCAAGTGTTTTTGGCACAGGGTGTTCGGAGGCTTTCCGTTCCCGCCCCGTTTTTCGTGCGGAGGGGCAAGGTGCAGGCTTCCCTGCCCTTCATCGGCCGTTTCTCCTCCCCCAACCTCGCCGTGGCGCAGAACCTCACCGTGGATCTCGACGGCCCCCTCGCGGACTATACCGTAGATACCCTGCGCCGGGGAGCCTACCGTGTCAGATTCAAGGTCTATCAGATAGGCGAAACCTTCGATATAGAGATAAAGGTGACGCGGGACGCCTACGCCACCCTCTATATACAGAGCAGCATGCGCAGCGAAATCACCTATTCGGGCATGCTCAAGATTGTGGAGGGCTGGAAGAAATAAAAAGAATTAACATAAATTTTATTACATTTGTTGGATTTCCGCACTTTTTGAAAAAAATCAAAACTCACGCATAATGAAGCATTGGACAACCCTTTTGCTCTTTGCGGTTTTGTCCGTGTCGGCATTTGCCCAGAGGCATGTGAACGGCATCGTGACAGACGGCAACAGCAACAAGCCTATCGCAGGAGCCACAGTCTCCTCCGGTTCCGAATCGGTCCGCACCGCCGCCGACGGTTCGTTCTTTCTGGGCAATCTTCCCGACAAGGGAAAAATCACCCTCTCCATCTCCGCCGCCAACTACGAAAGCGGCGTTTTCAATGTAAGGGACTTGGAGGGTGGTCAGTACAAACTCAAGGAATCGGCCAACACCCCGGCTTCCGACAATGCTTCGCTCGAACTGGACTCGGACGAGGACATGGGCTACGGCGGACAGACCGTGGCCGGTTTGCAGACCCAGTCGCAGGACGTGTTCGACCGCAACGCGGGCTACAATCTCGGTTTCGCCTACTTCAAGGCGCGGGGCTACGACAACCGCTATAATAATGTGTATGTGAACGGAGCCTTGATGAACGACCCCGAAAGCGGCCGCGCCTCGTGGTCGGAATGGGGCGGGCTCAACGATGCCGTGCGCAACAAGGAAGCCGTGAGCGGCCTCAACCCGAGCAATTTCGGCGCGGGCAACATCGGCGGCGAGCAGAACATCAACATGCGCGCCTCGGCCATTGCCAAGCAGCACAAAGTAACCTACTCCATCTCCAACCGCACCTATACCCAACGGCTCATGTACACCTACGGGTCGGGCCTGCTGCCCAACGGTTGGGCGGTATCGTTGAGCCTGTCGGGGCGTCTCGGCAACGGTTTGGTCTACAACCCCAACACCAAGGTGCGTGTGCCGGGTTTCACCGACCAATACACCAAAAAGCTCACCGAAAACGGAGGAACGCCCGATGGCTTGCAGTATGCCAGTCTGGGCTATTACTTCTCTTTCGAAAAACGTTTTCGCCAAAGCGGCCACGCCTTGAGTTTCGTGGCTTTCGGCTCTCCCACCAAACGCGCCACGCAGGGCGGTTCGTATCAGGAGGTGTATGATTTGGTGGGAACCAACTACTACAACGGCAACTGGGGCTATCAGAACGGCGAAATCCGTTCGGCCCGCGTCCGTGAGATGTTCCTGCCCACCTTCCAGTTGGTATGGGACTACGACAAAGACAACACGCAGATAACCACTACGGCAAGTTATCAGTTCGGTCGCTACGGCACCACCTCGCTCAACTGGTACGATGCGGCAGACCCGCGTCCCGACTACTACCGCTACCTGCCCTCCTACTACGAAGACCCCGCCACCGCCGATATGATTGCCGAACTTTGGCGCACCGACCCCTCCAAGAGTCAAATCGACTGGGACGGTCTCTATGAGGTCAACTATATACAGAAAGCGCAGGGCAAGCAATCCAAATATGTGGTGGAAGACCGCCGCAACGATGTCAACGACTTCGATATCAGTTCGGTGATGAATCATCGTTTCACCGACCAAATCACCCTCAACGCCGGTGCCCGGGTACGCAACAGCATCACGTATAATTTCAAAACCATCTCCGACCTCTTGGGCGGCAGTTACTGGCTCGACATCGACCAGTTCGCCGAACGCGACTTCTCTTCGGACGCGGACGAGATTCAGAACGACCTCGACAATCCCAACCGTATCGTGAAAGAGGGCGACATCTACGGCTACAACTACGACATGCACTTGGTTTACGAACAGTTGTTCGCCTTGGCTAAATTCGAACTCGCCCACTGGGATGTTTACGCCGGTGCCGAGTTGTCCAACTCCAATTTTTGGCGCTACGGCAAGATGCGCAACGGGCGCGCCCCCGACAATTCCAAGGGCAAGGGCGATGTGCACAGTTTCTTCAACTATGGTGTGAAGGCCGGTGCCACATGGAAAATCAACGGCCGCAACTACCTCTATGCCAATGTAGCGTGGAAGACCCGCGCCCCCTATATCCGCGACGCCTATGTTTCGCCCCGTATCAAGGATGTGGTGGCCGCCAACCTCCAGAACGAAAAAATCTTCTCGGCCGACCTCAATTATGTGTTGCAGACGCCCGTGGTATCGGGCCGTCTGACGCTCTACCACACCATGTTCTTCGACGGTATGGAATCGTTCAGTTTCTATCACGACGACTACCGCACCTTTGTCAACTATACCCTCAACAATGTAAATCAGATACATCAAGGCATTGAGTTGGGTGTGGACGTGAAGATTATTCCGCAGTTGAGCGCCGTCTTGGTGGGAAATGTGGGCAACTACCACTACACGAACAATCCCACAGCCACGATTTCGGCGGAGAACGGTGCCTTCGACGACCAGACGAACACCATTTATTATAAGAACTATCATGTGACGGGAACGCCTCAGCTGGCCGGTTCGTTCGGCTTGAACTACCAGGCTCCCTTCAGCATCTTCATCAATGCCAATGTCAACTACGCGGCTTGGAACTATCTGAGCATGAACCCTGAGCGTCGTTCGCAGGCTGCCATCGAGGGGGTTTCGCAAGACAACACCGAGCTTCTGCACGCCATTCTCGACGAAGAGAGGCTGACCGGCGGCTGGACACTTGATATTTCGGTGGGCAAGATTTTCCGCTTCAAGGGTTGCCAGCTCAACCTCAACGCCTCGGTGCAGAACTGCACCAACAACCGCAATATCCGCACGGGAGGCTACGAGCAACGTCGTTTCGACTACAGCGAACACAATGTGAACAAATATCCTCCGCGTTATTTCTACGCCTACGGCACCACATTCTTTATCAACGCGAGCATTCGCTTCTAACCTAAAAACTGAAGAAAGATGAAAAAGATAAAATATTTCGGTTTGCTCTCCGTAGCGGGAATCCTGATGGCTTGCGTGGCCTGCGTGGGAGACCCNGTGATGCCCGAAGCNCCCACCACCGACCTCAAGGCCAATATCACGATACGTAAGTTCCTGGATATGTTTCCCTCGGATGTGGAATATGCACCCATCGACACGGCTCTGTATATAGAAGGGGTGGTGACAGGCAACGATATAGGCGGCACCATCTACAAGAAAATCTATATGCAGGACACCACCGCCGGCATCGACATCGAGATTGAAATGACCAACAACTGTCACAAATATCCAGTGGGGCAGCGTCTTGTCATCGACCTCAATGGATTGGCTTTCGGCCGCTATCGTGGACAACCGCAAATCGGACGGCAAGGCAAGGGTGCCACCGACCGTCTGTATGAAAGTGAATGCGACGAACATTTCCACCGCGATGGCTACGCCTCGGCCGCCAATACTCCCGAACCTTTGCGGGTGAGCATGGCCGACGTAACCAATACGAGTACGGACCCCGAAACCCGTGAACAGTTCAATATGCGGTATTGCAGCAGGCTAATTCGCGTAGACAACGTATATTTTGCCGAATCGGGCATGGAGTTCGTGGATGTATACGCCACCCTTGCCGGTAATGCCATCGACCGCCACTTATGGGATGAAGATGACGAATACGGTCTTGTAACCCGTATCAGTCAATATGCGCTCTTTGCCTCCGATACCATTCCCGAAGGCTTCGGAAGCGTGGTGGGAATTCTGGGATTCTACAACGGAACGGCCCAATTGTATTTCCGCGACAAGAACGACTTGATCGGATTTGATGAATAAGTCGGTTAAAAACGCTCAATTTTTAGATTATGAAAACAATACAATACAACAAATTATTCTTGGGTTTCGTCTTTCTGGCGAGTATGGTTTCCTGCGTCCGTTTCGAACGCGANNCCGTGCCCGATACCACGGGAATAACTCCTGACCTGCCCGCAAATGCCAAAGTGGTGTCGGTAGANGNATTGGAAGGGCACTTCCCCGGTGATTTTGATTCCATCACGCAGAATGAGGCNGGCGAAGACTACTACCTCTTGCTGGAGGTGTTGGGCAACGATATTTCGGGCAACATCTACAAGAGCATGTATGTGCGCGATGCTTCCGNCCCCNANGCCGANCCCGAAGACACCCGCGCCCTGAACCTGGCCATCGACAAGACCAANCTCTACAANTTCTTCCCTATCGGACAGAAATTCTATCTGAANTGTACGGGATTGTATATNGGTCGNTATAACAATCTTCCGCANNTGGGNTTCCGCTATAAGGACGACAATGGAGCGATAGGATTGGGACGTATTCCCGACGAAGTCTTCATGCAGAACGTACTTCGCTATGGCGTGGCACCTGTCGACGAAGCCGATATGCCGAAACCTATCGAAATCACNGATGCNGGNNANCTCTCCGACAGANNNTACAACCAATTGGTTCTGTTGCGCAATGTGGAATTCTCGCCCGACGANATCGGCCAGGAATTTTCGCCCGCACCTCCCACGGGCAGCAATCCCACCTCTTCCGACCGTATCTTCACGATTGACGGAACGGGTTCGAGCCTGACCNTGCGCACCAGCAGCGCCTGCCGTTTCTTCCGCCGCCCCGTGCCGGCCGGAAAGGGCGATATGCTCTGCATCTACGCCATTTACGGAACNACCCAGCAATTCTATCTGCGTCAACTCAGCGATTTGAACCTCGAACAGTTCGANTCTACCGCTTCCCTCAGCCGCACCCTTTTCTACGAAAGTTTTTCGAGNCGCGACCACANNTTTACCATCTNTNANGTGGANGNNNNGGCNGTAACGTGGACNTNCGGNACCTATGGCNNNGGNTGCATGATGGTNCANGGAAACANCAGCAACAANACCNNNAACGAAGANTGGCTGATTTCNCCCGCCTTTACCTTNGACGGAGANTTCAACTATTACGATTTNACGTTCCAATACGTATTGCGCTATAAGAGCAATTCCGCTTCCGACTACACCNTNCGTNTNNNNGAAGNNTATGNGGANGGAATGGAGAATCCCNATGANGCAGACGACTGGG
>JAAVBQ010000036.1:0-23385 GCA_014803485.1 bacterium | reverse complement strand
CTNTCNNNTTCGTTGGTGNAANGCAGNGATTGGTCGTTCCGCNCNTCGNNCNACATCGANCTTTCNGANTACNNNGGNAAGACNGTCCGNATCGCTTTTGTNTACAAGAGTGATGNNGAATAATATGGCCACTTGGGAACTCAATAANGTNAAAGTNATTGGACACCAAGAGTAGCGATATTCACAAAATCCTTTCGGATTATTGGGGCTACACGCAGTTCCGGCCCTTGCAGGAAGACATTATCCGTCATGTACTGCAAGGGCGGGATGCCTTGGCCCTCCTCCCTACCGGCGGAGGAAAATCCATCTGCTTTCAAGTGCCGGCCTTAGCCATGAGGGGGATATGCATTGTCATATCGCCCCTTATTGCTTTAATGAAAGACCAGGTGGAGAATCTCAAGAAACGGGGCGTGGCCGCTGAAACCCTCTACAGCGGTCAAAGCACGCAGGAGGCCGAGTGGATTCTCAACGCAGCCGTTCACGGCAGGCTCAAATTTCTCTATGTGTCGCCAGAGCGTTGCACCAGTGCGGCCTTCCGCGCACACTTCGAGAAGATGCAGGTGTGCTTGCTGGCGGTGGATGAGGCGCATTGCATTTCGCAGTGGGGCTACGATTTCCGCCCGCCCTACCTGCGTATCGCCGAACTGCGCCGCTATTTTCCATTGGTGCCTCTGCTGGCGCTCACCGCCACGGCCACGCCCGATGTGGTGGAGGACATTCAGGACAAGTTGCAGATTTCGCCGCACAAGGTGTTTCAAAAGAGTTTCAGGCGCGAAAATCTGATTTACAGTGTAGTTTACGATGAGGACAAAAGAGGGCGCATCGAACGCATCCTGAAAAAGATAAAGGGTTGCGGCATCGTGTACGTGCGCTCCCGCCGCAAGACCGGCGAAATCGCCGCGACCTTGCAGGAACGGGGCATATCGGCCACGTCCTACCATGCCGGCCTTTCGCACGAGGAACGTAACGCGCGCCAGCAGGCGTGGATAGACAACAAGGTGCGGGTGATGGTGGCCACCAATGCTTTCGGCATGGGTATCGACAAACCCGACGTGCGTTGGGTGGTGCATTGGGACTTGCCCGACACCCTCGAGGCCTATTTTCAGGAGGCGGGGCGGGCCGGGCGCGACGAAAAAAGAGCTTTCGCGTTGATGCTCCACCACCCTTCCGACATCGTGGAGGCCGAGGAGAACTTTGCCAAGTCCTATCCTTCCACCGACTTCATCGCACGGGTGTACGAGGCTTTGTGCAACTATTTTGAGCTGGCGCCCGGCGCGGGCGAGGGCTCGGTATTCGCGTTCAATCTCCGCGAGTTCTGCATTGCCTACCGTTTTCCCGCTTCCGAATGTTTCTCGGCGCTGTCGTTTTTGGAGAAAGAAGGGTATGTGAAGATGTCGGACGCGGCGAGCGAAGCGAGCCGCGTGCACCTTCGGTGCGCCTACGATGCTTTCTACCGCTACCAGGTGGAACATGCGGCCTTTGCACCGCTGTTGCAGTTTCTCCTGCGGCGTTACGGCGGCCGCCTCTTCTCCGACTTCACGCCCGTTTCGGAAAGCGAAATCGCCAAGGGCATCGCACGCAGCGAGGCCGATGTGAAAGCGTTGCTGACACGTCTGCAACAGGAAGATGTGTTGGACTACAGCCCCGCCACGCAGGGCACCACCCTGTCCTTTACGCGTGAGAGGCGCAAGGCGGGCAAATACATGCTTTCGCCCGAAACCTATCTGCTGCGCAAGGAAAACGCAAGGCGCAAACTCGATGCGGTGATAGGCTATGTGCGGGAAAACACGCTCTGCCGGAACCGTTACCTGATTCAGTATTTCGGAGAGGACTTGAAAGAGAATTGCGGGTTCTGTGATGTCTGTTTAGAAAAAAGGGCGGAGGATCTCTCCCCCGCCCTGCAAGCAACTTTGTTCGATACCGTCAAACCTTTCCTTGCGGAAAGGCCGCGTTCGCTGCGGGAATTGCTCGACGCATTTCCCGCAGAACGGCAAGAAGCGCTTTCCCGCCTGTGGCGGACGCTTCTTGCCGAAGAACGCCTCGTTCCGGCAGGCTTCTCCACCTACCGTTTCAAGGAATAAGCCCTAACAAACAAAATGATAGTGCGAACCGAAGCGTTCGAACGCGGCCCTATCCAGCTCTTCGCGATGGTCGGGGTGCGCAATCGAAATGAGCGCTTTGGCGCGGTCCTGCAACGTCTTGCCGTAGAGGTTCACCGCACCGTATTCGGTTACAATCCATTGCACATGGGCGCGCGTAGTCACTACCCCCGCCCCCGAAGTCAGCACGGGCGCGATTTTGCTCACACCCTTGTTGGTTACCGACTGCATGGCGATGATAGGCTTGCCGCCCTCGCTCAACGAAGCCCCACGGATAAAGTCCACCTGACCGCCCACACCCGAATAGAACTTGGTGCCGAGCGAGTCGGCGCACACCTGCCCCGTCAGGTCTATCTGCAAGGCGGAGTTGATGGCCGTCACCTTGGGATTCTTGGCAATGATGAATTCGTTGTTCGTGTATCCCACATCCATCATCGCCACCCCGGGATTGTCATCGAGGAAGTCGTATACTTCCTTGCTTCCCATCACGAAGGTGGAAACAATCTTGCCCTTGTCTATCTTCTTGTTCATGCCGTTGATAACGCCCTTGCGCACAAGGTTGAGCACCCCGTCGGCGAACATTTCCGTATGCACACCCAGGTTCTTGTGGTTACCCAACTGCGAAAGCACCGCATTGGGAATGGAGCCGATACCCATCTGCAAGGTGGCGCCGTCTTCAATCAACTCGGCCACATACTTGCCTATCTGCGCCTCTTCGGGCGAAGGCTGGGCGAAATGCCCCTCGATGAGCGGCGCATTGTCTTCGGTGAAGATGTCGATCATGCTCATCGGAATAAGCGCGTCGCCCATGGAGCGCGGCATATTCTCGTTGATGGTGGCGATAACCGTGTCGGCCGTCTCCACGGCGGCCAAGGTGGCGTCTACCGAGCATCCCAACGACACATAACCGTGCTTGTCGGGACGCGACACTTGAATCAAGGCCACATTCGGACGGCAGATACCCTCACGGATAAGACGCTGGGTGTCTTGCAGAAAGCCCGGAATATAGTCGGCATATCCGGCCTGCGTGTCCTTGCGCACGTTGGCACCTGCAAAAAACGACTCCATGCAGAAAATGCCCTCGAATTCGGGCGCCGTGTAGGGAGCCGGTCCTTCGGTGTGCAGATGCTGGATGCGCACATTCTTAAATTCGCGGCGACGACCGCGCTCACACATGGCCGCAATCAGTTTCTGCGGCGCACAACCGATGGCATGGATATGCACCCTGTCGTCGGTCTTGATCACTTTTACCGCTTCTTCGGCGGAAACGATTTTGAAAGAGGTCAACATACCTTTATTTTTTTTCTTTGATGACAACCATAAATACGGGGAAGTGGTCGCTGTAACCGTTCAGCCACACCCCGCCCGCGTGAGTACGCAAGGGATAGCCCGCATATTGGCCGCTCTTCTGCAGAAGGGAGGGATCGCGGAAAATCCGATAGCCATAGAATTTGAGCGTGGAACGGTCCTTGCCCACAAAACCCTGCGTAAGAAGCATTTGATCGAACAAGTTCCACTTGCCACGATAGCAAAGCGTGCCGTTGCCCAACTTATAGGCCCCGTAAGAAGCGTTATACATCTGCCCCGGCTGCAGTTTGGTGTAGTCGTCCTCCTTGGGGGCGTTCATGATTTTCACCACACTGTTGTTGTAGGGGTCGTCGTTCAGGTCGCCCATCAACACCACCTTGGCATGGGGGTTCACGGCCAAGAGGCTGTCCACGATGCCTCGGCTGTATTCGGCGGCCAGTTCCCGCTTGGGCGAGCTCCGCTTCTCCCCTCCCAGACGCGAAGGCCAGTGGTTCACAATCAAGTGAATGGTGTCGCCCATATAGATACCCGTCACCACAAGCTGATCGCGGGTATAGAAGCCCAGACGCTCGTAAGGAATATTCACCGAACGAGACCCCAGCACCGTAAATTTATCCTTCTTGTAGAGCAGCCCCACGTCCACCCCACGGCGGTCGGGACCGTCGTAGTGCACGATACCGAAATTGTAGGGTGCCAGTTCGGGTTGCGCCACCAAGTCTTCCAGCACCGTGCGGTTCTCTATCTCGCTCACCCCAAGAATATCGGGACAATGCAGGTTCAGCCCCTTCTCATCGGTGCCGATTTTGGCGATTACCGTGGCGAGGTTGTGCAATTTGTTGTAATACTTGGTGCTCGTCCATGCATAGCCTCCATCGGGAAGAAACTCCTTGTCGTTGGTCTCGGGGTCGTCTATGGTGTCGAAGAGGTTTTCCAGATTGTAGAAACCTATCATCCCCACATCATAGGATTTCTTTTCCTGAGCGGAAAGATTCGTACACAGCAGAAGCGACAGAAGCGCCGCCACGCCCCACGATAAAACAGACTTGCGCATATCTTTGGTTTTTAATTAAATCAGAACATAAAATCCCACATGGGCAGTTTCTCGGGCTTGGTGTCGAGCGCGGCCTTGGCCTTTTCGTCCAGATAGTCCTTGCGGATTACCAGACGGAACATATACTCGCTGAACCAATCGTCGGTAAAGGTGATGTAGCCCTTGTGCCCCGCCGTGGCTCCCCAGCTGTTCTCAAACTCCCATTTCACGGGCCTGTCGTTCTCGTCCACATCGCAACCCACCAATGTCATCGCGTGGCTCGACCCGCTCTGACGGCTCCAGATACGGTCGGCCTTATCCATATTCAACCGCACGCCCAACATCGACTCATAGTCGTAGAGCCCGGGCGCGGAAATACCCTTCTTGCCATCGAACTGCTTGGCCACGTCGCACGAAGCGTACATCGCCTCGTTGTTCTTGATGGAGGCCAAGGCCGCCGCCTTGATATCGTCGGCGGGCAGGTTCAGATATACCCAATTGAGTCCTTCGTAGGTGTTGCGGTAGTTCTCTATCTCATACATCTTATAATAAGGACGCGTGGGGTCGTTCATAATCATGATGTAGTTGTCGGGGGCGTATCCTTCGGGCTTGATTTCCGTATAGAAACGCAGGGGCGTGTAGTCCTTCAGCTCCTGAATGTCGCCGTTCCTGTCCTTGTATCGCCAGGTGAATTCGGCCGGAGGCTCGCCCAGACAGAGCGCCAGAATGCGGTACACATCCTTCAACCCGCTCATCTTGCGCTCGGCAAGCGCCTTTCCCTTGGCCCCCTTCTCCACCATGTGACGGATATCCATGCCCGTGCGGCGCAGGCTCTCGTTCACGAGCGCACACATCTGCCGGGTGTTGTCCGAATGTTCGGTTTCGGGCATCACCTCCGCCGGCACCACGCCGTATTTCTCGGCAAGGTTATAATAAAGATTCCACACTCCTCCGTCGTTCACCGGTTCCGAAAACAGATGCATCACGTCACGGTCGGCTATATCGTTCTTTGCGGTGCGGATGACATTTTCCAAAAAGAGGTTCGATTTTTCCAATATATCGTAGAAATAGAGATAGTTGTGAGAAAAGTCGAATTCGTCCAGACCGTATTTTTCCATCACTCCCGGACGAAGCACGTTCATGGAAGTGAACATCCAGCACCGACCCGAACTCTTTTGGTCGGTAACGCCCTTCACCTTTACCCTATACTTGAAATAATGGTCTATCTTGCCCTGCATGGCGCGGTTCAGAGCCTGCGCCTTGAGGTCGGCATCGCCCGTAAGCACATTCTGCATGGCCACCGTGGGGGCATCCTTCACAAAACTTTTCCGCAGCGCGTCCATTTCCTGCGGGCCGATGTGCTGCGCACGGGCCGACACCATTCCGGCCGTCCCTATCAGCATCGCACTTAAAACCCTATAAATATGCCTCATAAATACTTAAAATTATCGTTTCCCGTATTTTTGCACACAAACTACAAAGATACGAAAACTCAAATCATATTTTCCTAAAAAATAAGCAGAAAAAATCGTACCTTCGCGCCGTTTTTTCGCGCCTGCATGAAAACGCGCGGATAGCCTTGAATAAAAAGCAAAAACCTAATAGAATCATGGCAAAAGAAAAAAAATTCATGACCTGTGACGGGAATGAAGCCACGGCTCACGTCGCCTCTATGTTCAGCGAGGTGGCCGCCATCTACCCCATCACGCCCTCTTCTCCTATGGCCGAACACATCGATGAATGGGCCTCGCAAGGACGGACCAACATGTTCGGAGAAAAAGTCCGCGTCATTGAGATGCAGTCCGAAGCCGGAGCCGCCGGAGCCGTTCACGGTTCCTTGCAGGCCGGCGCCCTCACCACCACCTACACGGCCTCGCAGGGTCTGTTGCTGATGATTCCCAATATGTATAAGATTGCCGGCGAACTGTTGCCGGGCGTATTCCACGTTTCCGCCCGCGCCCTGGCTTCGCACGCCCTGTCTATCTTCGGCGACCATCAGGATATCTACGCCACCCGTCAGACCGGTTTCGCGTTCCTGGCTTCCAGCTCGGTGCAGGAATGTATGGATCTGGCCGGCGTGGCCCACTTGGCCGCCATCAAGAGCCGCGTGCCTTTCTGCCACTTCTTCGACGGCTTCCGCACCAGCCACGAAATCCAAAAGATCGAGGCCATCGACATGGAAGACATGAAGGCCTTGGTGGATACCGACGCCCTGAACGCCTACCGTGAACGCGCCCTCAATCCCGAACATCCGGTAACGCGCGGCACGGCGCAGAACCCCGACGTATATTTCCAGGCCCGCGAAGCCTGCAACCCCTACTACGACGCGGTTCCCGACATCGTGAACGACTACATGCAGAAGATTTCGGCCTTGACGGGACGCGAATACAAGCCCTTCACCTACTACGGCGACCCCAATGCCGAATACGTGATTGTGGCCATGGGCTCCATCAACGACACCCTCACCGAAACCATCGACTATCTGGCCAAGCAGGGCAAGAAGAACATCGGTCTCATCACCGTTCACCTCTTCCGTCCTTTCAGCGCCAAATACCTGCTCAACGTGCTGCCCAAGACCGCCAAGCGCCTCTGCGTGCTCGACCGCAGCAAGGAACCCGGCGCCGCCGGCGAAGCCCTTTATTTGGATATCGTGGAAGTGATGAGCCACTTGGAAAAACGCCCCGAAGTGATTTCGGGCCGTTACGGGCTCTCGTCGAAAGACACCACGCCCGCCCACATGCTGGCCGTTATTGAAAACATCCAGCTGGCCAAACCGCAAGACAAGTTCACCGTGGGTATCGTGGACGACCTCACCCACCTCTCCTTGCCGGTTCTCCCCGAAATCAGCACCAGCCCCGAAGGCACCTATGCCTGCAAGTTCTACGGTTTGGGCGCCGACGGTACGGTGGGTGCCAACAAGAACACCATTAAGATTATCGGTAACACCACCAATAAATACTGCCAGGCTTACTTCTCCTACGACAGTAAGAAATCGGGCGGCTTCACCTGCTCGCACCTGCGTTTCGGCGACCAAAAGATCACCTCTCCCTACTTGGTCACCACGCCCGACTTCGTGGCCTGCCACGTAGCCCCCTACATCTTCAAATACCCCATGTTGCGCGGTTTGAAGAAAGGCGGCAACTTCCTGCTCAACTCGTGGTGGGATGTGGAAGAGACCAAGCGTCAGCTTCCCAATGCCATGAAGAAATACTTGGCCGAAAACAACATCAACTTCTACATCATCAACGCCACCAAGATTGCCGAGGAAATCGGTCTGGGCAACCGCACCAACACCATCCTCCAATCGGCCTTCTTCAAGATTTCGGGCGTGATTCCCTTCGAAAAGGCTGTGGAAGAGATGAAGAAAGCCATCATGAAGTCCTACGGCAAGAAAGGCGAGAACATCGTGAACATGAACTACGCCGCCGTAGACCGTGGCGCCGACTATGTGAAGGTGGAGATTCCCGCCGAATGGAAGAACCTCGAGGACGACGGCAAGATTGGCTTGCGCGAAGACGTACGTCCCGATTTCATCAAGAACATCGTGGATGTGGTGAACGACCAGAAGGGCGACGACCTGCCCGTGAGCGCGTTCAAGGACATGGCCGACGGCACTTTCCCCGCAGGCACCGCCCGCTACGAGAAGCGCGGCATCGCCAGCCACGTTCCCGCTTGGATTTCCACCAACTGTATTCAATGTAACCAATGTTCCTACGTATGTCCTCACGCCGCCATCCGTCCTTTCGTGATGAATGCGGAAGAGGTGGCCGCCCTGCCCGCCGGCACCGAAACCATCAAGGCTATCGGCAAGGAATTCGAAGGCATGCAGCTGCGCGTTCAGGTGAGCGTGCTCGACTGCACGGGCTGCGGCAACTGCGTGGACATCTGCCCCGCCAAGGAAAAGGCGCTGGTGATGCGTCCCGTTCTGGAACAGGAAGCGCAGGCCAAGGTTTGGAACCACATGGTAGACCATGTTTCCTCCAAGCAACACTTGGTGAAGGTGGACCAATCGGTCAAGAACAGCCAGTTCGCACAGCCTCTGTTCGAATTCTCGGGTGCTTGCGCCGGCTGCGGCGAAACGCCCTACATCAAATTGATTACCCAACTCTTCGGCGACCGCATGATGATTGCCAACGCCACGGGGTGCTCCTCTATTTATAGCGGCTCCTTCCCCTCCTCGCCCTATTGCAAGAACGCTTGCGGCAAGGGCCCGGCTTGGGCGAACTCCCTCTTCGAGGACAACGCCGAATTCGGCCTCGGTATGGCCACCGCCGTCCGTCAGATGCGCGACCGTGCGCAGATGCTCATGGAAAAGGCTCTCGCCGACGAAAAATGCCCCGAAAACATCAAGGAACTCTTCCGCACGTGGATTGCCGGACGCGAAGACGCCCAAATCACCTCCGAAGTATCGCCCAAGATTCTCGAGGCGCTCAAAGGCACACCCTGCCCCACCTGCAAGCAGATTGCCGACCTCGGCCAGTATCTCATCAAGAAATCGCAATGGATTTTCGGTGGTGACGGCTGGGCCTACGACATCGGCTACGGCGGTCTCGACCACGTCTTGGCTTCGGGCGAGAATGTAAACGTGTTGGTGCTCGACACCGAGGTTTACTCCAACACCGGCGGCCAAGCCTCCAAGTCCACGCCCGTGGGTGCCATCGCCCAGTTTGCGGCAAGCGGCAAGCGGGTTCGTAAGAAAGACCTCGGCGCCATTGCCATGACCTACGGTTATGTATATGTGGCTCAAGTGGCTATGGGTGCCAACCAAGCCCAATACCTCAAGGCTATCCGCGAAGCCGAAGCCTACAACGGACCTTCTCTCATCATTGCCTACGCACCTTGCATCAACCACGGTGTAAAGGCCGGCATGGGACACAGCCAGCTGGAAGAGAAGAAAGCCGTGGAATGCGGCTACTGGCATCTGTGGCGCTACAATCCTTCGTTGGCCGACCAAGGGCAGAACCCCTTCCAGATGGACAGCAAGGAACCCGATTGGAGCAAGTTCAAGGAATTCATCGACGGCGAAGTCCGCTTCAACTCGTTGAAGAAACTCTTCCCCGCCGAAGCCGACGAGCTTTTCCAAGCCTGCGAGGACAACGCCAAATGGCGTTACCTGCAATACCTGCGCTACGCTTCGCAAGATTGGAGCAATCTGAAGAAGTAAGTTGTTCGGATTTCCGAATTACCCAAAAGGGGGCTTGTTAAAAACAAGCCCCTTTTTTTATATAATTGACTCACAAAGACTCAACTTTCCAAATTGTTTTCGCAAAAGAACAATCTTCAAAATTGTACTCCTCAAAAAACAATTTTGTTTGCGTGAATACTGATATCGTTACTCATCAAAAAAGTTATCAACATCATAAAACATTCAAATCCAATACAAATATACTTATCAAGAAATTATTACCCTCTGTTCTCACTTCGATAAAATTCAACTTCCAACGATATATAGACAACAACCGCAGGAAAGGCTGGACGAAGTTCAACTTTTCCATCGGTTGAAATCCAACGAAAAAGTTGGATTTTTAAATGAATTTATATAATTTTGAGCGCACTAAATTATGACGACAAAACAAGATGTTGAGTAGTTATGGAAACTCCGAATTTGGTGAAAATGATGAAAAGCCCGTTTGCGGACAACGATACGGCCTTGCTTTGCAGCGAGCCCGCCACAACGGAGTATAGAGGCGAAACCTATTTATACACAAGCTATTGGTATCAATGTCAGAAAAGCGGTGAATGCTTCACCACCAACGAGAGCGATGCCTTATGCACGGCGCAAGTCTACGAACAATACCGCCTCCGTCACCATATTCCCACAGTGGAAGAAATCGTGGCTTTGCGCAAGCAATGCAAATTTTCCGCCGCCAAGATGAGCGCATTGTTGGGTATCGGCATCAATCAATACCGCCTTTATGAAGCAGGGGAAATGCCGTCTCTGAGCATAGGAAGAATTCTCTATGCCCTTTGCCACAACCCGGAAACGCTGAAATTCTACCTGAAAATCAAAGATTTCTAAAGATTCCCTTGTGGCTTTTCGGTTTCCTCTACTGATTATAGTACCAGCACTTTGTAGTTTTGGCCGTGCCTATGTACGCGGAAAATTCCGCATCAACGACAAGCTTACGCTTTCCTACCATTTTACGGCATTCCATTCTGCTTGAAAGTTGTCATGAAGCAAAGAAGCGATATCTTTTATCGGGCGAGTGCGATTTTCCCGTATCAAGACCAAGGCTTTCGTGACCTGTTTCCTATAGTCAGGGGTTGATAGCTGGGCGGAGGGATGATAGATGCCCACAAACAGTATACCCTTATATCTGCCAAGCATCAGGCTTCGTCCAAAGACTTCTTCACGCTCAAAATCACTGCCAAACGTGCTTCTCATTCTATTAAAGTTATTGGGCGCAAGGTTTAGCACCATTTCAGGGGATAATATCTCAATCAGTTTTAGGGTACAAGGAAGTGTTTCCTTGTATAGTCCTTTATATTTATCTAGTTCTTCAGCCTTAAGGGTGTTGAAGAAGGCAGCATTGGTGAACACACACTCTTTCTCTTCATTTTCCTTGATGCCGGGATACGCCTGGGAGAGGAGCCTCATCGTGATGCACCAATAGCACCATTCGGTATGTTCCTCCTGCCAAGAAACATTGCCGCGTATCAAGTGCCGATATTCTTCTCCTAATTTGTTGAATCCCCAATTGACATTTTTCTTCATATCCGAAAAGCCACTTTCGGAACAAGGATTGTTTCCCATCACCACCACTTTTACCGATTCTTGGAGGTCGCCAAGGGGCGTTTGATTATAGAAACCGATGTCACCATACCTCTCCACAAGATTAAGATAGGTTTGGTAGGTTTCTTTTGCCCAATTTAAAAGTTTGGTTTGCATGTGATTGATTTTTAATTGTTAATCATGGTACGTAAAAATCCGTTTTCTTATTTGGATACACCGTAAAGCAGTACCTTGTAGGTGCCGGGATTGCTATATGTATGCGTGCATGTTGTAGAATACGGGGTAGAACACGTTACGGTTTCCGTTTTTCCATCGCCCCATTCCACCTTATAGGTTGCCCCTTCTTCGCCTGTGAAGTTAAATTTGGTAGAAGACGTACCTTCAACCTCAACCTCCAATGTCATCCGTACCGTATCCGCCTGTGCGGTTTTTGGGGTTAGCACGGGTTGTTCGTTCTCCAATACAACACTTTCGGCGGCCGAAAGCCAAGCCCCTGGCAATATCAAAAACAGGAGCAGAAATCCTATCCTTAACCTCTTCATATTCTGTCTATTTTTTAGATTGTTATCTTACCATTACTTTATAACTATTCCTGCCTACCCTCACGATATACAGGCCGCCGTTCCGCACCGGAATGGCGGTGGCGTGTCCGCTATACACGCATTGGCCAAGTGCGTTATATACCTCCACCCTGCCTCTGTCGGCAGACAGATAGATAACACGGTCTTGTGCATAGACGCGGAAGTTGTCTTGTCCGAGTGCTTCGTTGCCCACCCCATCCGGTATCTTTTCAAAATAGGCGGTCAGCTCCAAATCTTCCGTTACCACAAACGTATAGGTAGCCTCCGTGCTGAACACCGCGCCATCGGCTTTTGTCCAGTTCACAAAACGGTAGTCCCCTTGTGGCTTGGCGGTAACAGTGACTTTCGAGCCTTCCTTATACGTACCGTTACCGGTAATCGAGGCCGTACCCCACTCCGTATTGTTGGACGCCACCTTTACTTTATAGTACCCCTCCGGCATTTCCTCCACCACCGAGATATACCAAGTAAAGGTTATCGGGTATCGGTCTCCTGCAAACGTATTCTGCAAAATCAGCTTGTATGCAAGCGGAACATAGAATCGAAACACAAAACCGTTTTCCGTCCAATAATAAGAGTCCGATGCTTTAAACGTTGAAAGTTCCTGCCCAACCATCCGTTCCGAAGACAAATCAAAAGGTTCTTCTTTAAGCAAGGTTATGGAGTCCGACTGATTCTGTGCCCAGAAAGTAGCCGGAGATGAAAGTTGGTTGTAAGCCTCGTATAAGACAGACAAAGGAATCCTATTCTCAGCGCAATCCAAGCTTGTCAATGCGGGGCTGCCGCTCACGTCCAATGTCCTCAATTGATTTTTGGAGCAATCCAAACTCTCCAAAGACGTGCAACCGCTCACATCCAAACTCGTCAAGCCGATATTGGAACATTCCAGTTGTTTTAAGGTTGTACACCCGGATGCATCAATCACCTTGATGCTATTATAAGTATTATAAGATCCTATAACAAGAGTGTCCATTGACACTCCGTGTATCTTCAAGGTATCCACCGTAAGCTTATCATAGTCATGGTAACCACCGTTCAATTTCTTAAGGTTCGTGCAACCGCTCACGTCTATGCTTGTCAATTTGTTGTCGAAGCAAGACAATATTTCCAAAGCAGTACAGCCGCTCACGTCCAAATTCGTCAATTGATTGTCACTACAATACAAATTCACCAAAGCAGTATAGCCGTTCACGTCTAAACTCGTCAAATCGTTATTGCTACAATGCAAGTACGTCAAGAGCGTATTTTTGCTTACGTCCAGGCTTATCAATTTGTTGTCGTAGCAAGACAATCTCTCCAAGGCTTTGCAATCGCTCATGTCCAAACGCGTCAATTGGTTGCCACTGCAATACAAATCCGTCAACGCGGTGCAGCCTCTCACACTTAAACGCGTCAAGCCAATATTGGAACAATCCAATCGTTTTAAGGTTGTACACCCTGACGCGTCAATCACTTTGATACTACCACAATACATCGTAAGAGTATCCATAGAGGCTCCGTATATCTTCAAGGTATCCACCAATACGTAATGATATGTATAGCCTTCATAATAACTACCTATTTGTACTCCGTGCAATGTCTTTAACTTAGTACAACCACTTACGTCTAAACGGGTCAATTTGTTGCCGTAGCACACCAAATCCATCAAGGCAATACAACCGCTTAAATCCATCTGTTGTACACCACGATATCTGCAATCAAACGCCCGCAAAGAGGTGCATCCCCGGGCATCTACAAAGCCTATGGTGGAACTGTCGCCGATATTCAGTGTATCCATAGAAACACCATATATTTTTAAGGTATCCACTGTTAACTTTTTATCGGCACTGTATCCCGCCAAACTTTTCAAGGCTGTGCAACCGCTCACATCCAAACGATCCAATGGGTTGTCGTAACACTCCAAATTCGCCAAGGCGGTGCAGCCGCTCACGTCCAAACTCGTCAAACTGCTGGAGTGGCAATCCAGTTGTTTCAAGGTTGTACATCCGGATGCATCCATCACCTTGATACTTCCATATTTTATAGAGAGTGTATCCATGGACGCTCCATATATCTTCAATGTGTCTACCGCAAGTGGACGAGAAGACCAAGACAAACCCCAACCAGTCAATTCCTTAAGGTTCTTGCAACCGCTTACATCCAAACTCATCAAGTCATTGCCCACACAATCCAAGTTCGTCAAGGCGGTGCAACCGCTCACGTCCAAATTCGTCAATTGATTACTAGAGCAATCCAAATTTTTCAAAGAAGTGCATCCGCTCACATCCAAACTCGTCAATTGATTTCTAGAGCAATGCAGACTTGTCAAGGATGTACAACCACTCACGTCTAAACTTATCAAATCGTTGAAACTGCAATCCAAATACATCAATGAAGTGCAACCGCTCACGTTCAGTGAATCTAATGAACCTTTTGAAGACGAAGATCCGGAGCAACGCAAGCTTTCCAAATTCGTGCACCCTTGAAGGTTTATTCTGGAGGGACGATAATTATAAAGATTAGGAGATACCGAAAGACTACGTAAAGAGGTGCACTCTTGGGCATCTACAAAGCCTATAATGATGGTACTTATCTGTAGCGTATCCATCGATACACCGTGTAATGCCAAGGTGTCAACCATTAATGGATAATAAAGAGAAGAAGATGATGATGAACGAGAAGGACCTTTCAATGACTTCAAGGCCGTGCAGCCACTCACGTCCAAACGGGCCAATGGGTTGTTGGAGCACTCCAAGTTCGCCAAGGCCGTCAAACCGCTCACGTCCAAATGGGTCAATTGGTTGTTGGAGCACTCCAAGTTCGTCAAGGCCGTGCAGCCACTCACATTCAATTCCTTCAAACCAAAACCGGAACAAGTCAAGCTTGTCAAGCCCGTACAGCCGCTTGCATCCCAACTTGTCAATGGATTGCCCCTGCAATCCAAAAACGTCAAGGCAGCACAGCCGCTCATGTTCAAACTCGTCAAAACACTATTAAAAGTGCACGATAGGTAATTCAGAGCCGTACACCCGCGCACGTCCAAACTTATCAAGGCTGTAGAATTACAATACAAAGTCCTCAAGGCCGTGCAGCCGCTCACATCTAAACTCGCCAAAGCACTACTACCTGAACAACTCAACTCCGTCAAGGCGGTGCAGCCACTTACATCCAAAGCCGTCACATCTTCAGAGTGTTGACAACCAAACTCCAAAATCCGAGGGGCGGTGCTTTCGCTTTCCTGGGCTTGCAACGGGAACAGGCTCAGGGCGAGAGCCGCCAGAGTCATCCATCGTTTTTTCATTATCTTATTGTTTTTCATATACACTATCACTATCCTTCCATTACGGAGCTTACCGCCGGGGTTTTCGTCGAAGCAGAAGGATGGAAACATGTGGCAAAGGTGATGATTTTTCGAGACAAAAACAAACGTAACTAATTGTATTTTATTATTATAAAAGATTGCCAACGCACATAAAAACGCCCCACCGCAGAAAACCCTCCCCCCTCTCCCTCAACTCCTTCCGCCCTCTTTTATAATAATAAAATANNCNGCANTGTGTCAGACACACTCAAAAAAAGTTATCAACATGGGATTTTGGCACTTACTCTCNGGCTTTACGCCTGTTGCCATTAACTGCGTGGGCGGGTAAGGGGCGGATAGGGAGTCTTCTTTTTTGCGAATAAAGCAAGCGAAGCGCAGCGTCCTGGAGCAAAAAAAAGAGCTCCCGTACAGCCCCTGCGCGTAGGCCTCCGTAANCAGAGCACNACCATTTGCCCATAACTTCCGTTGAATTTTCATGAGACCAAAAAGCATTCGTTATCTTTGTAAAAAAAACACCATGTTCCGCATCGCCGTCATCACCGCTCCCGAAAGGNTGCCCNAAGAAGCCCAAGCNCTTCAGATTGTGGGCGATATGCCNGAAGTCTNCGCCCTGCATCTGCGCAAGCCCGATTACAGCGAGNAGGAACTACGGCAGTTGATAGAGGCGCTTCCCGCCGAACTGCGGNGNAAAATCCGCCTCCACGACCACTTTGAACTATGCGAAGAATATGNGTTGCAAGGCATACACCTCAACCATCGCCACCCTACTCCNCCGGCANACATNCGCTCGCTCAGCGCAAGNTGCCACANTTTAGNAGGAAGTGNNGGANNNCAAGAAAACCTGCGANTACGTATTTCTCAGCCCGATATTCGACAGCATNTCCAANCANGGCTATACAAGCAANTTCTCGNCCNAANCGCTTTCGGAAGCCGCCCAAAGCGGNATCATAGACCACCAAGTCTTTGCCTTGGGCGGCGTCACNGCCGCACATATNCCCCTCCTGAAACAATGGGGCTTCGGCGGTGCCGNCCTCCTCGGCGAGATTTGGAAAGAATATACCACTCGCCCCAACCTGCNGGCACTGGAAGAAAAGATAAGGAGAATAGTATTTTTGTCGGAAAGAAAGGAAATGATGACCCTACCGGCCTTACAGTTCATTACGCACGAAACNGAAGCGTNNNCGTTGNTNNAGAGTGCNNANNNNGCGCTTTCGTGCGGCGTTAAGTGGGTGCAGNTCCGCTGCAAGACGCCGCAAAGCGCCGCGTGGATGNNCGACACAGGCTCTTCGTGTTCAGCAACTTTGCAAACAGCATCANGCGCTCTTTGTGGTGGACGACGATGTGGAGCTGGCGCGCGAAATCNGNGCCGACGGCGTGCANNTNGGCAAGAACGACATGCCCGTGGAGNAAGCCCGCCGCATTTTGGGCNCACGNTTCCTTATNGGCGGCACGGCNAACACCCTCCAAGACATGNTGCGCATTCAGGCGCAGGGNGGCGACTATATCGGGCTGGGGCCGTTCCGCTTNACCCGCACCAAAGAAAAACTCAGCCCCGTNTTGGGCATAGAGGGCTATGAACGCCTGATNCGGGAGNCTCGCCAAGCNGGAGTTACCATCCCCGTCCACGCCATAGGCGGCATCACCGGGCAGGACGCCCCCGCCCTCAANCAAGCCGGNGTGCAGGGCATNGCCGTNAGCTCCGCCCTNCTGCAATCTCCCGCNCCCCAAGAGGNNGTNGCCCGCCTGCTTCAACCCTTCCTCNCCTTGTAACGTTATTTTTTATACCTTCGCGCTATCGAAAAAGGGGTGCCGAAAGGCTGAGATTAGACCCGTTGAACCTGATTCGGATAATGCCGACGAAGGGATTCTCTCTTGGCGCTTTCGCCTGCCGCCTCTTTTTTCCTTGCAACGATATAAAAACACTCTTTATATGCAGAATTTAGTGATTGCGGGCAAGGANTTTTCCTCCCGCCTCATCATGGGCACGGGCAAATACGCCTCCAACGCCTTGATGGAAGAGGCCGTGAAGGCCTCGGGCGCACAGATGGTNACNGCCGCGCTCAAGCGCATCGACACCNACGANNGANCAGGACGANATGNTNGCNCATATCCAAAACTGCCANGTNACTTTCCTNCCCAACACCTCGGGCGCNCGTACCGCCGAAGAAGCCGTCNTGGCCGCGNANTTGGCCAAGGAAGCCTTGGGCACNAACTGGGTGAANCTCGAAATCCACCCCGACCCCAAATACCTGCTNCCCGACCCNGTGGANACNCTCAAGGCNGCNGAAATTCTTGTGAAGCAAGGTTTTGTGGTNNTNCCCTACGTGCAGGCCGACCCCGTGCTCTGCAAGTTGCTCGAAGAAGTGGGCGTGGCCACGGTGATGCCCCTCGCCGCCCCTATCGGCAGCAANCTCGGCATCCGTAACCGCGACATGCTCGAAATCATCATCCGCCAAAGCCGCGTTCCCGTGGTGGTGGACGCCGGCATAGGNCTGCCCTCGCATGCCGCCGAAGCCATGGAAATGGGNGCCGANGCGGTGATGCTCAACACCGCCGCCGCCATTGCGGGCGACCCCGTGCNGATGGCCAAGGCCTTCAAGCTGGCNATCGAGGCCGGCCGCATGGCCTACGAAGCCNCNCCCGCCGCCGCACGTTTCGTGGCCGAGGCCAGCAGTCCGNTNACATCGTTTTTGAATTAGAATACTTAAANTCATGAANAANANCGACAGAAAGCCCCAAGAGGGNCTNATCACCCGCAAACCCTTTCCCGGTTCGGAAAAAGTATATGTAAANGGGAAACTCTTTCCCATAGAGGTGCCCATGCGCAAGATTAACCTNGTGGANACCGTGACCATGCANGACGGCAAGCCCGTGCATACGCCCAACGCGCCGGTCTATGTATACGACACCAGCGGTGCCTANTCCGACCCCTCCGCCGAAATCGACCTTCACAAAGGCCTCAAGGANATCCGCACCCCGTGGATTGAACGCCGGGGCGATGCCGAAAGGCTCTCCGGAATGACCTCCGAATACGGCCAGGCNCGTCTGAACGACAANAGCCTCGANGCCCTCCGNTTCGAGCATATCCGCAAGCCTCTCCGCGCCAAAGACGGACACCAGCTNTCGCAGATGTACTACGCCCGCCAAGGCATCATCACCGANGANATGGAATATGTGGCCATCCGCGAGAACCAAAACGCCGAGCAGTGCGGCATCAAGACCCGCATCACGCCCGAATTCGTGCGCGAGGAGATTGCCGCNGGCCGNGCCGTGCTTCCGGCCAACATCAACCATGTGGAATGCGAGCCTATGATTATNGGCCGCAACTTCCTCACCAAAATCAACACCAACATCGGCAATTCGGCCACNTCGTCGGGCATNGAGGAAGAAGTGGAAAAAGCCGTGTGGAGCTGCCGCTGGGGCGGCGACACGCTCATGGATCTNTCCACGGGCGCGCATATCCACGAAACNCGCGAATGGATTATCCGCAACTGCCCCGTTCCCGTGGGCACGGTGCCTATCTACCAGGCNTTGGAGAAGGTGAACGGCAAGGCCGAAGACCTCACGTGGGAAATCTTCCGCGACACGCTCATCGAGCAATGCGANCAGGGCGTGGACTATTTCACCATTCACGCCGGGGTTCTGCTCAAGTATATCCCTATGGCGAAAAANCGCCTCACGGGTATCGTGAGCCGNGGCGGCTCCATTATGGCAAGCTGGTGCCAGCATCACAATCAGGAGAACTTCATCTACACCCATTTCGACGAAATCTGCGAATTGGTGGCGCGCTACGACACCGCCCTTTCCTTGGGCGACGGGCTGCGTCCCGGCAGCATCTTCGACGCCAACGACGAAGCGCAGTTCGGCGAGTTGGAAACCATAGGCGCCTTGGCGCAACGGGCATGGGAACACAANGTGCAGGTGTTTATCGANGGCCCCGGCCACGTGCCCATGCACAAGATCAAGGANAANATGGACAAGCAGCTGCGCGACTGCAAGGAGGCCCCGTTCTACACGCTCGGNCCTCTGGTCACCGACATCGCCCCCGGCTACGACCATATCACCTCGGCCATAGGTGCCTCCCTGATAGGCTGGTATGGCACGGCCATGCTCTGCTACGTCACCCCCAAGGAACATTTGGGCCTGCCCGAGAAAGAAGACGTGCGCGTGGGCATCATCACCTACAAGATTGCCGCACACGCCGCCGACTTGGCCAAGGGACACCCNGGCGCGCAGATACGCGACGANGCCATGAGCANGGCNCGNTACGAGTTCCGCTGGAAAGACCAGTTCAATCTGGCGCTCGACCCCGACCGTGCCTTCGAATATTTCCACCAACGCGAAGGCGCCAACGAAGACGGNTCCAAATTCTGCACCATGTGCGGGCCCAATTTCTGCGCCATGCGTATCAGCCACGATTTGNGCAAGGGAAANGGTACGTGTATGGANGAATATTCAAAATAGAAAGGCGATGTTTTCCGATATCCTTCAAAACTACGATTGGGAACAGATGCGCCGGAGCATCTATGCCAAAACCACGCGCGACGTGGAGATTGCGCTATCCAAGGCGCAACGCCCCGACCCCGCGCTCACGCTCGAGGATTTCAAGGCCTTGGTGAGNCCCGCCGTGTCGGAGTCTCCCCTCTATCTGGAGACGATGGCCGGCCTGAGCCGCAAGGCCACGCAAAAGAAATTCGGCAAGACCATTCAGTTCTACATTCCCCTCTACCTGAGCAACGCCTGCACCAACCACTGCATCTACTGCGGCTTCAACCACAACAATAAGTTCGCCCGCGTCACCCTCACCGACGAACAGATTATGGAGGAATGCGCGGTGCTCAAGAAGATGGGATACCAACACCTGCTGCTGCTTACGGGCGAGTCGCCCAAGGATGCGGGCATCGACTATCTCGAACACGCCATGCAGCTGCTTTCGCCCCACTTCGCCCAGCTCTCGCTCGAAGTGCAGCCCATGGACACGCCCGACTACGAGCGTCTGCGCAAAAGCGGCCTGCATGCGGTATATGTCTATCAGGAAACCTACAACAAGGAACGCTACAANTTCTACCACCCCGCCGGCATGAAACGCGATTTTGCGTGGAGGCTCAACAGCCAAGACCGCCTTGGGCTGGCCAATGTCAACAAGATAGGTTTGGGTGCCTTGCTGGGGTTGGAGGATTGGCGCACCGAAGCCGTGTTCATGGCCATGCACCTGCGCTATCTGGAGAAAACCTATTGGCGGTCTAAATACTGCATCTCCTTTCCGCGTATGTGTCCCCACGAGGACGATGGCGAAAACGGCGGGTTTAAACCGCAGAACGTTTTGTCGGACAAGGAGTTCGTGCAGATGATTTGGGCGTTCCGCCTCTTCGACGACGAGGTGGAAATGTCGCTCACCACGCGCGAGAGCCGCGAATTCCGCAACCGCATGATTTCGCTCGGCATCACCTCCATCAGCGCCGGTTCGCAGACCGACCCCGGCGGATACGCCCACCCCAACAAAGAAGTGGCGCAGTTCGAGGTGAACGACAACCGCTCGCCCGAAGAAATGAAGAGGATGATAGAGGAACAGGGCTACGAAGTGGTGTGGAAAGACTGGGACAGGGTCTACAACTCCTTCTCCAACTGAGCGCGCGACTTACTGCGCGTAACGAGGAACACGCCCGAGAACACCAACAGGGCGGCCACACCCTTTATCCACGTGAAGCCGTCCTGACCGAGAATCAAGGCCAGACAGGCGGCGGTGATGGGTTGGGTATAGTTGTAGACGCTCAGCACCGTGGGGCGTAGTCTTTTCTGCGCCACGGGAATGAGCAGGTAGGTGACGCCTGTGGCCATAAAGACCGTATAGCCCAAGAACACATAGATTCGCGGCGGAATGGAGGCGTAGTCGATGTGCGCCACATAGCGGAACAGGAAAGGCACGGAGAACAGTGCCGAGAAGAAGAACATCCAGCGCATCACCGTCACGGGCTTGTAGCGCGCCACCACATTGCGGAAAGCCGTCAGGTAGACGGCATAGAACAGACCGCTCGCCAAGCAGAGCAGAATGCCCACGATGCTGTTCCGTCCGCTTTCGGCCACCGCCTCGCCGGTAATGTACTTGCCGGCAATCATCAGCACCGCCCCGCTCATGCCGAGCAGCACGCCTCCGGCTTTCATCCACGAAATGGGTTCCCGCAGGAAAAAGGCCGCCAAAAGCATGGTGAGGATAGGCGTGAAGGTCACCACGATAGCCGTTTCCACGGGAGAGGCGGACTCCAGCCCTATCACGAACAGCATCTGATTGAGCAGTACCCCGAAGACGGAAGCCGCCGCAAGCTTGCCCAAATCCTTGAGCGGCACCTTCTCCCATTTCACGAAAAGCGTTATCAGCCAAAAGAATACCAATGCGCCCGTGGTCCGGAAGAAAGCCATGGCGAAGGAGGAAATATATTCCGGCATCACGATTTTGGAGAGCGGAATATTGATTCCGAATATGATATTGCACGCCAATATCGCCACATGGCCTTTCAGCGCGTCTTTGTTTTCCGTCATAGGGGCTCTTTTCTATATTAATATAAAATTATTGCGGTTTCCGCACAAAGTGCGGCATCTCGGCGGGAATTTCCATAGAAAGCTCGATGAACCCGCCGAAACGCCCGTCTTCGTACCACGGCGTTTGGAAAATGAGCTTGCGGATTCCGTTTTTCTCTATGGTATAGGCATTGTTGCGGGGATTCTTGAGCATATCGGCCAGTTTGGAACGCGCCGGTTCGGGATGGCAGTCCAACACATTCTGTCCTATCAGCTCTTCCCGCCCCGGTTTGAGAAAAGTCTTGCGCGATTTCTCGTTCATGTCGAGGATTTCCCCGTCGGCGCCGCAAACGGTCACCGCCACGTCCATTTCTTTAAAGAACTTTTCCATAGTGTTTTGATTTTATCCTAATTAAACATTTACCCCGCATTTTCGGGGAGGCCAAAAGTAAGGAAAATCGTATTTTTGTACACTATGAGCACCGTACCCGAAAAACTGAAGCAAATCCTACCCATTCTTCCCGAGAAGCCGGGCGTGTACCAATATTTCGACAAGGAGGGCACGATTATCTACGTGGGCAAGGCCAAGAACCTCAAACGGCGCGTCAATTCGTATTTCAACAAGGAACAGGAAGGCAAGGTACGCGCCATGATCGCGCACATAGACCACATGGAATATATCGTAGTGAACACCGAATCCGATGCCCTCCTGCTCGAAAACAACCTTATCAAGCGGCTTCAGCCTCACTACAACATCCTGCTCAAAGACAGCAAGACCTACCCCTGGCTCTGTCTGTCGAACGAGCCCTTTCCCCGCATATTCCCCACCCGCCGTCCCGTGCAGGACGGTTCCACCTATTTCGGCCCCTACCCCATGGTGCGCACGCTGCACACACTTTTGGAACTGATTCACGAGATCTATCCCCTGCGTTCCTGCGCCCACCGCCTCGACGCTCAGACCATTGCCTCGGGAAAAGTGCGGCTTTGTCTGGAATATCAGATGAAACGCTGCGCGGGCCCCTGCCAAGGCTTGCAGACCGAACAGGAATACGCCGAACAGATCAGCGAAATCAAGACCCTGTTGCGCGGCCACATCAAACCCATTCTGCAAAGCCTCACCCGTCAGATGCACGAAGCGGCCGAACGGCTGGAATTCCGCAAGGCACAGACACTGAAAGAAAAAATCGCCCTCCTGCAGCACTATCAGAGCAAGTCCACGATTGTGAACAACCTCTCCACGGCAGACCTCGATGTGTTGAGTTTTCTTGAAGAGGACAAAAGTCTATACTTCAACTATCTGCGTGTGGTGGACGGACGTGTGGTGCAGTCGCATACGGTGGAGGTGAAGAAGAAGCTGGACGAGAAGCCAGAAGATATTGTCTCGCAGGTGCTGTTCGAATTCCGCGACCAATTCAAGAGCGAGTCGGACGAGGTGATTCTGCCCGTGGAACCCGATTTTTCGCTTGCCCCCCTCAAATGCACGGTGCCTTTGTCGGGCGGAAAGAAGAAACTTTTGGATCTGAGCCTGCAGAATATCCGCTATTTTATTTTGGAGAAGAACCGCCGTCAAGATCTGGCCGACCCCGAGCGTCGGAGCAAGGAACTTATGGTGCAGATGCAGAAGACACTGGGAATGAATAAACTCCCCGTGCACATCGAATGCTTCGACAACTCCAATTTCGAGGGTGACTATCCCGTGGGGGCCATGACGGTGAGCCGCAACGGAAAGCTGTCGAAGAAAGACTACCGCCACTTCAACATCCGCACCGTGAACGGGCCCGACGACTACGCCACCATGGAAGAAGTGTTCCGCCGGC
>JAAVBQ010000035.1 GCA_014803485.1 bacterium | reverse complement strand
GCAAACGAAAGCAATCAGAAACAAACCATGGTAAGAATCTATCCCAACCCCACCGACGGAAAACTGCATATCGATGTGGCGGAAGGTGCCAGGGAAATCAATCTCTATGATATTTCGGGGCGTTCGGTGCGCAGAATCAACCGTGTGCCTGCCGGTATCATCGAGTTGGATATGACCGACTGTCATAGCGGCATCTATCTTTTGATGATAGACGGAAAGGCCTTTAAAGTCAGCAAACGGTAATTTCATAATAATTGTTTGTTTGGTTGGAGGGCGGGCGAAAGCCCGCCCTTTTTTACGCAATCGACTAATTTTGTATGCTATGAGAAAAAATAGACTATATGCTTGGCTGCTTCTCCTCGGAATCGGAGCGGGAATCCCGGCCGCCGCGCAAACTGATACCATTGTCAACAAAACACCGCAGAATAGGGCTGTTCTATTGGAAGAATACACGGGTGTGAAATGTTCCAACTGTCCGGACGGACACCGTATTTCCAACAATTTGGCCGAAAAATATCCGGACCGCTTTTACGCGGTAAACATTCACGCCAGTAGTTTTGCCGAACCTTACGGATCCGGCGAACCCGATTTCCGGACCACCTATGGAGATGCCCTGATGCAGGCGGCCGGCGCCACCACATTGCCGAGCGCGGTCATCAACCGCCATCTCTTTCAAGCCAACGGCTTGGCCTTGGACCGGCTGCATTGGGAGGGTTATGCCGAATCTTGTCTGGAAATGCCGGCCTATGCCAATATCGCAGGAAAGGCCATCTTCGACTGGCAGACGCGCGAACTGAATGTGGAAGTGCAGGTATTCTTTACCGGAAGCGTGCCGGTGGAGACCAACCGCATCCATGTGGTTCTGTTGCAGAACAACATCATCGGCACGCAGAAAAACGCATCCAACAACCCGGCTCAGAACCTAGGCAACAACCTCTACAGGCACATGCACGTGTTCCGCGATTTCATTACCGACGAGCGGGGTGTTGAACTTCACGGCGGCACGGAAGGCGACTTTGTACGTTGCACCTACAGCAAACGCCTGCCGGAACGCATCCGCAACATCGAACTCCGCCCGGACGACCTTAGTGTTATTGTTTTTGTGAGCGAAGACTACAACGAGGTCATCAACGTGGCCGAAGCGCCCATCCAAATGAAAAACGGCCCCGGCCATCTGTTTGCCTACCGCAACGGCTTTCAATCTTCCCATCGCTCGTGCGACAACGATATTCGTGTGGGATTTACCTTAGAGAACCGCACTTATGGTGGCGAACCCATCCATGAAATCGGTTTTCGGGTCAATACGGTGAACGAAGCCGAAGCGGCGGCCTTTACCGTCAATGTGCCCGACAGACTCGGGTATAAAGACAACATCGACATTCTTTCCGACCTGTTCCCTCTGCCGCGTAGGAACCAAGTTGATACCGTAACCGTATCCATAGCTTCGGTCAACGGGAAATCCTATGATTTCGATCAGCAGAAAACTCTGCGGATTTCGGTGGCCAAACAGGTGGTCTATACGGCTGAACCTGTCGTGGAAGTACACCTTTGGCAGGATATGTTCGGTTCTGAAACGCAATGGATGCTTTGGAACGAAGCCGGGGAGGTGTTGGTAGCCGAAGGTCCTTACGAAGATTTGACGAAAATCGGGGTAAAGGAACACATCAAGGCCGTTACGCTGCACGAAGGTTGCCACACCTTCAAGATTACAGACGCGAAAGGCGACGGCATCAACAACCTGTTCGGCAAAGGCCATTTCAGCCTGAACACGCCCAATGGTACGGTTTTGACCGAAAATGACGGCCAATTTGGCGATTCGGCATTAGTATTTATCAGAAAAGGGGCTGTGGTCAACGAACAGCATACTGCCGACATTCATATCACGCTCTTTCCCAACCCTGTTAAAGACTGTTTACATATCACCTCTGTGCACGAGATAAGAGAGGTGCGTATTTTTAACCCGAGTGGCAAGCAAGAAAGATGTATACCCGCAGGAGGCACTATGGATTTTTCATGCTCCGTAAACGATTTGAAGCAAGGTTTTCATATGGCTGAGGTGGTGACGACGGCAGGAACGGCCCTTCTCAAGTTCATCGTAAGATAAACTCGCGATTTACTGCAACAACCATTTCCAAACGGGAACAACGTTTATCACCATACCGTTCAATGTCAAGACACTTTCTTCATTTCGGGTAATGACCAACAGTTTCTTGCAGGGTAGCACTTTGCCGAGACCGATCAGAGCCTTGGTTTCCCGTTTCAAGGTTTCGGCATCCGAGAGATTGTAACATACTTGGATAGCTGTCTCCTCTTCAGGAATATAGAAATCCACTTCTATGTTCTTGCGGTAATAGAATACGGAATTTTCCCTTCCATACTTTCGCAACAGAGTGATAGCCACCAAGTTTTCGAGCAGAGAGGTTTCGGCGTCCAAAAGAAACAGATTGAGGATGCCGTTATCTGTAAAATAATACTTGGGCGTGGTTTCTTTTTCCACCAACTTGCCTGCGATGTTCTGCACGGGTGTAAGGAGCCAGGCGTCTTTGGCGTATTCAAGATAGTTGATGACGGTGACCTTACCCACTTTCACGCCGGTTGAAGCTATGATGTTGGTTAGGCGGGAAAAGGATATAGGTTGCATAACGCTTTCCGCCAACTTTTTAAAGAGTACGCGCAGAGCGAAAGTGTTGGTAATTGCATGACGGGTGGCTATGTCTCCTAAATAAATCTTTTGATACACACTCGAGAGGTAATCTCGTTTGGCGTTTAATGCCGCTCCTTCGGGGAAACCTCCAAAATGAAAGAAATCATCGAAGTAGCGTAATAGTATGGCACGGCTTTCCGTGGCGTAGAGGGTATTTGGGGTAATGACAATCTGATTAGCAGACAAATATTCTATAAATCCATAAGGATACACATTGACATTTATATATCGTCCACCTAAGGTTGTCTGTATCTCTGAGCTTAACATTTTGGCATTGCTTCCCGTGATGTAGACACGGTATTTGGCATCAGCCAGCCTGCGGGCAAACTTTTCCCAGCCCGAGATATTCTGAATTTCATCCAAGAATAAAGTAGGACGTTTTCCATACATCTCTATATGAGTTTCCAACAACAGGTTTAAATCTTTCGTATCCATTCCCTCCAAACGCTCATCTTCGAAATTGACATAGAGGATTTCATCCCAACCTATTCCTTCCTTCAAAAGTTGCTGGATGCGTTGATACAGCAGGTAGGATTTCCCGGCCCTGCGGATTCCTACAAAAACATAGTTTCCGAATTCCTCAAAGTGGAAATCGCGAGAAACTATTTGATGCCGAGGTATTTCAATCTGGTTATCGGCTATTACGGATTTGAGAATTTCCTTTTCCATATTTAAAATTGTTTTACCAACAAAACAAAAATAGTTCTTTTTTGTTTTTTCAACAAAACAATTTGAATTTTTACCTTTGCGGTTGTTATGCAGAGCAACCGTCCGACAAAACTTTTGGCAGTGCTGGGGCCCACGGCGAGCGGGAAAACCTCGCTCGCCGTGGGCCTGGCGCGGGCTTTGGGCGGAGAGATTCTCAGCGCCGATTCTCGACAGGTATACCGGGGCATGGACATAGGCACCGGCAAGGATCTGAGCGAATATACCTCCGGCGGCGCCCCCGTGCCCTTTCACCTTATAGATATAGTCCCCGCCGGCACCGAATACAACCTCTACCGCTATCAAAAGGATTTCGACGCGGCCTGCGCCGACGTGCTTTCCCGAAGCCACACCCCCGTGCTCTGCGGAGGAAGCGGCCTCTATCTCTGCGCCGCCCTGGGCAAGAAAAACTTTCGGGAAGTGCCCACCAACGCCTCCCTTCGTAAAGAATTGGAAGACAAGACAGATTCGGAGCTTGAGCAGATTCTCCGCAGTTTCGGCCCCCTGCACAACCACACCGACACCGAGACCCGCGAACGTTGCCTACGCGCTATCGAGATACTGCAATTCGAGCGCCTTCATCCCGCCCCCGACAGGCAGCTTCCCCCCGCGCTTCTCATCGGCATCTCCTTCGACCCCGAAACCCTCCGCCACCGTATCCGCGCCCGTTTGGAATCGCGCCTCGAAGAGGGTATGGTCGACGAGGTGAAAACGTTGTTGCAATCCGGCGTCACCCCCTCCCAACTCATATATTACGGGTTGGAATACAAATTTTTGACGCAATACATCACGGGCGAACTCTCCTATGCGGATATGAAGGAGAACCTTTATCACGCCATCTGTCAATTCGCCAAACGTCAACGCACATGGTTCCGCAAAATGGAGAAAGACGGCTACGAAATCCACTGGATAGACGGGCATCTGCCTGTTTCAGAGAAAATAAAAAAAGTATTGGAAATGTGGTAGAAAAATTGTTACCTTTGTCCAATCTATGAAAAATAAACCAAACTTCGTGCAAGCCGAACGCAGAGCTAAGCTTGCTTAAGCTATGCTGAGGCGCCGCCGAAGTTCGTTTTGTTAAAAACAAAACCAAATAACAAACTATGAAAAAAATTTTGATGAGTGTAGCAGCCTTGTTCATGGGCTGGAGCATGGTTTCCGCACAGGATACCTACGCCAAAATCACCTCTGCCGATGAATTGGTAGACGGTGGCGTCTATTTGGTGGTTAATACGGAGAACAAGGTGGCGATGTCGGAGATGTCCTCTTTCCGTGTCCCTGTTGACGTAACCATTAATGACAACAGCATTCAAACCGAAACTGGGGTTTCGGGAAAGCCCTACGAAATCACACTGGAAAAAGTCGGAGACAATTGGGCCCTTTTTGATGCGGTTGCAGGAAAATATGTGGCTCATACCAATACCGACAACAATTATCTCGAAAATAAGGATGAGGCTTATCCGTGGACAGTTTCTGTAGATGCAGAAGGCAATGTTGCTGTTGTCACAGTTACGGCAGACATCCAAAGACGCCTTTTGTATATGAAAGGTGGCTCGTCAGCTGCGAGATTCTCGGCTTATAAGGCTGTTAATACCACGAATTTGGCTATTCAGTTCTACAAAAAAGAAGGTGAAGTTGCTGCACGTGTAGAACGTCCTACCTTTACTCCCGAAGCGCAGGTTTTCGAAAGCACCATTTCGGTAACCTTGGCCTGCAACACCGCAGATGCTAAGATTTACTATTCGCTTACCGACGAAGAACCCACCACCGAATATACCGCTCCTATCGAACTCAGCGCCACCACTACGATTACGGCCATTGCCAAGAAAGACGGATTGGCCGACAGCTACAAGGCTACCGCAAAATATACCTTGGCCAGCGATTTGGACATTAACACTATTGCCGATTTGTGGACTAAGACGGGCTATCCCTCGAACATCGACGGAGACATGGAATATACCGTAAAAGGCAAGGTTGTGGTGACGGCCAAGGATGCTTTCAATACCCGTATTTGGGTGCAGGATATGGAACAGGAAAACGGTCGTTCCGTTCTCGTTTTCAAGGCCGAGAAATATGGCTATAACGACATTAAAGTGGGAGATGTGATTGAAAACCTCACCGGCACATTGGAAAACTATGGCGGCGGCACCCTCGAACTTAAGCCTACGCAGACGATTACCGCCACCGAACATGGTGCCACCCCCTATGTTATCGATGCTACAATTCCCGAATTGATGGCCGATTACTTGAAATATCAATCGGCTTTGGTTCGTATCAAAGACGTTACTTTTGTTGAAACCGAAAGATTTGCAAGTGATAGAGGTTCGAACTATACCTTGGTCAACGGCACGGATACTATCACTTTCCGCACCGATTTTCAAGATGCCAACTATCTTGGCAGCACCATTCCCACCGGAGCTCTGGAAATCACCGGTATTTGCGCTACTTACAGTGGCAAGGCTCAAATCACCGCCCGTAATAAAAAGGATATGGTAGGCGAAGGCACCCCCAGCACCGCCAACGAAAACGGTGCGGCCGTTAAGTTCAGCGCCTACCCCAACCCCACGAGCGGCATGTTGACCCTCGATGTAGAGGAAAACAACTACAGCGTTCGCGTGTTCACCGTGGCTGGTGTTGAGGTGATGAACCTCAAGGCCTTGAACGGCAAGACCCAAATCAATCTCGAAGGCATGGCCAAAGGCATCTATGTAGTGGAAATCGCTACCGCCAACGGCACTTCGCGTGCGAAAGTGGTGCTCCGCTAATTGGTCGGACGCATCTTTTAAAAAGGCTGCCTGAGCAATCAGGCAGCCTTTTTTATTCTTTATTGAGAGAATTTTAGTAAATTCACGCCCTAAATACATCTTTAAAAAGAGGTATACGATGAAAACACGTGCACTTTTTTTTCGCATCGGCTTGGTTGCGGTCTTGTTCTTTGCCGTCTCCACGGTTTTCGGAGCAGGAAAAGACACCGCCTACTATCGGGCGGCGATAGGAAAATCGCGTTACGAGCTCAAGACCGCCCTCCACAACATCATCAAGGACCATACGGCTCTCAAATACGATGACCTTTGGAAGGCCTTTGAGACCACCGACCAACGCCCCGACAACGACACGCTGGCGTGGGACATCTATTCCAACTGCGATTTCCCGTTCTATGCCCACTATGGTCCCAACACCACCGATGAGTGCTATCAGCTCAACCGCGAACACTCCTTTCCCAATTCGTGGTTCGGCGGAGACAAAACCAAGAAAGAACCCAAATACAACGACCTCTTCCACATGTATCCCGTTTCGGGCCGTGTCAACTCCATCCGCAACGACAACCCTTATGGCAAGGTGCAGGAGGGAAAAGACACTTTCAAAAGCAGCAATGGCAGCATGCTCGGACCGAGTGCCACACCGGGCTTCGAGGGCAAGGTTTTCGAACCTATAGACGAATACAAGGGCGATTTGGCACGCACCTACTTCTACATGGTGACACGCTACGAAGATGAGGTGGCCGATTGGGACACCGTGTATAACAAAGGCGGTGAGAAAGCGTGTGTGGTGTGCAACGGCACTTCCACGCAGGCCCTGCAGGATTGGGCGGTGGCCATGTTCTTGGAATGGCATCGGCAAGACCCTGTGAGCCAAAAGGAAATGGACCGCAACGATTCCATCTATACGATTCAGCACAACCGCAATCCCTTTATCGACTTTCCCGAATTGGTGGAGAAGATTTGGGGCAACGATATGCTGGCTTTCGGCGCTCATTCCACGCCTTCCACCTCCACGGGCCGCGAACCCGAAGGTTATTATGAAGCCGCATACGGAAAGAGCGGCTTCGCCCTCAAGAGCGAACTTTCGAGCATCATTACCAAAAACCATTCGGTAGTGAGCTATAATGGCTTGTGGGATGCATTCAAAAGCACCGACGCCCGTTCCAACGGCAAAGTGTGGGATATGTATTCCGACTGCGACTTCACTTTCGGCTCGGACCAATGCGGCAATTATAAGAACGAGTGCGACTGCTACAACCGCGAGCACTCTTTCCCCAAGAGTTGGTTCAACGATGCTTCGCCTATGTATTCCGATTTGTTTCATCTCTATCCTACCGATGGCAAGGTGAACGGCATGCGTGGCAACAATCCTTTCGGCGAGGTGAGCAGCCCCACTTATACCAGCAAAAACGGCGGTAAATTGGGAAAAAACACCACGTCCGGCTATTCGGGCACGGTGTTTGAGCCTGTCGATGAATATAAAGGCGATTTCGCCCGTTCGTATTTCTATATGGTGACGCGCTACGAAAATCAGGTGGGAAACTGGAAAAGCGATATGTTGGAAAGCGGTAACAAGACGCGGGCGTTCAAGCAGTGGGCCGTGGATTTGTTGCTCAGATGGCATCGCGAAGACCCCGTGAGCGACAAGGAAATCAAGCGCAACGATGCGGTCTACGCCAAACAGCACAATCGTAACCCCTTTATCGACTATCCCGAATTGGTGGAAAAGATTTGGGGCAACGACGGCACACCTTTCAAAGGCAACGACCCGCAACCGGAGGTCAACTACATACTTCCCTATGCCTACCTCAATGCGGAAGGAACGGTGGTGTTTGCCGACACACTCGAGGTTTATTCCTCCAAGCGGGCGACAAAATCGCAGAGTATCACTATTATAGAGCCCGAAAACAAAACCAAGATTTATACCAATGCGGTGGCGGGCAAGGTACGTTTGGACGGTTTTGAGACCGAAACGATGAACAATACCTATAGCCTCAAAATCGTGACGCTTTCGTATGATGCGACATATACGCTGGAGACTCGTTTGCTCAAAGACGGAGAGGAAGTGCTTTCGGCTTCGTCCACTTTCGAGACGGTCGACACGGTTTCGGTGGAACCTGGTCATGAGGTGGACCCCGAAAAAGAGTATTATAAGATTTTTTATGTCTATAAGGACGGAGAGGGAACGGTGCTGCGTAGGGATTCGCTTTTTGTGGAAGTTGCCGATTCTTCGGAAGTTTCTGAAACGGTGGCTTCCGTGGCTTTCGCCCGTAAGGATGGCGCCAAGCAAGTGCTTTGGAGTGAGGATTTTGAGAAATTCACAGGAAAAGACGATGGTTCGACAGGGTTCAAGATAGAAGACTGCGACTATGTGGATAAGATTCAGGGCAAGGTATATGCGGTTCTCAATGGTTCGCGTCTGGCGTCAGGAAGTGATTTCGGACAGATTGATTTCAAGAAATTTACTTGTTCGGGTGATTTTGAAGTGACGGTGGATGGCAAGGGTTGGAGCGAGAAGGAATCCTCTTGCAAGATTCTGTGCGATGGATGCACGGTAAAGGAGCAGACGCTTACTTTTACCGAAAATAAGGGAACGCTTTCGAACGGAAAGTATGAAACGCTCGAACCTGTCACGTTTACCGTGGAAGACGGACAGACGGAGGTGGCCTTGTCCATACGGGCCGAATCCGGCGACCGCGTGTTTATCGGAAAAATAGAGGTGCGCGGCGAGGAACCCGGGACGGGCCCGGACCCCGAGCCCGAGCCGGAGCCCGAACCGGAGCCCGAACCAGAGCCCGAACCAGAGCCCGAACCGACTCCCGATACGGTGGCCTATACGGGTATCACGATTGTTTCTCCCAAACAGGCCGAGGTTTTGCTCGAAACTTCGCTGGTGGCGAGGGCTTCTCTGGATATAGATGATGAAGAGGGAACCTATCATGCCGTATATTTCAAACTGCCCGAAATCGAATTGGAATATGGCGGTGCCTATTCGCTCGAAATTGAACTTTGGCACGCTGACCAACGCATAGATACGGACAAGGTGGGATTTACCGTCAAATTGGCGGATCCCGACCCTGTGGCGACCGAAGCGGCGGAAAAGATTGGATTCAAGCTCTACCCCAACCCCAATCGGGGCGATTTCTATGTGGATGTGCCCGAGGGTAGCCGCGTGGAAGTGTTTACCTCGCAGGGTGTTCTGCTCAAACAGCTTGAAAACGTGTCGGGCCTGCAAAGCTTGCAACTGCAGGGCGCGGGTCTTTATTTGGTGCGGGTGAGCCTGAATGGGAAATCGGCCGTGAAGCGCGTGGTGGTGAAATAAAAAGTGGTGGTGAAACAACAAAATAGAGTATAACAGAAAAGTAAGATAAAAATGGATTTATCATTGATTTTCAACGTTCCGGGGAAGCCGGGCCTGTACAAACTGATTTCGCAAGGCAAGAATTCGGCCATCATGGAGTCGCTTATCGACAAGAAACGCGCTCCGTTCTTCGGTCTCGACAAAATGAGTTCGTTGGCGGAAATCGCCATCTATACCGAAGCCGAGGAAATTCCCTTGGCCGATGTGTTCCGCGCCATCCACAAGAAAGAAAACGGCGGGGCCTGTCTCGGCCACAAGGAAGACGCCAAGAAGGTGCGCGATTACTTTGCCGTGGTTCTGCCTTCCTACGACCGCGAAAGGGTCTACGAATCGAATATCCGCAAGGTGTTGCAATGGTATAACCTGTTGCAGAAAGAGGGTTTGGTAGATCAGGAACTTTCCGAGCGCGAAAAGGCGCGCGAGGAGGCCATAAAGGAACACGAGGAGGCGGAGGCGAAGGCTGCGGCCAAGACCGAAAAGGCTGAAAAGCCCGCCAAGGCCGAACCCAAGGCTGCAAAGGCCCCTGCCAAGGCCAAGGCCGAACCTAAGACGGAGAAAGCCCCCGCCAAGGCTAAAGCCGAATCCAAAGCCGAGCCTAAGGCGGCCAAAGCGCCTGCCAAGGCCAAAGCCGAACCCAAGGCTGCGGCCAAGACGGAAAAAGCCGCCAAACCCGCTGCGAAAGCGAAGAAATGAAAAACCTGCGCTCGTATATCACCGGCATCGTCGACATGAAGTCGTCGGGCAAGGCCTATATCCTGCCCGACGATAAGGAAATCGAGGATGTGTTTGTGGCCGCCAACAGTGTGGGGCACGCCCTGCACGGCGACCATGTGCGCGTGTTGCTGTTTCCCTCCCGCGCGGGCCGTCGTCTGGAGGGCCGCATTGTGGAGGTGTTGCACCGCAACAAGAAAAACATTGTGGGGACCATTGCCTTTTCGGGCAAATACGCTTTTCTGATACCCGACAGCACCAATATCACGGTCAATATTCTTGTGCCGCGCGAGAAACTGCATCACGCGCAGGAGGGGCAGAAAGCCGTGGCCCGCATCACCGACTGGCCGGCGCATCTCAACAACCCCGTAGGCGAAATCGCCGCCGTGCTGGGCGAACCCGGCGACAACGATGTGGAGATGCAGTCCATTTTGGCCGAGTATAATTTTCCGCTCACCTATCCCAAGCAGGCCGAAAAGGAAGCCGCCGGAATGCGGAGCACCGTCACTGCCAAAGAATTGGCCCGCCGCCGCGATTTCCGCAATATCTACACCTGCACCATAGACCCCGCCGATGCCAAGGATTTCGACGATGCGCTTTCGTTCCGCCGCCTGCCTTCGGGCCGTCTCGAAGTGGGTGTGCATATCGCCGACGTGAGCCATTTTGTGAAAGAGGGCGGTGCCATCGAAAAGGAAGCCTACGAGCGCGCCACTTCGGTCTATTTAGTAGACCGCACCATCCCCATGCTCCCCGAAAGGCTCTGCAACGACCTGTGTTCGCTTAAACCGGATACGGACCGCTTCTGTTTCAGCGTGGTGTTCGAAATGGACGAGAACGCCCGCATTCTCGACACATGGATAGGCAAGGGCGTGATTCACTCCAACCGCCGCTACGCCTACGAACAGGCGCAGGAAATCATCGAGGCGGCCGGTCTGGCGCAGAACATTCCCGCCGACCCCAAGAAACTCAAGACACTGGGCAACAAGCAGGACATAGAAGCCGTCACCCAACTCTACAAACTCTCCAAAATCCTGCGCGACAACCGCTTCAAGAAAGGTTCCATCAATTTCCGCTCGCAGGAAGTGCGTTTCCGTCTCGACCCCAAGACCGCCAAACCCTTGGGCGTATACCTTAAGGAAAGCAAGGAAGCCAATCATCTCGTGGAGGAATTCATGTTGGCCGCCAACCGCCGCGTGGCCGAACATATAGGCAAGGAGTTGAAAAGGAAACCTTTTGTCTATCGCGTGCACGACGAACCCAACACCCAGAAACTCAACGATTTTTCGCGTTTCCTCAACAAATTGGGATATAAACTCAACCTCAAGAGCCGCAGCGGTCTGGTAAAATCTTTCAACGGACTCCTGCACGACATCGAGGGCCGGGCCGAGCAGAACATGATAGAGACCATTGCCGTGCGCACTATGGCCAAGGCCATCTATACAACGCAGAATATCGGCCACTACGGTCTTTCGTTTCCCTACTACACGCACTTCACCTCACCCATCCGCCGTTATCCCGACCTCATGGTGCACCGCTTGCTCGAGCACTATATGCAAGGTGGAAAAAGCGTGTCGGAAACCGAACTCGAAGAAAAATGCAAGCACAGCTCCGACATGGAGAAACGCGCCACCGAAGCCGAACGCACCTCGGTGAAATACAAGCAGGCCGAATTTCTTGCCGACAAGATAGGGCAGATGTTCTACGGTTCGGTGTCGGGCGTGAGCAAGTGGGGAATCTATGTTTGTCTGGAGGAGAACTATTGCGAGGGAATGGTTCCCTTGCGCTCCCTCGCCGACGACTACTACGAACTCGACGAAGAAAACTATCAGGTGGTGGGATTGCATTCCCGCTATGTATATAAACTCGGGCAGCGAGTGAGGATTCAGGTCAAGGAAATCGACATGAACAAAAAACAGCTTACCTTCGCCTTCGCTCCCGAATCGATGCCGGTGGTGTCGCGGCAGTCCCGCAAAGCCCCCCGCAAAAAAAGATAAACCAAGCCTAAATTTTTACGAAAGTGCAGATAGAAGTTTTAAAATCGAAGATTCACCGTGCGGTGGTTACCTATGCAGACCTCAATTATGTAGGCAGTATCACTATCGACGAAGACTTGATGGACGCCGCCAATCTCTGCGAGTACGAAAGGGTTCACATATACAATATCAATAACGGCGAACGTCTTGAAACCTATGTGATAAAGGGCAAACGGGGCAGTGGCACCATCGGCCTCAACGGCGCCGCCGCCCGCAAGGTGGCCGTGGGCGATTTGGTCATCATCGTTTCCTACGCCTCCATGACCCCCGAAGAAGCCCGCAGCCACAAGCCCACGGTGATTTTCCCCCAAGAAAACAGATTGTAATGACGTCCGCGCAAGACAAGCCTAGGAAACTTTTGCGTCAGATTCTGAAATTCGCCTTGTTTTTCGGATTGGGCGTGTTCATCATCTGGCTTTTCCAGAGAAATCTCACGCCCGACGAGAAAACGCAGATTGTGGAGGCGCTTAAGGAAGCGAATTGGGGCATGGCCGCGCTGATTATTGTTTTCGGCGTGTTGAGCAACGTTTTCCGCACGCTCCGCTGGAATCTGCTCTTCCACCCTATGGGCTACCGCCCCCGTTTCGGCAACACGTTCATGAGCGTGCTGGTGGCCTATTTCGCCAATCTGGCCATTCCCCGATTGGGCGAGGTGTTGCGTTGCACCTTCATGTACCGCTACGAGAAAGTGCCTGTGGAGAAATCGCTGGGCACGGTGGTTTCCGAGCGCGTCATCGACATTCTCTGCTTTCTGACGCTCTTTTTGGTGTCGTTTCTTGTGGAATACCGCCATCTGCACGACTATGTGTCGAATATGTTCGCCCAAGGCATGGAAAGCCGGCGCGGCGTGATGTGGATAGCCGTGGCGGTGCTGGCAGCGGCGGTGTTGGTGCTTGTGGCGGTGACGGTATATTACCGCCGTCGGCGCAACAGCCTTCCCGAAGGGCATTGGATGAAGAAAATCGCCTCCGTCTTCGCCGGTTTCAGCGAGGGCATCATGTCGCTCAAACACGTGCGTCAGCCGTTTTGGTTCGTGTTCCACACGGTGGGCCTGTGGTTCTGCTATTGGATTATGCTCTACTTCGCCCTGCACAGCCTTGACGCGCTTTCCGGCACAGGAGGAGGCATTGCCTTGATAGCGTTGGTGATGGGTACGGTGGGAAATATGATTACCCCCGGAGGCATCGGCCTCTATCCGGTCATCGTGTCCGAAACCTTGGTTCTGTTCGGATTCCCGAAAGTGTTGGGATATACGGCGGGTTGGATTTCGTGGGGCACGCAGACGCTTGCCATCATCATCGGCGGCGTGGCCGCGATTATTCTTCTTCCTCTGATGAACAAGGAGAGGAAATAGAGTTCTCGAAGTTTCGGTTCACCTCAAATCCCCGCGAAAAGGCCGTTTTGAGCCCTTTTTCGGCCACCACCTTGTGCATGGCTTCCCGATACTGCTTCTCGTCGATTTCTTCGCTCAGGGTGCGCGAAATCAATTTTTCGTCCACACCCTTGGCACGCAGCCCGTTGCGGATTTTGAGCCGCCCCCAGCCGTTCATGCGGAATTTCCCCCGCACGTACGCCCGCGCAAACCGCTCCTCGTTCACGAAATTCTCCCCGCGCAACTTCTCCAGCACCGCTTCACGCACATCTGCCGGCGCTTCCAGCAAGCGCAGCTTCAGCCGCACCTCGCTCTCGGCCCGCTCCTGATAGGCGCAATAGCGCATCAACTTCTTGTATAGACTCTCGAAACTCTCCATAACGTTGTGGTTTCTAAAAAAAAGGCCGCCACGAAAAGTGGCGGCCTTTTCAATTTCATAAAAACCTCTTACAAACCAAGTTTAGCCCTGATTTCGGCGGGAACGGCATCGATATTCACCATAATATCGAGCGTGTTGGCGCGGAAGTAAGGCTTCGACATATAAAGGTAGCCCTTGTAGGGGTTGTCTACGTTCCAAGAGTTCTTGATCTTGTAGTAAACATTGCCGTTCTGATCTTTGGCCATACCCACGAGGTGCATACCGTGGTCGTCGGTGGCGCTCCAGTTGTCGTAGTTCTTCTGACGGTCTTCCTGGGTGATTTTCTTTTCGGGAACGATACGTTCGAAGCTATATGCATTCTTGCGCTTTTCGGACTGCGAGAGGGTTTCCCATTTGTCGCGGTCGGTGCCGCTCAGGTCGGGATTCTCCGTATCGGGCATGATGGCCACGCCGTTTTTCCACGAGAAGCCGGGGTCGCTCACATCGCCGCCCCATACCAAGGTGTAACCGTTTTCAATAGCCGCGTCCACCACCTGTTCGAATTCATCGATAGGCAGGTTGTAGACCATGCCGTGATTCCAGTTGTCGGGCACGTCCATTTCAAATTCCTCATAGTAAGGATGATGCGTGTAGGAACTGAATTTCACGAATTTCTTGGCATCCAAACCCAGTTCGTCGGCAAAGCTGCGGGGCGTGTATTCCTTGCCGCCGTAGGTAAAGGTTTCGGGATCTTCGCCCAGATAAGTATTCAAGATGGCTTTGTAGGCCGGTCTCCAGGCGGTGGTGAGTTTCCTGCCGTCCACCACACCTTTGAGGAAATTGGTCAGAACCTTGTCCAATTCGCTGTGGTCGTGGGCATCGGCACCGTAGTTGAGGCCGGTGTACACTTCTTCGGGCACCACGCCGTATTCCTCAAGCACGTCGGCCACGTCGTTGCTGGCGCCGCCGGTAGCCAATTCGGTCTTGCCGTGCAGACGCACGTATTTGTCGCCCTTCAGCAAATAGCATTTGTAGACAGGATACATATCCGAAAGGTCGTATTCACCCTTGCCCATGCGGAGCAGTTCCGATTCGAGGAAGGAGGTTCCCGAAAAACTCCAGCAGGTGCCCGAACGGTTCTGGTCCTTGACACTCGTGTTGGGGTTCACCTTGATGTCGGTGAACACATAGACAGACTTGTCGCCGTCTTTCTTGTCTTTCTTCTGAGCCTGGGCGGAGAAAGCCACCGCCAAAACCAGCCCGATAGTCAACAAAATGTTTTTCATCTTATTGTTTATTTGAATTATTAACGTAGTTCAACGCGAAGATAGTAAAAATTCGGGGAGGAAGAGGCAGCTGTCGCCGTAGCTCAGGAAGCGGAAATCGTGGGCGAGGGCGTAGCGGTAGGCCTCTTTCCAAACATCGCCGATAAGAGCGGACACCAACAGCAGCAGGGTGCTTTTGGGTTGGTGGAAGTTGGTGATGATGCCCTTGCAGAAAGCGAATTTATAGCCGGGAGCAATCATGAGTGAGGTATGCGCGTGAAGTTGGGTCAGATTTTCCCGCTCCATATAGTCGCACAACAACTGCAGGGCCTCTTCGGGAGTCGTTTTTTTGTGGCGGTCGGCATAGGTCTCGTAGGGGTCCCATTGGTTCACCTCGAATTCGCCGCCCGGCAATGGCGCCTCGCCGCAGGCCAGCCGAACCCCCATCCAGTAGAGCGACTCCATGCTGCGCATGGAAGTGGTGCCGACCGCCACAAGGGGTTTGTGTTCGCGGACAGCACGCAATAAATTTTCTATCAAAGATTTCGAGGCTACGATATGCTCGCTGTGCATGGCGTGGTCGCCCACCTGTTCGGCCTTGACGGGCTTGAAGGTGCCCGCCCCCACGTGGAGGGTGATGAAATCGCGTTCGATGCCCCGTCTTTGCAAATCTTCCAGCACCTGCTGCGTAAAATGCAGGCCGGCCGTGGGGGCGGCCACCGAACCGTTGTGCCGCGCAAAAACCGTCTGATAGCGCAGCGTGTCGCCCTCTTCGGCCTGCCGCCGTATGTAGGGCGGAAGCGGCACCTTGCCCGAAGCCTCCAGCACCTCGGCGAAACTCCAGTCGGTGGGCGACCACGAAAATTCCACTTCAAAATCCTCGCCCGAAGCGGCCACCTTGACGGCCTGCAGGCAACCCGTGCCGCCGTCGGCCAAGGGGAAGTCCATTTTCAGCGCCCCTTGCTTCCAACGCTTATTGTTGCCTACCAAACACTTAAATCGGCAAGAGCCCCGCGAAGAAAAGGCGGTTTCTATATCGGCCCCCGAGGGTTCGAGGCAGAAAATCTCGATGCGTGCGCCAACGGCGGCACCTCCGTCGCCCTTGAAAAACACCAGTCGCGCCCGCACCACCCGCGTGTCGTTGAACACCAAAAGCGCATTCTGCGGCAGAAAATCGCCCACTTGGCGGAACACGCTCTGTTCAATGGCACCGCCCCGATACACCAAGAGCTTCGATGCGTCGCGCTCGGGCAGGGGATAGAACGCAATGCGCTCCTCGGGCAGAGGGTAGTTGAAGTCTTCTATCTTAAGGTCTCGCGGGTTCAAAGGTTCTGCTTATAATATTCATACAATTTTTCAAACAGATGATCACGCTCCGCACCCCGCACATTATGTTCGTGGTCGGGATAGACAAAGAAGTCCACGGGAATCTTGCGGTCGATGCAGCGTTTCACGAACGTGGTGCTGTTCTTGGGCAGCACGGTGGGGTCCAAGCCCCCCTGAATCAACATCACCTTGCCCCGTATGGAATCCACTCTATTGAGCAGGTTGGCAGCCTCGTAGCCATCGGGATTATCCTGAGGCGTACCCATATAACGCTCGCCGTACATCACCTCATACCACGCCCAGTTGATGACAGGCCCGCCCGAAGTGGTCACCTTGAACACATCGGGAAAGCGCGTCTTGAGGTTCAGCGCCATAAAGCCGCCGTAGCTCCAGCCGTCCACCCCGATGCGGCTCGAATCCACGAAAGGCAGCGATTTGAGGAACGCAATGCCCTGCATCTGGTCGGCGGCCTCGTTCACCCCGATATTGCGGTGAATGGCACTCTCGAAAGCGAAGCCCCGGTTGGCCGAACCCCGGCTGTCTACCGTCCACACCACATAACCCTGTTGTGCCAGAAAACGCAGGAACGTGCCGCAGGCATAGTTGTAACCCTTGTTGATGAGTTGCGCGTGAGGACCTCCGTACACATACACGAGAACGGGATACTTGCGCGTGGAATCGAAATCGGGAGGCAGAATCATGCGCCCGTAGAGGGGCGTGCGGCCATCGGCGGCGGTAAGTGTGTAGAGGCGGAATTCAGGCCGCACGTAGTCGGCCAGCATATCTCCGTAGTCGGCAATCACCTTTACCACATTTCCTTTATTGTCAATTACCTGAATGCGGCGGCTCAGAGCGGGTGCCGAATAGTAGTCGATAAAGTAACGCCCCGTGCCGTCCATCTTCACCATATGCATGCCGTCTTCCTTCGTCACGCGGCGCACCTTGCCCTTTTCCACCTCCACGGCATAGAGGTTCTGCTGCAAGGCCTCGTCCTTGGTGCCCATGAAGTAGAGCGTCTTTCCGTCGGGCGAAAATCCGGTCAGTTCCGTAATCATCCACGGCTCGTTGTCGGGCGTGATTTTCTTGAGCAACTTTCCGCTCGTATTGTATAAATAAGCGTGATTGAATCCGTTACGCTCGCTCAACCACACAAACTGGTCGGGATGGCCGGGACGGAACACAATGCCCGACTCGGGTTCCACATATACATCGCTGTGCTCCGTAAACACCACGCCTTTCACTTTACCCGTCTCGGCATCATAACGCACCAAACTGAAATCCTTTTGATTGCGGTCGAGAATGCCCAAATACAAATCGCGGTCGTCGGGGCTCCACACCACACTCGTGATATAGGTGTGCGACGGGTCGGCGAAAGGTTCCAAAGCCACGGTCTGGAACGTTTCGGTATTAAAGACGTTCACGCTCACCTTGTGCATCCTCTCGCCCGCGTGCGGATAGCGGATATTTTCAACCCACATCGAATCGTAGTGATGAATGGGATATTTCGTCACCATGCTCTCGTCCATACGGTAGTAGGCCAGACGCGTGCCGTCGTTCGACCAGAAGGTGCCCTTGGTGATGCCGAATTCGTCGCGGTGCACGCTCTGCCCGTTCACGATGCCCGTATCAAGGTCTTTCGTAACCGAATAGCGCATGCCGTCGCGCAGAAAAAAGAGATTGTTGTCGCGCGTAAAGGCTGTCAGTCCCGAAGCCGTGCTGAGGTCGAAGTTCGTTCCCTTCTTGTCCAACGAGCAATAAATCTCCGTTTCGGTCTTGTCGCTGTAAAACACAAACACGTGGCCACGGTTGCGCATGTAGAGACGGTTGTTGTCCACCCTCCGGATCAGGGGAAAAAGCTCAATCTTATGCTTTCCACCCGCTTTCATCACATCCTCATTCAGCTTGTCGAGCGTAATCATGGGCTTTTCCACGCCCGTTTCCATATCGTGATAGAAAGCCGTGTCGTTCTTCACATAGACATAAACCGACTTGTCGGAGCGTTCCATCCACTGCAACTGGCTCGGCGCGCCCGGATACAGGTTCCGGTCCATCAGATGCCCGAGTTCCAGCCTCTTGCCCTGCGGCACGGCGGGCAACGTCTCGAGCAGAGAGGCTTTTGGCGATTGGGCGAACACCGGTCCCAGCATCACGCTCATCACACATAACACAAGTAAACGCTTTGTTTTCATTTGCATATATTTTAATCGGAAGAATACTCTTTTACTTTGGCGCGATAGCTCGAAAACACATTGGCCCGCGAGATAAAGCCCACGTATTTTCCACGGTCGAGAACCGCGATATTGTATTTGTCGCTTTGTTGGAATTTTATGGCCACCTGCGCCATGTTTTCCTGCCGCTGGATAACCAGATTGGGCACATACATCAAATCCTTCACATAGATTTGTTCGTAGAGGTCGGGACGGAAAATCACCGTCTTTATATCGTCGAGGAACACCACGCCGAGAAAGTTGTTCTGCGCATCGGTAACGGGAAAGAGGTTGCGCGAAGAACGGCTGATGCTTTTCACGAGCTCACCGAGGTTGTCATCGGGGTGCATCACGATGAAGTTGGTTTCTATGACCCGGTCGAGGCTCATCATAGACAGCACGAAAGCGTCTTTGTTGTGGGTGAGCAGTTCGCCCCTTTGCGCCAGGGCCTTGGTGTAGATGGAATGCGGGTTGAAGCAGCGGCTCACGAGATACGAAGTGGCCGACACCAACATCAACGGAATAAAGAAGTTGTAGCCGCCCGTCACTTCTGCCACCAAAAAGATGGCGGTAAGCGGTGCGTGCATCACACCCGCCATCAGGGCCGACATGCCCGCCAGGGCGAAGTTGGCCAAAGGCAGGTGAAGCCCCAGTAGATTGAGACCCTGTGCCACGAAAAGGCCCAGAAACGCCCCCACGAACATGGAGGGAGCGAACACCCCGCCCACGCCCCCGGCACCGTTGGTGAAGCCCGTAGCCACCACCTTGAGCAGAATCAACAGCGCCACATAGGCGAAAAACACCGGCATCGACAAGCGGTAGTCGTAGAAAAACGTGTTGTTGAAGATGCTTTCGGTATTGCCGTTGAATATGTCGCTCAAAAACGAAAAACCTTCGCCGTAGAGGGGCGGGAAGAGAAAAATGAGCACGCAGAGCAGCACGCCGCCCGTCAACACCCGTTTCCAGCCCTGTCGGATACGTGCGAAATACGCCCCGATTTTTTCGTTGGTATAGAGGAAGTAGCACGACACCAGACCGCCCGCCAAGCCCAAAATCAAGTAGAAGGGCAGGTTCTGAAGATAGTAGTCGTTCGCAATATCGAAGTGGAAAGTGGCCCTGCGGCCCATCAGGAACGCCGAGGTCACCGCGCCCGTGGTGGAAGCCACCAGAATCGGCACGAGCGAAGTCATGGTGAGGTCTATCATCAACACTTCGAGAGTAAAGACCAGACCCGCCAGCGGCGCGCCGAAAATACCCGCGATGGCTCCCGCCGAGCCCGCCGCCGTAATAATGACAAGTTCGCGGAAACCGAGATTGAAAGCGCGTCCGATATTGGAACCTATGGCCGCACCGGTGAGCACCACGGGCGCTTCCGGTCCCACCGAACCGCCGAAGCCGATGGTTACCGTACAGGCCACTAACGAAGAGTACATGCGGCTGCGTTTGATGCGGCTGCGGGCTCGGCTGAAAGATTGCATCACACGGCTCACCCCGTGGCTGATATCGTCTTTAAATACATATTTTACAAGTATATACGACAATGTAACACCGAGGAGGGGAAAGAACAGGAAGAGGTAGTTTTCCTTGTCGGCGCGGTTGAGGTTCAACACCCATTCGCCGAAATAGAAAATCATGTTCTTGAGCAACACCGCCGCCAAGCCGCTCAGGAAACCTGTCAGCACGCACAGAAACACCAGATAGCTGCTGTCGGAAAGATATTTCTTCCGACGTATCTCGAAATTCGAGAGCCAGTGTTTATGGTAAAGATAAATGTTTCTTTTCATGGCGCTTGTCGCTGCTTTGGGCAGAAACTAACAAAGTTACGAAAAAAGCGCGAAAAGATGTATCAAGACAAATGGACAAGCGTGATGCCGCTTCCGCCGAACTGTTCTTCCTGATCGGAAAACGACTGCACATGCGGGTTTTTCGACAAGGCGCCCCGAATGAGTTGCCGCAGGATGCCGTTGCCTTTTCCGTGCAGGATTTCGAGATGTTTTTCTCCGTAGAGCACGGCTTGGTCCACCAAACGCAAGGTCTTTTCCACGGCTTCTTCGCCCCGCACGCCCCGCAGGTCAATGCGCGGCTTGAAATGCAACTGCCCTTCCGACAGGTTTTCCACTTTCACCGAACCCCGTCCGAGATTTTTCTCGTATTGCAGACTTTCTTTTTCGGTCAATGCAACCAACTTATCGAAAGACAGTTGCATACGCATATAGTCGAAGTTCACGCGGGCGGTGCCGTCCTGGATTTTCTCGATGCGGCCCACGGTGCGGGGGCTGTCTTTCAGTCTCGCCCACGCCCCTTCGCGCAACGGAATTCCGTTCGGCTTCGCTTCTTCTGCGGGCTTCTTCGGCTGTTCCCCCTCTATTCCGGGCGACTTCGTTTCCTCCCATTCCGCCGCTTTCTCGTTCAACACCTGCCGGGCCCGGCGCGTCGCCTCCTTTTCCGCCTGAGCCTCGCGGATTTCGCGGATGGTGCGCTCGATGTCGGCATTGGCCTGTTTCACAAGGCTCCGCGCCTCGGCCTTCGCCTCGTTCATCAAACGGGTGCGGTGCGTCTCCAAATCGTGCAACAAACCCTTGTATTTCTGCAAAGTGGAATGAAGCAAGTCGTCGGCCACCTCCACCTCCTGTCGCTTTTTGTGCAGCACGTGTTTCTCCACCTCAATCTGCTGCAGCTCCTGTTCAAAGTTCAGCTGCCGCCGCCCCACCTTGTTTTCCGCCGCCGCCAGCACACTTTCAGGAAGCCCTGTCTTGCGGGCGATTTCGAAAGCGAACGAACTACCCGGCAAGCCCTTGCGGAACACATAGAGCGGACGCAGGTTTTCCTGGTCGAAAAGCATGGCTCCGTTCACAATGCCGGGATGACTTTTCGCCATCAGTTTCAAGTTGGTATAGTGCGTGGTGATGATGCCCCGCGCCCCCTTGCGCAACAGAAATTCCACCAAAGCCTCCGCGATGGCCCCGCCCACCTGAGGTTCGGTGCCGCTGCCCAACTCATCGCTCAGAAACAAGGTGTTTTTGTCGGCGTGTTCCACCCAAAACTTCATGTTCTTGAGGTGAGAACTATATGTAGACAAGTCGTTTTCTATCGATTGTTCGTCACCGATGTCCACGAATATATCGCGCACCACCCCCGCTTCCGAATCTTCGCGCATACTCACCAACAGCCCGCACTGCAACATATATTGCAACAGCCCCACCGTTTTGAGGCATACCGACTTACCGCCCGCATTGGGCCCGGAAATCACCACGATTCTCTCCTCGTCGGCCAGCGACAAATCCAAAGGCACCACCGCCTTCGGGTCCTTGAGATAGAGCAGGGGATGACGCGCCTGCCGCCACACAAAGCAAGGCTTGTTGTGCAAAATCGGCATACCCGCGTCGAGTTTCACGGCCAACAGCGCCTTTCCCCGCAGCACATCCACCCGCACCAAAAAACGGTAGGCCGCCGTCAGCACACCCAAGAAAGGCCGCAGAAACGCACTGAAATTCTTTAGGATTTCTATGATTTCCACCCGCTCCTCGTTGCGCAACTCCACAATTTCGTTGTTGAGGTTGAATATTTCCTCCGGTTCCATGAAAACCGTCTGCCCCGTGGCCGAAACATCGTGGATAAAACCACGCATACTCTTTTTGTGCGAGGCAGTTACGGGAATCACCAAACGCTCGTTGCGCACCGTCACATCGGCCTCGTCCTCCACCCAGCCCTCCTTTTTGGCCAAGTCCATATATTTGACAATATACCGCTGTGTTTCACCCGATTTACGACGTATAAGCTGACGGATACGGAAGAGGTTTTCCGAAGCGTTGTCGCGGATTTCGCCCGTGCGCGTCAGAAGCGTGTCGATTTTGGGCAGCACTTCGGGCACAATCTCCAACTGTTGTGCAAACAGACACAACTGCGGATAGGTTTCCGCATCCAATTTGTCGAAATAACTCTTGATTTCGCAGAGCGTGACATACGAGGCGCGGAGCCGCCCCAGGCCCTCCAAAGTGATATACGAACCCTGCACCTGAAGCCGTTTGAGTTCGTCGCTCAAATCGAAATAATCCTGTGCGGGGAAAGCCGCCTCCAACATCAGAAGCGATTTAAATTCAGCGGTCTGCTTCAGGTAGGTCTGCAATTTCTCGAAAGGGTGGAGCGGGGCTATTTTGGTACACATAGCCCGTGCCGATTCGGTGATGCATTCCTTTTGCAACAGACCGATAATGGTGTCGAAACCTATTTTCTGAACAAAAGAATCGGGGTAGGTCATCGCGCTTCGTCGGCTTTCGCGTCGGTTTCTATCTTGTGATATACTTTCGAAGACGTCCATTTCTTGCGGGCGTAGGCCTGCATATCGGTCACGGTGTCCTTTTCGTCTATAATCTCCATGCCAATCATTGTCTCCACCATGTCTTCCACGGTCACGATGCCCACAAAACTGCCGTATTCGTCCACCACCATGGCAATCTGCTCCCGTTTGCGGCGGGTCTCGCCGCCGCCTGCCGCATCTCCGCCCGTGGCCTGCTGCATACGGTTCCACAGGCTCAACAACTTCTGACTTTCGGTAGCGATGAAGATGGGTCGCTTTATCTCCTTGAGTTTCACCTTATGCTTGTCGGCGGCCACCAATTCAAACACATCCTTCAACAACACAAAACCCGTAATCTTGTCGGGGTTATCGTTCTCATACACAGGGATGCGCGAATATTTCAGATAACTGCGTTCCTTGTAAAATTCGTTCACCGTCATTTCCTCGCAGGCCGTCACCGTCACCATACGCGGAGTCATGATGTCGCGCACCCGCAAATCCTGCAAGCGCAAGATACTGCGCAGCCCCTGAATTTCCTCCTGCTCAAAAATACCCTCCTTCGAACCCATGCTCACGATAGCGCTCACCTCCTCGCGGCTCACGCCCGGGTCTTTCTTGCCCCGCGACACCATCCACGAAATGCCCTCCGAAAGCACCACAAAAGGGTAGCAGACCCACATTAGCACCTGAATCACGCGGGCGGCGGGCAGGCACAGCCGTCGCCAATAGCGCGTGCCGATGCTTTTGGGCAGGATTTCCGAAAAGATGAGGATGATGAGCGTGAGCGCACCCGAAGCCACACCCACGTAGGCGTTGCCGAACACCACGGCACTCTGCGCCCCCACGCCCGCCGCCCCCACCGTGTTGGCGATGGTGTTGAGCGAAAGGATAGACGAGAGCGATTTTTCCATGCGGTTCTTGTTGCGCGTAAAGACAAGCGCCGATTTCAAGCGCCTTTGCATGGAGCGGGTGTAGTTGTTCTTGCGGTATTCCTCGCGTACCTCGTTCTTCACCACCTCGATATACGAAAGGGGCGTGGAAAGCAATACCGCCTCCAATATCGAGCAGAGAAACGACACGCAAACTGCCAGAAGCAGATAGAGAATCAACAGAAACATGGCTTAGTCTTGCAATTTTTCGCCGAAGGCCAGGTCGCCCGCGTCGCCCAATCCCGGCACGATATACGACTTGGACGTGAGTTCGGGGTCGATGGAACCCACCCACAGCGTGCAGTCGCGGTGTCCGAGTTTCTGACGAAGATAGTCCACGCCTTTCTGCGAAGCGATTACCGATACAAGGTGTGTGAAACGGGGTGTGCCGTATTCCAGCAACGCATCGTAGCATACGGCCATAGAAGAGCCTGTGGCTAACATAGGGTCGCAGAGAATCAAGGTTTTGTCTTCCAAATCGGGGCAGGACACATAATCCATCTTGATTTGGAAAGTTCCCGTTTCGTCGTGCTTGCGGTAGGCCGAGATAAAGCCGTTTTCGGCACGGTCGAACACCGAGAGCAGACCCTCGTGCAAGGGCAGACCCGCCCGCAGGATGCTGGTGATGACAGGTTCCTGCGAAGGCGCCTGCATCACTTTTTCGCCCAAAGGTGTGGCCACGGTAATTTCGAGAAAGGGAAGTTCCTTGCTGATTTCGAAGGCGAAGACACGCCCGATGCGACGCAGGTTTTCGCGGAATCTCATAGAGTCTTTCTGAATGCGCTCATCGCGCAACTCCGCCATAAACCGTAAAAACTGCGACGGTTTCTGATCCAAGATTTTTATTTCCATAGTAAAAAGCAAAGATACGAAAAGTCGAGCGCAGAACCAACTGAAAGTTGGTCTACGCAACTGTTTCGGAAAAGACCAAGCTTGCTTGGGCTAAGCCGAAACGATTGCGTAGACAACCTGCAAATTAATTTGCAGGTTGGTTCTGCCGAGACGCAGTATCTTCAGCGGAGCTAAAGTACAAAAAGCCTCTTGTTGTTCTGCCGAAACGCACAATATTAATCTTGTGATTTACAAAAATTTTTGTAAATTTACCCATTAAAACTCAAAACAATCAAAAATATGAAAGCAAAAATTTCTCTCGTGGTTACAGGCTTTGTACTGTTAAATTTGTTTTCTTTCGGACAAATGAAAATCTACAACTCGGAGTTGTTGAAATTTGGGAATGTATCGGAAGCCCCCACGCTGACAAAAGGTTTTGAAGTTTCTATGCCGAACCTTTTCTTCCATTCAGGAAGTACGGGGGTCTCAATCAACTCCGAAGAGGTTAAATTGACGGTTTTGGATGGGGGAATAGGTTTTAAAAAAGAGGAGGGGGTCGGTTTTGTGCCAAGGGTTACAATTCCAGATCCCCCTATTGTTGCGAATTATACTTATGGACCTGTTACACGGGTGCAGAGTACAGACAGGCCATTGATGTTGGGTTCGGGAACGTATCAGTTGGTAGGTGTTTATTCCACACGGTTCTATTCCTCGTCGGCCACGGGTATCAGTTCATTGTCCGATGAACGGTACAAGACGAATATTCGTCCGATAGAAGCCTCTCTTGAGAAAATCAAACAAATAAATACGGTTCGTTTCGATTATGTGCAGGAAGATAAATTGCCCGAAAAGGTAGTGGACAGTACAAGGAGCAATCGGGTGGGTTTTATCGCACAAGAATTGCAGAAAATTTTGCCTGAGGCGGTTAATTACGACCCGTATGAAAGAGTTTATACGGTGGACTATTCGGTTGTCATACCGTTTTTGGTAAAGGCGATACAGGAACAGCAAGCAGAAATCGAGGAGTTGAAGAGATTGATTTCTGAAAAATAAATAACAATCGGGAACTAAAACAAGAAAACCATGAAGAAATTGTCTATTTTTTTCTGTATGGCTATCTTCCCTGTTATGGCGATAGCGCAAGCACCTACAAGATCACAAATAGGGACGGCTGCCCGCATTTATATGAAAATAATGAACGGAGAGGAACCATGGACAATAAATCATGTGTATAGAAATGCTATAGAGAACACATCAACAATATCAGGTTCAATGATGAATGTCTTGCAGTGTCAGCAGGGCGGGTGGGTTTTGATGTCGAATGACCTCAGAGTTCAACCCGTTTTGGCCTATTCACCTACAGGAGAATGGAACCCCGACACCAGTCTGATGCCGCCTGCATTGGTGGAACTATTGTGCGATTATATCGAACAGATAACTGAAATCAAGACTTCACCTCAAGCAAAATCAGAAGAATCGGAGTTTTATCAGGAAAATAAGGAAAAATGGACGGGGCTACAGAGCGAAACTTCTTCTTATGTTTATCATTTGACACAAAGCAAAGCAAGTTATGTAGCACCTCTTTTGGTTGATGAAAAGGGCTATGAGATAGAATGGGGGCAATTAGCATACGCGTATGGTGAGTCTTCTCCAAAATACAATAAATTCGCTCCAAGCGGTTGTGAGTCAAATCTTCTATACCCAGACAATAAAACAGGGCATAAACCTATTGGGTGCTCCAGTGTTGCAATGGGACAACTTATGAGGTATTGGAAATTTCCACCCCAATATGATTGGGAAAAGATGCCGGCAAAGTTGAAAAGTTTTTCAACCGTTCAGGAAGAGAACAATATAGCCCATTTGTTAAAGGATTGTGCGGATAATGCATCTGTCAATTTCTTGTGTGAGGGGGCTTGGACTACTACGAATAAGATAGTGACCGGTATGCAGGAAATGCATTTTTCAGAATCAAATAAAAAAACAAAAGGAGATAATGATAACGGTGATTGGTGGCCTGATTTAATCAAAAAACAACTCAACAATGGCTGGCCTGTTATTTATAGGGGGGATAAATGTGATCTCTGTCTGAGTGAAAAACATTTTTGGATTATGGATGGATACAATAAAGAAGGTCATTTTCATTGCAATTGGGGATGGAGCGGCCAACATAATGGTTATTATGATTTAAGCACGCTTAAAAAGGATGGCAATGGGCATCAAGAGAACCTTCGTAAAAACAATATGGTTGTTCGGGATATTTATCCCGATTGGAATATTACGGATGATTGGACGGGAAACAATATCACCAAAGGGAACGATGAAGAATTGCGTGCTTTTTGTAAGAACGCCTCTATGAAGAACATTACGTTGAAAGGAAATTCCCAATCTAAAATTGCCTTTACAGGCAGTTTGGTTATCAATGGTCCTTTTGAAGTTTCGGGTGATGCCACACTCACTTTGGCGTGCTATGACAAGGAATTGGCGGCACAGTTGCAAAAGGGCACCCGAAAAAGTACACGGAAAAATGATGATGAGGATGAAGAGGAAGAAAACAATTTTGCTTTCGTAAGAGAAGAAAAAATGTTTGCGGCATCCGACCTTTTTATCCTTTCACCGAACCCGGCTAAGGACGAGGTACAGATTTCGATGGCAACATATGTGAGTGGAGACGAAAGAAAAGAGGTGGAAGTCTTCGATAATCAAGGAAGACTACGATATACGACACAGTTCGCAGGGGGTTATATTGTGTTGCCAATAGAAAGTTTACGACAGGGAATGTATTTTGTTCGTGTAACTTGTAAGGAAAATCGTGTAACCCAAAAATTAGTGGTCCGATGAAAAAACGTATAACGATTGGGTTCCTCTTTTTGATAATGCTTTCGTTGAGTGTTCCGACGGCGGTGGCCAAAGAAAAGAAAGAGAAGAAACCCGTTCCCGAATTTCCATTCAAGAGGTTTTATGCCGATGTGTCGTTAGGCTATGGAGGCAGGCTTTCAACGCCGGGTATGACAGGACTGCTGAACAACGGATATGACCCGCGTTTGGTGATGTTCAATTTCGGGGATTATATGTCGGTCGGTAAAGGTCTTAGAGTGGGGGTGAATTTAGGCTATCGCTTTAACCGATATATCGGCATAGAAATCAATGGCGGATATATCGCATGTCCAGAAAGGATTGTCGGTACCTACCGCGAAGGGCTTGTCGGCTTTTATATCGAGGATGAAGACAGAAATATATCGAGCAATGCCTTTTGGTATGGTAGTTTCCTGTTTGCATCTTCCTATAGAGGTTGGAGCGGTGTGCAAATGGTTGTTATGCCAGGATTCAAGAGGTGTAATCCTTATGTCAAATTTGGATTAGGTATATTGGCGGGTAAAATATACCATTCTGCCTATGTGGAAGGACACTCAAGTTATGCTTATGAATACGGAGAAGACCCGGTTTTCTCCGCCTCTTTTTCAGGGAAAGATAAATTCTGTATGTTTGGATTTACTGCTGCTGCAGGGGTTGAATATAGTATAAACACCTTGTTGTCTTTCTTTGTCGAATGGCAGGCAAGTATGTATTTTCCATGGAACATAAACTGGATACGAAATCAAAAGCAGACGGGCGATATAGACTTTGTTAAACGTTCGGGATTTTCAGGAGGGGAAAATGTTTTTGGCAATAGTCATGGCCTGACTCTCGGCTTGCGGTTTAATTTTTAAATGAAAATTAAGTTTTAGGGAATTTATGTAACTTTGCGAAGTTTTTGCAAAAACATAAAGACATGAAAAAACTGATTATTCCCGTCCTGCTTTGCTTGGGACTGGTGGCTTGCAACAACAAAGCCAAGAACAATGAAGCGGTTGAGTGCCAAGAGGCCAAGACCGAATGTGTAAAGGAATGCCCGGCTCCGTGCCCCTGTGCCGACAGCACGGTGTGCGCGAAGATGGAATGCGGTGAAGACTGCATCTGCCACAAGCCCTGCAAGGCCGAATGCCCCAAGTGCACCTGCACCGACAAGGCGGCTTGCGAAGCTAAGACTTGCGCCGAAGATTGCATCTGCCACAAGCCCTGCAACGAGCTCAAGTGCGAGAAGAAGTGCGAAAAGGCTTGCGAAAAGAAATGCGACAAGCCTTGCGAAAAGAAGTGCGAAGAAGCGAAGTAAGGACGTTCCTTCGACAAAAAAAGCCCGCCGATAGGCGGGCTTTTTTATTATCCGACAATATCCAATTTGGCGAATTTGGTAAGAAGGGTCTTTTCGCCCACACCGGGCGCGGAGAAACGCACGGTGAGCTTGCGGTTGGCACCTTCGCCCTCCGCACCCACAATCACGCCCTCTCCGAATTTGGCATGACGCACCTTTTTGCCGGGAACCAAAGCCGAAGCCTCGGCCCCGCCAGCGTTTCCGCCGGCGGGCGCCGCGCCCGCCTCCACCTGCGACAGTTTCTTGAACTTGCCCGAAGATAAATCCGGCTTCACCTTGAAACTGCCCCCCGCAAAGCCCCCCGCTGCAGGGCGCGGCGCCTGTCGCGGCATCGGCCGCGACGGGGTCCGAGACATCGGAGCCCAAGAGTCGTCCATATCGCTGTCAAAATCAATCCCGTCGAAAGGATTTCTGTCGAGAACCGAAGGATTTTCGAGATGCTCCGTATCCAATTCCAATAAAAAGCGGCTCGGCTCGGTAAAATTCGTTTCCCCCCACCGCATCCTGCGGTTGGCGAAAGACAGCCACAAACTCTTTTCGGCCCGCGTGGCCGCCACATAAAACAAACGCCGCTCCTCCTCCACATCCTCGCGGTTGTTCACGCTCTGCGCGGCAGGAAAAAGCTCCTCCTCGCACCCCACCACAAACACATAGGGAAATTCCAAGCCCTTCGACGCATGAATCGTCATCAGCGTCACCTTATCCTGCTGCTCGTCGTCCTTTTCGTCCTGGTCGGTGAGCAAAGCCACGTCCTGCAGGAAGCGGTCGAGCGTCACCACCCCCTCCATACGCACCATTTCGCCCGTCTCCTCGTCCACCATAAGAGGATCGCTCTCGCAAAACGTCTTCACTGAATTGAGCAATTCCTCCACGTTGCCCATGCGGTTCTCGCTTTCGGGCGTTTCCTCGGCCTTGTATTCCGCCGCCAAGCCCGAAGATTTCCAGATTTCGGAAGCCATTTGATAGGCATCGGTCTGCGCCACCCGCGCGTGCAGACTTAAAATCGTGTCCATCAAGCCGAAAAGGCGTGTGCGTATGCTCGAATTAATCATCGAGGCCACCTGCATCCTATAGGCCTGCAATGATTGGGGCGAAGCGAAAACATCTTGCGGAACGCCCATGTTCACAAGCAAATCGGTGGGAAGCGCGGAAGAGGCGAGGGGCGTGAAAACATCGCCCGCCCGCAAATATTCCAAGCCCCGCCACGAGCCCCCGCCCGAAAGAATGCCGAGCAGACGGAGCCGCGTGAGCGTGGTGTCGCCCACACCCCGCGCGGGATTGTTGATGCAGCGCAAAAGCGCCTCCTCGTCGTTGGGGTTCACCACCCAGCGGAAATAACTCAATATATCCTTGATTTCCTTGCGTCTGTAAAAGCTCAATCCCCCGTAGATACGATAGGGGATATTGTATTTGCGCAAAGCGTCTTCAATAGCCTTACTCTGACTGTTGGTGCGGTAGAGCACCGCAAAATCCTTGGGGCGCGCCTGACGGTTCATCTTGAAGTGGAAGATTTCTCCCGCCACGCTGTTGCCCTCGTCTATATCCGAGGCCGAACACAGGAGCTTCACTTTGTTCCCCGTTTCGTTGTCGGTCCATATCTCCTTGGGAATGCGATCTTTATTGTGCGAAATGATGGAGTTCGACAACGCCACGATATGCCCCGAAGAACGATAGTTCTGTTCCAATTTGTAGCGGTGCGCATCGGGGTAGTCGTGTTCGAAATTCAAGATATTGCGGATGTTGGCCCCCCGGAAACTGTAAATGCTCTGCGAATCGTCGCCCACCACGCAAAGATTCTTGTGCGCCGCCGCCAACTTCTTCACAATCAAATACTGCGCATAGTTGGTATCTTGATACTCATCCACCATAAGATAGCGGAAACGACGTTGATATTTCAGCAGCACTTCGGGAAAATCGCGGAACAATACGTTGGTGTTGAAAAGCAAGTCGTCGAAATCCATAATCGACGCCTGTTTGAGCCGATTGCTGTATTCCACAAAGATACGCCCCAATTCAGGCATCCTCATCGCCGTGTCCTCCTCCAGATACGCCCCGTTCTCCACATAGTATTCCGCCGAAATCAAACTGTTCTTGGCCATGGAGATACGGTAGAGGATACGCGAATCCTTATATTGTTTGGGATCTAAGTTGAAATCCTTTACAATCTTCTTTATCAAAGCTTTGCTATCGTCCGTATCGTAGATGGTAAAACTTTTGTCGTAGCCCAGCAAAGGCGCTTCGGCACGCAGGATTTTTGCAAAAATGGAGTGAAAGGTGCCCATCCACAAGGCGCGGGCCGAGGGCCCCACCAGGCGCGTGATACGCTCGTTCATTTCGCGGGCGGCCTTGTTGGTGAAGGTGAGCGCCAGAATGCGGAACGGGTCTGCCCCTTGTTCCAAAAGATAGGCGATGCGGTAGGTGAGTGTGCGCGTCTTGCCCGAGCCCGCACCCGCGATAATCATCACCGGACCTTCGGTCTGTTCGGCCGCCGCCCTCTGTTCGGGGTTCAATCCGTCTAAAATACTCATGGAAATCTAATCTTTCTTTTATGCCAAGATGACAAATGTACGGCAAATTTTGTATCATTGTGAAAGCAACACAGCAACTATAAGATGAAAAGATTTGAACGATACAACCCTTCCAAACTGTGGCCTCCTTTCATCCGCGCCTATCGGCAGAACGCCGCCGGCCAAAGGCTCACCCCCCAGCAGGAGAAATATCTCCGATATGGCAACGGCCTCATTGTCTTTGTATTCGCAGTAGTTTGGTTCATCTTCTACCTGCCTTATTTCCAGCACCAGGCCGATACGGGCTTCTTTACCTACACCCACAATTTCGTGCGTCCCTTTTTCGACATCGACCAAACGCCCCGCGTCAATGAATTTTTTTGGCGGTTTGTGAGTCAATTCTATATGAATGTGCCGCTTATCATTCTCGTGGTGGGCCTTATGGTATGGGGATTCTACTACACCTGCAAAAAAACCGTGGGCCCCTACACCCCCTTCCTGCTACCCCTGTTCTTCCTGCTGTTCCCCTCCTATAACCTCGTGCAGGCTTCCACCGCCATCAGTCTGTGGCTCATCATGGCCGCCCTCACGCTCTATTTCAGCCTCACCCGCCTGGCCGCCCGTCACCCCAACACCCCCTTTCCCCGCATCCTCATGCACACCTACGCCGTGGTGGCCGTTGTCGCACTCTACTATGCGGTGGGCTATTGGGCCCTGCTGTTCGCCATAAGCGTTACGTTGGTGCATCTTATAGGTCTACCTATGGCTTTGGGCGACAAGAAAGAAGGTCTTTTGCGCATCCGTTGTTGGAGTTTGGGCATCACCTTGGTTTTGATGACCGTTTTGGCTGTGGTCTGCCTGCACTACACGGGCTATACGCCCTTCAAAGCCCCGTGGTATGTGTGGGCAATGCTTATTGTCTACGGTCTGGCCTGCATTCCCGGTTTGGTGTTGAACTCCTACAACAATCGGAAAGTATACATCCACGAATGGAAAAAACGGCAGGGCGAAGTGCTCGACGGCAAACCCGCCCTTTCGCCCTCTTACAATGTATTGCTTTCTTTCATTGCGGTTTGTGTGGGCTTTGTGCTGTTTCTCTGTTCGCACGATGCCGAACGCCGCGCCGTGATACGCGTGGACAACGCCTTGCGAAAACAAGACTACGCCAAGTGCTTTATGGTGTGTGAACGCTATTTCAGCACCGAAAAAGCCTATCCCGGGCCCTTTGCCAAGAAAACCAAGGATCCCCGCGTGCAGGCCCGCATGGAGGAAGCCCGCAAATATGCGCTCCTTATGGGTGAACACAACCAAGAAGCCTTGGTAGAGAACCTTCTGGCCGCGCCTGCCGAGGGCGTTCCCGCCAACAGCTACCTCTACATAAGTCTTTGCAACGCAGCGGGATTGAGCAACAAGACACTCGAATTAACACAGTCGGGCATCAACGAATACGGGATGCAGAACCGCTATCTGGAGCCGCTTTTGGAAGCCTCGTTGCAGGAACACCAATACGACATTTTCCGTCAGACGCTCTACTACACGCGCCGCACGCTCAACAAGCGAAGTTTGTATCACTATTACAGAGGTCTTTCGAAAAACCAGTCGCGATGAAGAGCCACATAAAATCCTACATAGCGTGGGGGGCGGCGGTGGCTTTCGCGGCCTTTTGTCTGCTCTACGCCCTGCCGGCCCTCGAGCACCAAGGCCACATCACATTCTTCTGCTACCTCCCCGAATTTGTGCGCCCCTTTTTCGACGGCCTCTTCTCTCGCACACAAGCAAGTGTATCACAAGGAATTGTCGCCACAAACGGCATCCTTTCCGATGCCGAACTATGGGCAGGAACCTCCCCCAACGTCCTGCAAGCCCGCATCGCCGAATTCCTTTGGCGCTTCGTGAGCCAATTCTACCTGAATAAGCCCCTCGCTTTGCTCGTGGCCTCGGGCGTCACCACCCTCTTTCTGCTCAGTTGCCGCACCACCGCCCATGTCTACACCCTCTTGCTACTGCCCCTGTTCTTCTACTTCTTCACCCACCCCGAACCCCTGCACGCCGCCGTTGCCATAGCCCTGCTGCTCGATATGGTGGCTTTGAACCTCACGGCAAGACTGCTGCGCACGAAGATATACCCCCTTGCATTCTCCTGCATCTTGTTTGTCGTTACGCTTTTATGTTTTGTGATAGGCGGGAAATGGGCTTTGTTGTTTGTGGTTGGTTTTGTATTAATATTGGTGGTAGGAAAAGTGAACACGAAAACTTGGGTCGGCGGCTTGGTAGCCCTGCTGCTGGCCACCCTGCTCGCATGGAATGTGGCCTATACCCCCGCTTTCGCCTATCCCCCCTACGTGTGGGCGATGGTCGCCCTCTTCATCATAGGCATGGGCTTAGGCATTTTTGGCCGCCACGAAGCCCGTCTTTTCCTGCCCTTCCTCGGCCTCGCGCTGGCCATGAGCTTCCTCTCCCTGCAAACACCCCTCGAGCGCACCCTGCTCAAAGCGCAGAACGCCATTGCACAAGACAACTACACCCGCAGCCTGCAACTCTGCGCCCGTTACTACGAGAAATATCACCCCACCCAAGACGAAATGAAAGACGAAAAGAGCACGGCAGACCGCTTCCTTTTGGCCGCCTGTCTCAAACTTTCGCTTTTACGGCAAGATGAATTGTGCAACCGCTTTTTGGACTACTCCAACTACTACGAAATGAATCTGATGTACCCCGCCGCCCTGCCGTTTTCCTATGCGGGCGCGTGGCCGTATGTCAAAACCTACGATGCCCTGCGGCTATACGCACCGCAAGTGCCTTTCATCTTTGCCTACACCGAAAAGGTTGGCTATCAAAACCGCCTGGCGGCACCCTTGCTTGCCGCCGAATACGGAACCCAACAAATTCGTTTGGCGAAGATTACGGAACGCTACGTAAAAAACACGCTCTACGGACAGCGCGTGTCGGCGCCCGCCTGTGTCGGTGCCGAAGACGGAGCCCGCCCCGTGCCCGTTTCCTCTCCCGAATTGGTGAGGGGAGGGACGACACTCGACGAATGGGTGCGGATTTACGGAGCGCGCCGCATGGAAGAAGGCGCGGTGTTGGAGCGTGAACTATTGGATTATTACACGTTATTGTTGCTTTTGGATAAGGACCTTGGGGCTATGCCCGCCGTGGTGAAGGCCTATGCTGCGGCCGGGGCGTCTGTACTGCCTGTATATGTGCAGGAAGCGCTATGTATTTGGTGCATGGAGCAGGGCGAGAATCCGCAAATTATCCTGCGTCGTGATTTCGACGGTTTTCATATTAATATAGACAATTTCGAGAGAGTGGACGCCGTGTATAGGGCCCGCTATTTGGTGCAGAACGGCCGGGAAAGCTTCGCCGACCTCACCCGCCAATACGCCTCCACCTACACCTACCACTACCTCTTCGGAAAAATGATGTAAATTTAAGTGAAGATGATATTTAAAAAATTTATATATAGGGTTTTGGCAATAACAGCGGTGGCTTTCGCGGCGGTGGGATGTAGGCAGTCGGAGACTGCCGAAACCCTCATCTACCCCGATTATGGCAAGGATTTGGTGTTGCCCTGCAACATCGCGCCCCTCAATTTCTATATCGGCGACAACGGCACCCGTCGCCACCACGTGCGGATTGATGTCTGCGACAGCATGGGCGCGGCGGTCGATTTCCTCACGATGAAAACGCGGGGCAAGGTGCAGTTTTCGCTCCGCACTTGGCGCAAACTCACCTCGCAGGCTGTTGCCAATCACGGCGCTTTCAAAATCCACATCGATACCTTCGCGCCCTTTTCGTGGAAAATCAGCCCCGACAGCATAGATCCCTATGTGATTTACCGTTCCGGCCCCTTCGACGACAACCCCGGAGGCCGCCTGCAAGTCTACCAACGCTCCTTGCAGGACTTTGAACATAAATTACTTATCGACAACGCCCTCACCGACAACAACTGCATGAACTGCCATGCGGTGGGCGCCGGGAACGCCGAGCGTATGATTGTCCACATACGCGGCGCCCACGCCGGCACCCTTGTCATTCAGGCCGACACCGCCGTCAAGATTGCCGTCCCCGCCACCTACGATTTCCGTCTTTCCTATCCCGCCCACAACCCCATGCACCCCTATATTGCTTTTGCTACCACCAAGATAGCACCTTTCAACTACGTCAATCCCCACCGCACCCAAGACCTTATCGCCGACTACGGCGGGCGCATCGTGCTCTACGACATTCTCCGCGACCGCATCTTCACCGTCCCCGCGCTGAGCGACACCGCCTTTCAATACACTTTCCCCGCGTGGAGCGCCGACGGCCGCACCCTTTATTTCTGCCGCACGGCCACGCTTCCTTTAGACAGCCTTACTCCCGAAAACGAGAAAGAAGCGCTTATCGCTTTCCGATATGATGTCTATAAAATTGATTTCAATCCCGATACGGATACTTTCGGAGAACCCGAATTAGTGAGTGCCGTGAGCCGCAGCCACGTGAGCGCGGCCATGCCCGCCGTGCATCCCGAGGGGCGGTATATCTTGGTTTCGGCCATGATGATGGGCTCGCACGCTTCGCAAAATCAGGGTGATATTTATTTGATAGATACCGAAAAAGACACACTTCGCGCCTTAGACGAACTCAACAGTCCCGACGGCGAGGCGGCCGCAGGCTGGAGCGTGGACGGCAAGTGGGCGGTGTATAGGAGCAAGATGCAGAACGGCTCCAATTCGGCTTTGTATATAGCGCATTTCGAGAGCGATAGTGCGGAGGGCCAGCCTGCGGCCGCCCGTTTTTCCACGCCCTTTGTTATTCCTGAGAGAAATCCGTATTATTATAAAAGGAACACGCGCATGCAGATTTTCCCTGTATTCAGCCGCACCCCTTCGCCGCTCAATCCGCAGAAGTGGCGGCAATGGAGCCTGCAAACCGCCCACATCCCCGACCTAAGCGCCTTCACCCCTCAATCTACCCCCACATCCCAAGACTCCGGCCACTAATGGGCTAAGTGTTGGTGGTTGGCGGGGGTGGGGAAATCGTTTTCCAAGCCCTCTTTCTGTAACGCGGCGGCCTGTTGGGGGGTGAGGGGAGAGGCGTTGCGCACCAAGGTGGGGAGGTTGAAGGCCTTGAGGAAAGTTTGATAGAAGCGAGGGTCTTGTTGCGGCAAAAGGAAAGGCCTGTGGAACGATTTTCCGTCGAAATAGGAAAAGTAGGGCAGGGAATAGAGGCCGTCGCCCCGCTTGCTCGCAAAAACCAGCCATTTGCCGTTCGAACTCCATTCGTGCCAACTCTCCGATTCGGGCGAATTGAGCACCGCGCAGTCGATGGCGTTCCCGTCCCTATCCATAGCCAACAAGTCGCCGTAGGCATGATAGGGCACCGAATTGAACAAAGCCTTGCAATACACTAAAATATCTCCGTTGGGATTCATACGCGGCACCGAATAACTGCCACCGGGCCCACCATGCGCCAACACCTCCACGGGCGGCACAAAACGCCCCTCGGCAGCCGAAAAACGCACCCGCACCAAGTCGAAATAGATATGCCGCACCCTATCGGTAGGGTTGGCGTAGCGGGCCACCGTGTCGGCGCTCACCTTGTCCGTGCGGCAGAAATACAGCCATTCCCCGTCGGCGCTCCAGGCCGGCCATGTTTCCTCAAAATCTTCCGTCCACACCAACGTATCGAAAACCAATTGATTGTGAATCACATCATACAACACGAGATTGGAAGCCGTATCGAGGAGGTTGAAGAAGCGCTTGTGCGCCGCGTAGCCGCCCACCCCTTCGATGCGGGTGGAAAACACTATCCAATCGCCCCCGGGGTGCCATGCGGGATAGACGAGATTGAGAGGCATCCGCTTTTCGGGCGGCAACATCTCGGCAAGTTCTTCCTGCGAGGGCACGCGGATTTTCTTCAAATCGCCGTTCACCATCAGCAGCGTGCCGTTCGAGGGGTTGCGGAAGTGCAGGCTCATCGAGGCCGCATCGCCGTTGTGGTAGGTGTGACAGTTGAAGCAGTTGTGGTTCATCAGGCTGTTGGACACCAACTTACGGGTCGAAAAATCTTCCATGCAACGCTCCCACAAATCCAACTCGTTATACACGCCGTCGGTGGGTTGCACAAGACGATAGGTGAGGTAGGAATCTATGGAGTCGGCCACGCGCCAATGCACCATAGGGAAAGTGTAGTTTCGGCCACTCGCAGCACGTGCTTTAACAACAAGACAGATAGGGTTTTGTGAAGTGTGGGCTTCCCGTAGCAGTTCCGTCCAGTATTTCGGAGGAAAGACCACACCGCGTTTTCCGGCACGGAGACGCTTTGTTGTCGCCGTCCCCTGCGGGTTCTCCACACCTATCTCCACACAAATTTTTGTGAACGAATCGGGTAGGGCAAAGTTCAGCGGCGCGATATTGCAGGGAATCACCAAGCTGTCGCCATAGTCCGGGTAGAGCGGTGCCGCAAAATCGCTTTCGACACCATCGCCGATAGTCCTGCCGCATCCCGTCACCAACACCCCCGCACACGCCACCGTCCACACCCAAGTCCGTATATTACGTAAAAATCCAATATAATCAACCTTGTACATGTCTTTCTTTTTTCACGCGTTGAAAAAAATCTTCGAAAGACTCTCCCGGCTTCATCTCATATCCCAACCTCTGCCGCGCCTGCTCCTTGGCACGATCTATCTTGGCAAAGAATTCCTCCTTGGTCATCAAAGTGTCGTCCTTCTTCACACTCGACACCTTAAAGGCATCTTTCTTGCGCGTAATGAGCAACTCCAAGCCTTGCTTCACTTGGTCAAGATAATGGCGTTGGTTCGTCCGAAATTCGCGGGCACTGACTGTAAGCATATCTTTATGTATTTTTTCGATACAAAGATATGAAAAAACAAACGCGTACCAAAATGGTACACAATTTTAATAAATCAGGTAGTAGCGGTAGGGGTAGGTGTGGCCGTATTCGGCGGTGAGTTCTTCGGCGGTCTTCTGACCTTGCTGCCAAAGCGAAAAATCGTGCAGGAAACGGCGGAAATTCCGCTCCACACTTTCATCCACAGGAAAATCCTTCAAAAATGCTTGAACCGAATCGGCAATCGGGAACATTTCCCGCTGCATGATGCAGATCATCTCCTGCAAAGGACGCGGCAGCTGCCCGTAGGCAGGCAGCAAAGAGGCCGCATGCTCCAGATTCTTGCGGAGCATGTCAAATATAATAATACAATTTAAGACGGAAAAAGAGGAGGGATTTTGTTGCCATCTTGCACGGCAGTTCTCCTCCAGGCTCCATGTGTCGTTCATGTAGTCGGTGAGGCCCTTTTGACCATAGGCAGTGATTTTTTCAGCCAAAGCCCGCACGTCGTCCGAAACCTCGTCCGAAACCGAAGAAGCCTGTAAGAACGCCACCACCTCACTATACTTCAAAGCCTCTTTTTTCCAGCCCTTTATCCCAGCCAACACATAGATATACCGCTCCGCCAAAGTCCACTGCCCGCACGCCATCATGGCCGGCACCATGAGCGAAACCACCTCGCCCTGCACTCCGTCTTTCTCTATGATGTTGATACCCGTGCAATAAACCGCCGTCGGATTATCCAACGCCCGCTGACGGAGCATACCCGCCAACGAATATTCTCCTATCGCCCCGTCTTCCATACCATTGTAGATTTCGGGAATGCGGTAGTAGGAGAAGAAGCGCGAAACAAGGCTACCCGAGCCGATGAGAGCCGTTTTCGTATAGGACGCAAGACGCAGACGGAAAATGATTTCGTCCTCCGAAAGCCCCTCGTAAAGCGTGTTCTGCCCGTTCACCAAATCGCTTATCGGGCAAGGGTGAGAAAACCAATAATCATCGGCAAACGCCACGGCCTCCTCATAGCGCTCCTCCAAGCACAGCCGCTCCATTTTCTGCAACTTCTTGTCCATGTTGTCGGAAGACTCCTTGCAAGCCGTCAGCAGAGCCGCCACACAGAAAATCACCCAAATCCTTGTTTTCATCAATTCAATATTTATATTAATATATGGTGAACCACACTCCGTTAGTGTCCGCCGAAGTTGGCGGAGGAAACTGCTTGCGAGGCGCCGGAGGTGGCGTCCACGCTTCCCGACACCATGCCCGAAGTGTCGAAAAACATCATATCGGGTTCGGAAAGAGGCTGTTCCACAATATCTTTATACGTTTTCCCATCAAAAGGAAGCGGCTTGCCGCTAAACACAGGAAACGTATAAGACCGTGTGTTCCAGATATAGTGGTCGGGCTGCTTCTGCGGCAACACAAACGGCTTGGAAATCTTCTGCTCGTCGGGAGCGGAGCCGTCGAAATGCGCCAGATACAGAAGCGACTGCGCCCCCGATTCCCGTTTGGAAGTGAACACAAACCACTTGCCGCTGGCACTCCACACCCCGCGCCGGTCTGCGTCGGGCGAGTTGAAGCCCGGCGTATGCACTTCGCGCAAGTATGCCCGTCCGTCCTCTGTGCTGTCCCATTGCAGAAGAATCAAATCTCCTTGATTTTGAGAAGGAAAAGACCCCATCATCACCGTCGATACAAACAGAAATTTTCCGTCGGGGCTTGCGCTCGGAATGGAAGCGCTGCGGTTGACGCTGTCGCCCGCCGCGCCGCCAAAATTGCCGCCGAGAGGCGAATACACCATTTCGGGTTCTCCGAAAGTCTCGCTATCCGCATCAAAATCAATGCGGAACAAATCGTAGCGGAACTCCGCCAAACACTCCTTTTCCCGCTCCTGCGGCAAATTCCACACCTCCATGTGGGGCGTGCGGCAGAAATAGAGGCTCTTGCCATCGGGCGCCCAGGTGGGAAACGAAAAACAGAAAGCCGTGTCGGTGAGGGCGGGGCAGGAAAACAAACGGTTCTGCCGCGTGTCGTAGAGCACAATCCAGGCCGCCACATCGGGCATGAGGTCTTGGGTGCGGTGCGGATTCACAAACTGCACGGGCGCAATGCGCGTGGTGGCGAAGGCGATATAACGCCCGTTGGGGCTCCAGGCAGGGTAGGAAAGACGGAAACCATAGCGGGCGGGCACCGAGATTTTGAGCGAAGCTCCCTTGCCGTCGGTTATCACCGTGCCCGCAAAGGCCTCCCGCACGTGAAACACCATTTTCGCATCCGCCCCCAAACTATGGCAATTCATGCAGTTGTTTTCGGTCTGTAGATTATCCATCAGGCATCTATGCGAAAAATCCGTGATATTGCGCTCGTATACTTGGAGCCGCCCGCCCGTGTTTTGGTCGTGAGGCCCAAGACGATACACCAAATAAGGGTCTATGCTGTCCGATGAAATCCGCCACAGGCGCGAGGCCGTATCGTCCACCACAATCCGCAGAAAACCACCCGTTGCCGAAGCTAGCATGTCCCGCCAATCCGACTCCTTAAAAATCAACTTCTTGCATCGGTTATACGTGTGCGAACCCAACAGGTTTCCAAGGCTGTTGCAGGCCTCCACGCGCACACGGTGCGTCCGCCCGTCTGCCATAAGGAAATTGAGGGGTGCGATATTGCAGGGAATCACAATGCCGTCGGCATAGTCGGGATAGATATTGGCCGAGGGAGGCTCCACCCGTCCGCAGGCGCAGAAAAGACCCGCCGCAACCATTCCCAAAAGCAAACTCACAGTCCTCATGATTACAAAAAATAAAACCGAAATGTAAAAGTATGGCGATAGAGACGCGAAGCCTCCATAAAATCCATTTTCCCAATATGATAGAGCGCCCACGTCCTATACACGTCTTCCACCTCTTCCAACACGTTGAGGTTGAGATGATAGCCCTTGTAGGGCGTTTCGAGCATCTGTTTGCGGGAGAGGGAAGAAGGATAGTTGCGCATAAAGCACACCGCCTCCTGCATATAGGCGGGAAGCGTCTTGCAGCCGAGTTGCGAAGCCTGTTCGGCCAGGAATTCCACGCGGTCGAGCCGCTTTTCGAGCAGACACAGAAGCGTATAGTATTCCCAAAGCGGCACAGACATTTCCGCAGGCTTGCCCGGAAATCCCTCGGCATAGAGCTTCACCCAGCCGTCTAAATGATTGCCGCCCCGCACCAACGAAGCCGACTGCAAAGGCACGGGCCGCGAACCATCTTCCACAGCACAAGGCATTTCGAGTGCCACTTTCCGATGTGCCAACGTGCGCGAGGCATAGCGCAGACTCTTTTGGAGCAAACGTCCTTGCCCCGTATGCAGTTCGGCCCGCAGCAAAGGCTCCACAAAACGGTTCTGCCAGCCTTTTTTCTCAAAAGAAGAAAGAATGAAAGGCACCTGCGGCGCATACACCCCTAAGCAATCCTGCAACAGCACATAAGGATAGGCGCATTCGTTCATATAGGGGAAGTCCGAACCGAACATACCGCCCATCAACGGCACATCCCCATACTCCAAAAACATATTGTTGAGCCGCCCCGTCTGCAAGAGCGAAAGCTTGAGCCAAGCCGTCATCTCCATCCGTTGCACCTGCACGGCTTCGGTTTCCTCATCCAAAGGCACGCCCGCTCTTTCGCGGCAAACACGGTCGCTAATTTCAAAACAACGCTCGTAGTTGCCCGCACAGGCCGCCTGTCGCACCTGCAAAAGATTTATTTCCAAGGTGTTATGATGCGCGCAAAACACAAAGACCGGCACGCAGGCAAAGGCCGCCAAAGCCCCCGCCAACCGGCCCCAACCCCCATCCGCACCAAGCCTGAAGCGCCACCGAAAAATCCGCACGCAAAGCGCCAGCAAACCCATACCCAACAGCAAATACATGCTCCAACCCGCCATAGCAGGTTCGGGATTTGTGAAAAAATAGAAGAATACAGGCAGCAGAAGCAGCGTGTATTCGCGCACCACGGCCCACGAAAGCCGGCAGAAAGCCGCCGTCACCAAACCCGCCGCCAAGAGGATGCAAGGCGTATTGATATAGAATTGACTCACGAAACGCCACAGAAATTCGCCTATGCGGGGGTGCAGGCCCGTAGCCGCCACCAAACCCGCGCTCTCGGCCCTGCCCGTCCAGGGCCCCTCAAAGAAAGCCCGCACAAACGTGCGCGTATAGGCAAAGAAACCAATCTGAAACTGATTGTGGAAGTAGGGCAGATACCACAGCAGGCAGAAACCCGCCGCAACAACCACCAAGGCCACACCTAATCCCTTTTTCATGCTAATGCCCTCCCACAAATTGCACGGTGCCCGCCTCCAATTCCTCGTCGGTAATGCGGAAACCCTCCAACGAAGTATCTATCTGCAAGTCCATGGCCTCCTCCCGAGCCACCCCCGCCAAAGCCCGCGCCTGCAAAGCCGCAGGTTCGGTGCTCAATACGGGAAATACAAAACCCCGCAGATTGGTGAGGTAGAAATCGCCCCACTTCTGCGGCACCAAGAAAGGCTTCGAAAAATGCCCCGAAACAGAATCGTAATGTGTGATATAGGTTTCAGGAATAGCCAACGTGCGCCGGCTGCTGGAAAACACCATCCACTTTCCCGACGAAGAAAACGAATGCCCCTTTTCCGAACCCTCCGTATTGAGCTCGCGCAGCTCCTCCACGGTGGAGTCCTGCAAGTTCAACCTGTAGAAATCGCCCAAGTTCTGCAAGGGAAACGTGCTGGCCTTGAGCAAAGAAACCACCATATACTTGCCGTCGGGCGAGAGCTTGGGCATACACGCGCTTTTCTGCATCTGCGAGAAAGGATAGGTGCAGGCGAAGTTCGAGAAACGCTCCGTCTCGGGGTCAAAATCCATCTGCATCAAATCGGCCCACACCTGTTCCACACGGTTCTGACGGAATCCCAAACTTGTGTCGGCATATTGCGGATAGGGCAGGCTGTCGTAGCGTTTGTGCGGCGACACACAGAAATACAAACGTTTTCCATCGCGGCTCCAAGTGGGGAAAACCGCCTCGTCCTCCTCGCGCGTCAGTTCGGGGCAAGAAAACAGCCTCATGTTCTCCACGTCCAACACAACAATATCGCTGAGCGTATCGAGCGTATAGATGATTTTATGCGTGGCGTTGGCGTAGTGCACCGAATGGGGCAGGTTGGTGGAGAAAGCCACGTAGCGCCCCGAAGGATGCCAGGCAGGGTAGGTGAGCCGTATCTGATAGTTGGCCGGCACCTGTATCTTGTGTGCCTCCTTGCCGTTTATCAGCAAGGTACCCTTATGCGCCTCGCGCAGATGCACCACCATGTGCGAAGCCCTATGATCGTAGCAATCGTGGCAGTTCATGCAGTTCTTGTCCATAAGGCGGTTGTCGAGCACCTGGCGGGTTTCGAAATCGGTGAGCCGGCGTTGGCGCAGAAACACCCAACCATGTTCCCCCTCCTCGTATTGGCTGGCGCGGAAAAGCAGATAAGGGTCTATGGCATCTTGGCTCACAAACCAATGCAAAGGCTCTAACCTATACAAAACCCCTTCCCTAACAGCCGAAACCTCCACCAAAATCTGCCCCCCGGCGGCTTTCTGCAAAGCCTTGCGCCACTTCTTGAGCGGAATGCGGCTCCCGTTCTTGCCCATAGGCACGCCAAACGAAGCCACCGAAGCCCCCTCGCGGTTAAAGAAACACATCCGCACCTGCGGTTGGCTCCAGCTCGAGGCGGGGCGCAGGCAGAAGTTGAGCGGCGCTATGTTGGAGGGAATGCAAATGCTGTCGGTATCGTAGGGAAACACCGCCTCGGTGGCCGAAACCCCAAGAGGCAAAGCCTCTCCATGCGGGCCACGGCAGGCCGTAAAAGCCCACAGTCCCAAGCCCGCGACCAGGGTCGTCGCCAAGCCCACGGCGGCAAAACGCAAACAGGAAATAAAGCCTTTCATGCTACAAAGATAGTTTTTTTGTATTTTCGCGCTTGCGCCAAAACTACGCGCACACGCAAAGAAGCACTATGAACCGAAAGAATGCCTTGTGGAAACTTCTTGCCTACCTGCTTGCAGGGGTGGTATTCTTTTGCGTGCTCTATTTCGGCCTCAGGGAAGTTTTGGCGGGTTGGGAAGCACATAGCTCCCTTTTCCGCTTTTCGGCCTCCTATGTGGATGAATTTCGCGGCGAAATATGGGGGCCGTTGCTCTATACCAACAGTTTCTTGGTGCAGTTTGCCTACTATCCCGCCTTGGGTGTTCTTATCTGTGCGCTTTTGCTCACGCTGACGGCTTGGAGCCTCAATATGGCGGCGGGTCTGGAAAGCCCGGGGCAAACCCTTATAGGTTTTGCGCTCACGGCCTGTTTGTTGCCTGTGTTTCCCCAAACATTCATGATTTGGCCTCTCGTGTTTCTTGCCACAGGCTTGGGCGGCGTAGTCTGGCGCAAAACCTGCGGCAAAACCCGCTGCATGGCGCTCCGCATCGTCTACTTGGCCTTTTTGGTGTTTTATATACGCGAGTATATTTTGGTGGCTTGGGTGTTCTACAACTTGATAGACCTCTCGGATTGTTTGGCCGAGGCCCGTGCTTGGGCCGCATTTTTCAAACGCCTGGCGTTCTATACGCTGGTGATAGGCGTTTTGTGTTGCGTGGGGGTATGGATTTGGCAGCCCTATGCCTTTTTCTCGCCGGGCCTAAAGATGCACAACCTTGGATACGCCATCAGTACCAACTATATTCAAGTGCCTTTCGGCTATTTCTATGTGAAGCCTCTTGCCACACTTTGTGTGGTGGTGGGGATTGTAGGATGGATGGCTTCGCCCCTTTGGGCATGGATAAAAGGCAAGATTTCCAGATATATAACGATTGGGCTCTGCCTCTTGGTAGGTCTCTTCTCGCTCGGCATCACGCCCACGCAGGCCAAACCTATGTCCCGTTTTTTTGTGGTAGACCGGCTTTGCCGCGAATATCGCTGGCAAGAGGCTTTGCAACTTCTCAACAAAGCCTATCCCGACCAAACCGCCGCCACGGGTCATTTGGCCGAGGATTTGCTCTACGAAGCCCAGCTCAAGACCTGCCTTTTGGCCACGGGCAAGGCCAGCGGGGAGATTTTCACCTATAGGCTTTCCACCTTTCCCTTCCTTTTTCCCTCTGAGTTGGTCAACCGCCCCGAATCCTACGTAACCCCCGTTTACTATGCCTATGCGGGCAATTTCAGCGAAAGCCTGCACCAAAACTACGATTGGATAACCAGTCATATATATTCACCTGTGGTGATGCGCGAGATTATCAAGGTGAGCCTGATATTGAACGATACGCTGCCCGCCTCCAAATTCGTGCATATTATGCGGCAAAGTCTGTTTCATGGCAAGGACTCGGTGAACCAAGCGCAGATAGAAAGGGGACGAGCCATGCTTCCCCCCTCCAACTATGCCGTGGATGCCTATAAACCCGACAAGAACGCCCGCCGCAACTTCCTCTATAGGGGCTATAATCCTTTGTTTTTCGAATACTACCTTGCGCTTTGCCTGCTTGACAAGAATCCCGGAGATATTGGTCCCCATCGCAGCCAGATAAAAGAATGCTATCCGCAAGGCATGCCCCGCCATGTGCAGGAAGCCCTGTTGGCTATAGCGGGCTATTCGCCGGCAGCGGCCACCACGCCCACCGATATAAACGAAATAGAAGCCGAAACGCAGCGCGATTTTGCACTCTTTGTGCTCGACAACCTTAAGTTTCAGCGCGACGAGATTTCGTTTGCCGATTTGGCCCATAGATGGATGCACACCTATTGGTTCTACGACCTCTATATGCACGAGATTCCCCAAACCCTACAACCCCAACCCCCCTCCTATGCAAAGCAATCCGAAAAATCCATTTAGAAAAGTTGGGGGGCTGGTGGCTGTGGCCATGGCCGTAGGTTTTGTGGCCTGCTCCCCGCGTGTACGCGAAAGCGATCTCGCGCAGATGCGCTATCTTTCCGCGCCCGAGGCCTATCTTTACCCCGATTATGCCGATTGCACGATACCCGTCAATATCGCGCCCCTCAATTTCTATATACTGCCGCCCCATAGCCGCTACGAACTCAAGGCCTATGGCAGCGGCCCCGATACTCTGCGGCTCAAGGGCCGTCATAGGGTGCGCTTTAGCCCCAAGGCATGGCACAGGCTGTTGGCGCAAAACCTGCACGATACGCTGCGGGTGCAACTGAGCCTCCAAACCCAAGAGGGTGTGCAGCGCCACGCTTTCACCTGGCAGGTGCAAGACAGCATAGACCCCTATTTCAGCTGCCGCCTTATAGAGCCCAGTTATCAAACCTCCTCGGTGCTGCAGACCATAGAATACAACCTGCAAGACGCTACAAGCCGTTTTTTGTTCGACAACCGCCTGCAAGACATAGGCTGCGAGAATTGCCACACCTATGCCCAAAGCAACGGAGACTATATAGTTTATCACGTGCGCTTCGACCATACGGGCACCTTTATTATCACGCCCGAACAAACCCTGCGGGTAGACCTCAAGTCGCAGCGCTTTCCCCAAGGGGGCGTCTATCCCGCCTGGCACCCCAATAAGGAGCTTATCGCCTTCGGCACGGCTTCGGCCTATCCCTTTGTGCATGCCCAAGACATTGTGCGCCGCACCGAGGTCTACGACTCCTTCGGAGACCTTATTCTCTACGATGCGGTTCGTAATTATATCTTTTCCGACGAACGCCTCTGCGACAGCCTCAACGAAGAAACCTTCCCCTATTGGAGCCCGGACGGCCAATGGCTCTATGTATGCCAAAGCCCCAATCCGCCCCGCGATGCCGAGGAAGACGATGTGGATTTTTCCAAAAAAATCCGCTACAACCTAATCCGCGTGGCCTTTAACGATTCCACGCGCACTTTCGGGCGCATCGACACCGTCATTAACGCGGCCGTGGCAGGATATACCGTTTCCTTTCCGCGTCTTTCGCCCGATGGATGCTTTTTGGCCGTCTGTCTTAGCGACCACGGCACCTTCCCCATCCGCCACCCGGAAAGCGACCTCTACTTGCTCAATCTCTCCGACAGCGAGGGCGAGGGCTTTGAACGCAAGCCAGGCTTTCTCTATCCCGTCAAGAAAATGGAGAATGTAAACAGCCCCTACACCGAAAGCTACCATACCTTCAGCAGCAAAGGGTCTTGGCTTATGTATAGCACCAAGCGCGAGGACAATCTCTATTCCCGCCCCTATTTCACCTATATAGACAGCTTGGGGGTTTCGCACAAACCCTTTTTGTTGCCGCAGAAAGACCCCGCTTTCTATCTAAGCTTCTTCCGCTCGTTCAACGTGCCCGAATTTTCCAACCGCCCCATACGCACCAGCGCGGCCGAGGCCAAGCGCTTTTCGCGCATGGAGCGGATACGCCCCGATAGCATTGTGATACTAAAATACCCCTGATAAGTATGAAAAAACACCTCCTTTTACTCATTCTTCCCTTGTGCCTATGTGCCTGCAGTGGCAAGCAGCAGGCCGAAAAAACGGGCCGTGCCTTTCTGAAAGCCTACTACACAGACCTCGATTTCGCCAAGGCCAAGCAATACGCCACGCCCGTATCGCATGCGCTTATAGACGAAAGGGCCGAAAACCTTTCGCTCAATCCCTATGCCAAGCAGGAAGCGCCCGAACTGGCCATTAAGGAGTTGCGAATCGATAAAGACAACAAACACCAGGCCACGCTGAGCTATACGCTCAACCGTGCGCAAAAGACGCTCGATCTTAGAAAAATAGAGGGCAAATGGCGGGCTGATCTTGAAAAGGAGGCCAAATTGAGAGAGGAGGGTATGCAGAGCCTCGAGGACCAAACGCACGGGGGCTTTGCTTCCGCGGCCAGCGGCCCGATTAAATACCACAAACGCCGTGTGCGCTAATTGTAAAGAAATCCTTATTTTTGCAGAAACTTATTTAAAAACGAGATACTATGAAAAAGTTGATTTTGATAAGCTTTTTTGGCTTGTTCGGATGTTGGGCTGTGCAGGCGCAGACCGCCGATAGCACGGCGGTAGTAGAGGCGCAGGCCGATACAACAGTTATTATAGGCGATGGTGGGAATCCTAGAGGTGTTGAGCTTCCCGAAAACTTATTGGAACTTATGCAAGCCGAAAAATATAAGGAGGCACTTGCGGAATACCTCAAGTTCCGGCCTACCATAAGTGATGATTTTTTGGCAACCTATGCCGATAAGGATTTTTACGGGGGTATGAGTGCGATTTTTCCAGATAAGGCTGAATACAAGGAGAATTACGAGACTGCGAAAAAGAAGTTGCAAATCACCTATGGCAAGCGAGTAGAGGTGATTTTGATGGAATTGGATGAATTGCCTACTATCACCGATCAAGATAGAATCCGTATTTATACTAAGGTGATTGAGGCGGATTCTACTTATACGAATGCCTATTTGGATAGGGGTTATGCTCTGATGAACGAGGGCAAGATGCAGGAAGCTTGCCACGATTTTAGCAAGCATCCCGACTACGACAAAATGCCTTGGAAAGCGGAATGCGAGAGTTATTTTGAGCAAGAAAAGGCTGCCGCAACGGAAGAAAAATAATTCGTGATGCAGCGTTTGGCAATAGCTTTTCTATCCCTTTTGTTTTTTTGTGGCACGGGTTTTGCCCAGTCTGCTGCCGTGGCCTCACGCAGAGTGAACGAAGACCCTAAGGCGGATTCCATCGCTCTGCGCGCGGCCTTTGTGGCCGATTCTTTGGCGCAAGTGCAGGCCCGAGTTTCCGACAGTCTCTATCAGGCCACCTCGGGGATTCTTGCCTTGCCCGACAGCATTAACCAACTACTCGAGTTGCATAAAACCGAAGAGGCCTGGGCGGCCTACGAGGCCTATAAGGAAAGCCTTATTGCCCCCACGCCTTTCGGCTTGGACTATCTCTATAAGGAATTTATCGGAAAGTTAGCGGGTTTCGGTGACACCACGGCGATGAGTGTGGAGTACGGAAAACTTAACCAAAAGCTCAAAAAGGATTTAAGGAAAAAATATCCTCATAAGGCTGAGGTGATTTGGTATGAGAGCAACAAGATAAAGGCCAAAGATTCCCGCGAGCCTATGGTGAAGCTGCTCACCAAAATGATTCAGCACGACCCCACTAACCTTTGGCCCTATAAATCGCGGGGCATGTATCTCTATATGTTGGAGCGCTATGAAGAAGCACTTGCCGATTTTGAACGCCTTCCCGATAAGCAAACGCTTCAGGAATATCACAACTGCCGCATGTTTCTCGGCAAATAGGCTATGAGGCGTTGCCAAACTCGTATTGTTTTTGCAGGCATATTGGCCGCCCTTGTTGTGCTTTGGCTGGTGCTTTGTTTCCCCTGTTTTTGGGCGGCCGAACAAGCAAGTTTCTTTTGTTTTTTGCGCGAATTTCATAGCGAAATTCTTATTACCGAAGGCCCGGCCCATTGGTTGGCTCGTTTCTTGATTCAATTTTGGCATTGGGGGGTAGGGGCTGTGGTTGTCCACCTACTGTTGTTGGGCCTTTGGTTTGCCGAGCTCTATTATCTTTTTTTGCGTGGTGGCTTGCGCATAGGCGGGCTTATCGCCACGGCAATCTTGGCGCCTTTCTATTTTTTGATGGCCTATAGAGGTGTGGAGGGCTTGGCCTGGGTGTTGCGCTTGATGGCTCTATTGGCTGTGGCTATAGGTATCAAAGCCTTGTGGTGTCGCAAACCGGCTGTTTATAGAAAAACATTGCCCGCTTGGGCTCTGCTTTTGTTTCTACCCACTTTAGGGGTAGGGGCATTCTCTCCAACATTTAACAAGGCTTTTGCCGTGCAGCGGACTTTCTATAAAAGCGAAAGGGCGGCCGAGGCGCAGGATTGGGAACACGTCTATGGCCTTGCGTCCCGCTATTTCGATGCCCACCCCGAAGAAAAGTTGCTTTCGCAAGCCAAGGCTGAATATCGCGATTTGCTTTCGGTGAATCTCAAACTCGCCCTGCTCAAAACTCATCGGCTCAACCGCGAAATTTTCTCTTTCGGCCAAGTGCCGGAAATGCAGGCTATGTTTCCCTATGCGAACTCGGCGGCGGGCCGTTATAATATTCCCCATATCCGCTTGGCCTGGCATGTGGGGCTTATGGTGCCTATGCGCATCTATGCGAACAACCATCTCAATACGCACGGGCTTAGCAACGCGGCTGTACGTTGGATTATCCCCAACAGCATCTATTTGGGCCGTTACGATTTGGCACAACGCTATCTTCACTATCAGGCGCACACTTTGGCTTATAGGGCTGAGGCGAACTATTGGCAGGCCTATAACAGCCCCGAAACCGCTGCCACGCATCCCTATCTAAGTCACCACCGCAAAAGTGGCAACAAGCGCACCATAGAAGAAGATATTTTTCTCGACTTTTGGGTGGAGAAAATTTATACGCCCTTGTCTGATACCTTGCTCTTAGACTACAAGACCTTTACCGACCTTTATTATCTGCATTGGGAAAATCTACCTGCCGATGCCGCCCACTACCATCGCTTGGGCCTGTCCCTGCCCGAATATCTGCAAGAGGGGCTTTTCTTGGCCCGCAACGCTAAGCCGGGAGAGGTGACTGAGGAGGTGGCACGCGAATGCCGGCGTGTGGAGGAGACCTGTCGGCTTTGGAAACGGGGCGAACTTGATTATGAGGAGTTGTGGGCGCGCTGTGGGGCTTCTTATGTTTTCTACTACTATCTCGTCACGGGGCTTCTTTAATCTTTTGTTTTGAGAAAAACAAGCGGAAAAATCTGCTTCGGAAAAAAGTTTTCAAAAAATTGTTGAAAACTGTCGGAATATTGTTAAATTTGCGGTTTATATAAGCTTGTGCTTATAGTGTATAGAAAAGAAAAACAATAAAATAAGTGAGATTATGAAAAAGTTGCTACTCCTTCTCACCTTGCTGGGCGCTTGTGTGAGCGGTGTTTTTGCCAACAACATCCGCATCATCGGGCTTCCGGTGTTGGAGGGACAGAACGAAAAGGAACACAGCATCAAGATTAAGTTCGACTTGGCTTGGGATAATTCCTGGCGCACCTCCAAGCCCAATAACTACGATGCAGCCTGGATTTTCGTCAAGTGCTGGGACGGGGAATCGTGGAATCACGTTTATCTGGAAAAAGACAGTGCCATTGCCGGTTCTACCAAAACCGCCGATGCTGTGAATTCCGGCACCAAATACTATGTATCCAGTCGGGATGGTCTCAAGACTACCCAACCCATGACCTTGGAGCCGGGTTATTCTGTGGCTTGGAAAAAATGGCAGGTAGACCCCAAGGAAGATTCCGCCATCTGTGTGGTGGGATTCTTTTTGCATCGCTCCACCTCGGGGGCAGGCCATGTGGTGGTGCCGGGCATCTCCTTTAAATGGAACTACGGCAACCAGGGCTTTGTGGACGAAGACGACTTAGTGGTGAAGGTATTTGCGGTAGAAATGGTGTTTGTGCCGGCAGGTGACTATTATTTGGGCGGTCGCGGTACGGCCGCTACCCAATATGGTTCGTTCACCACCAGCGCTGGTGCTACGCTGGAGCCCTATGTGGTGACGAGTGAAAAGGCTATTACAGTAAATAATACGGCTGGAGCTACCACGCTTTGGGCCTTGAATAACGGCATGGTGGCGGGCACCATTCCCGCAACCTACCCCAAGGGCTATCAGGCTTTCTATATTATGAAATACGAATTGTCGCAGGAAGCTTGGTGTGAATTCCTGAATAGTCTGAACCAAGGTCAGCAGAACGGGCGTGTGCAGTGCAACCTTACCACGGCGTTGGTTAACACTTGGGCATGGGGTAGCGATTTAAGCGCTTACCGTAATTATGTGAAAATTAAACAGGCGGCCCCTTCGGTGGTTTTCGGTTGCGATGCCAATCTTAACAATGTCTATAATCAAACCGACAATGTGAAATACGATGATCGTGGTGAGATGGTCCGCAATATAGACGGACAGGATTTGGCGATGAACTTTGTAAGTTTCGACGACCTTTTGGCCTACGCCGAATTTGCAGGTCTGCGCCCCATGACCGAATTGGAATACGAAAAGGCCTGCCGGGGCACGCGCGAACCTGTGAACGACGAATATGCCTGGGGTTCGGTCACGGCTGTGTTCTTCGGTCAAGCCAATCCCACGCAAGCCAGTTATGGAACGCGCAATGGCATCACCAATCTGAATACGGGTACGGAGATTGTAGGGCCGAATTTTAATGTGGGTTATGTAAGAGGGTGGAGTACAACAGGGTCTACCAATCTTAGTGGTTGGTGGTATGGAAATTCGCATTCATGGTCATGGACGCATACCTATTATCCTGCCCCTCTGCGTGTGGGTATTTTTGCCGACTCCACTTCCACGCGTGCCGAAGCGGGTGCCACCTTCTGGGGCGTGATGAATATGAGCGACAATGTGGCCGAAATGTGTATTTCGGCCTACGATACTACAGGGCGCTCTTTTGTGGGTACCCATGGTTGCGGGCAGTTGAATCCCAATGGGGCGGCCACGCATAAAGATTGGCACATGACTACCAATGCCAAATATTATATTTGCCGAGGCATGATGTTTAATGTTATGACAGGAAGTTGTTCTTCCTCTGCGTCGATTACATGGCGTTCTTGGTGGGCTACAGGTAATAATTGGTGGGCTTGCAAAAGTGGCTATGGGGTTAACTATCCTGGTGTACCTGCTGCAAATGCCACCAATGCGGCAGGTCGGGTTACTGAGAATGAAATAAACTGGAACGTTGGCAATATGAATAGTTGGCAATATTATGCCGGTATGATTTCTTCCCGCCATATGTTTGCCAACACCATTATTCCGAGCAATAGAGCTATAACCACCAACGGAACTCAGGCCAACGGAGCGCCTATGCGCGGTATCCGTTGCGTGCGCACATACAAGGCTGAAAAATAGTCTATAGTCTAAATTTTCTGCATACGATGAAAGGTTGCAGGCATATAGTATTGGTGTTACTTGCCCTCGCTCCGTTTTTTGGGGCCAGGGCAAGTAATATCCAGATTGCCAATGTGAGTCTGAAAGACCGCGACACTATGGCCGGCACCGTATATATCAAGTTCGACCTTAGTTGGGAATTTTCTTGGAAAGACCGCACCCATGGCAACTGGGATGCGGCTTGGGTGTTTGTAAAGGCCTACGAAGACGTGCTCAAGACTTGGAGCCACGTTAATTTGATGGCGCCCGAGGGGCGGCCGCGCATGAGCGGCTCCGGCTGCTACATTGCCGCGCCCCACGAGATAGGTTCGGCCAACGAGCCTATGTGGACCGAGTTCGGCACCAGCAACACCGATTTCGGCGAAAAGGTAACGGGTCTGTTCATCTATCGCAAGGATGTGGGCAACGGCCACAACACCCTCGAGAACATCCGCCTCAAGTGGAAGTATGCCGACGACGGCTTTCTGTCGAGCGACAACCTCCAGGTGGCGGTGTTCGCCATAGAAATGGTGTATGTGCCCGAACACACCTATATCTTGGGCGACGGCATTTCGCCAAACGCCCTCTTTGCCGACGGCAAGAACCTTATCATCAAGACCGATATCGTGGGCGGTAGTTTTGTTGTAAAGGCTACTATGGGCACCATAGAATCCGAAACGGGTTTCACCTATCAGGGCAAGGCCATTCCCGATACCTTCCCCATGGGGCACAAGGCTTTCTATATGATGAAATATGAGATAAGCCAACATGCATACGCCGATTTCCTCAACACCCTCACGGTGGAACAGCAGGAAAAACGCACGGCGGCGAGTCCCTATGCGGCGCAGGGCACCTTGGCCATGATTCCCGCCAAATACAACAGCAACCCCACCCAATACCGCAACTATATCCGCATCCGTGCGGCGGGCTTGCGTGCCAGCGGAGAAGCCGCGGCTGTGGCGGCCCGCTACGGCAACAGCATAAGCGGAGGAAACGGTTTGGATGCGTGGGATTTGGAAATGAACGGCGGCAACATAGCCTGCAACTTCCTTTCGTGGAACGACGGGGCGGCCTACTTGGATTGGGCCTGCCTGCGGCCTTTCTCCGAACTGGAATACGAAAAGGCTTGCCGGGGCACCAGGTTTCTCAAGGAGGAGATGGCCTGGGGCGAGAAATACGGCACGGCCGTCACCGCCAAGGGGTCTACATGGTTCACCAATCCCAACCAGCCCGACGAAAAGTCGGTGAATCTCGAAGCCAACTACATTCCCACGGGCAAGGCGCCCTGGGTGATGCGGGTGGGCGGCTTTTCGGGCGATTCCACCTCGCGCACCGAGGCGGGCGCCACCTACTACGGCATCTTGAACATGAGCGACAATCTGTGGGAGCGTTGCGTTAATGTGAGCACCGACGACGGTCGTAAATTCATACCCAACGAAGGCGACGGCAAGTTGGACGAATTAGGCGAGGTGGAGGTTTTTCCCGATGCGTTCAGCGTGGAGCCTTGCTGGCCCGATGCGTCGGGCAAGGGCACGGGCTTTAGGGGTGGAAAGGTTTCCGACCGCACCTATGCCGAAAGCACATTCATCATCAACAACGAGGGCGACAGAACGCCCTATACCGGTTTCAGGGGGGCGCGCTATGCACCGCCCGAAACCCGCTACGACCTGAGTGAGTTTTAGTAACTAAAAGAGTTTAGGTTTGAAACACTTCGACCACATTCACATGAGGAGGGGGATTTGGGTAGCCACGTTGCTCTTGCTGGCCATGTTGGCGGCGAGCGCGGCCGTGGTGCGCTATCGCTCTATTTTCTCGGTGCATGAGGTCGCTTCCGCGCCTGCGGAGGTTTCCGTATCCGTTCCTGCCTCTCCGGTTCCGGTGGAGGCTGTTCCTGTTTCTGAAATTCCCGCTTCGGTGGCGCCTGCGGCGGCTACGGCGGAAGCCTCTGCCTCCGACGACACCGAGTTCGGACCCTTTGCGGGCGGTATGGCGAGCGGTGTGGAAACGGCGGTTTCCAAAAAGGCCAAGGCCGCCAAGACTTTTGCGGGCGGTATGGCCGACGGTCATGGCAACGCCGCCATGATCCGTCCTATCATGGCGCTTTATCATAGCGGTATGGGCGACGGTCACGCCACCGTAACCCTAAAAGCTTCCTCCCATCTGAGTTATTTGGGTGGTTTCGGAGACGGCCATTCCACGGTTACCATGAAAGCTACCCCGTATCTCGGTTATTTAGGCGGTTTCGGCGATGGTAATTCCACAGCCACCCAGCCCGAACTGAAGGGCTCAACCTATTTGGGTGGCTTTGGCGACGGTAACACCACGGCTACCCAACCCGAGCTTAAAGGCGCCTCTTATTTAGGCGGTTTCGGAGACGGTAATATCACGGCCACCCAGCCCGAACTTTTGAGTTCAACCTACTTGGGCGGCTTCGGAGACGGTCATACCCATGCGTCTATGTTTACCGGTCCTGCTGTGGCGTATTTGGGTGGTTTCGGAGACGGTCACACCTCTGCGTCTATGTTTACCGGTCCTGCCGTGGCCTATTTGGGTGGTTTCGGAGACGGTCATATCTCCATCGCCATGAAGGCCCGCCCCGCCGTAACCTATTTAGGCGGTTTCGGAGACGGTCATATCTCCGTGGGCATGAAGACCAGGCCTGCGCCGCAGTATATGGGCGGTTTGGGAGACGGTCATATCTCCGTGGGCATGAAGGCCCTGCCTTCGGTGGCCTATCTGGGTGGTTTCGGAGACGGTTTCCACAATATCAACAATCCTCTTCCCAAGCCTTGGCCGTATATGGGCGGCATTGCCGACGGTTTCATCACCACCTTGGGCAAGGGCTTGTTTGTGCCTATGTATGCGGGCGGCAAGTCGGACGGTTTCGCCAAACGCGCCGTGCCTTGCGACACCAATCAATACAATATCTATTCGGTAGATTCTCTCTGTCCCAAAGATACTTTGTTCCTTGCCACCGACTCGGTGGAATACGCCACCTACTATTGGCGCGGTCCCGATGGCTGGACGTCGCGTGAACAGAATCCTTTCCGTCCCAACTTCACCACGAAGATGGCGGGCACCTACACGGTTACCATCGATCCTGGCTGTGCTTCGAGCGACGAACTGCCTATGGCCACCAAGGTTATCAAGGCCATCTATGCCGAACCTGTATATGCGGTTATCGACAGCATGGCGCCCAATATGGGCACGGAGGAGCTTTGCTACGGCGATAGTTCGTTCTTCCGCTTCACCGGCTACGGCTTCGGCGATTCGGCGCGCTTTGTTTGGAAAATAAACGGTCTGCCCGTTCTGGAGAAATTCGGAAACGATACCACGGCCCGCTTCGATAGTCTGGCCAACGGCTTCAAGTTGAGCCTGGCGGTATATTCGTCGCTGTCTTGCGTCACCGACCGTCCTTACGAAACTCCGGCCATCACCATCAAGGCCACCGAAAAGAAAATTGTGAACGTGACCATTGCCGCCGATATCGACCAAGATCTTTCGGATATTACGGTGTGCGAGGGCTTGCCTCTCACGTTCTCTTCGGCCTACGTGAATGCGGGCGACAAACCGCGTTTTGTATGGATGCACAACGAGGATACGGTATTCGATGGTCTTTCGAAGAATATCATTAAGATAGATTCGTTCGGCGACGGCGACAGCATCCGTTTGATGCTCCATTCGAGCATCCATTGCGTGGATTGCCGTCCCAAGGAATCGAACACGCTTCATATCCACGTGAAGAAGCTGCCCGAAATGACGGTAAGCCCCGACCAGGCCATCAACCTTTCCGAAGACGTGGATATCTGGGCTGCGGGCGGAAGCGAGCTGGCCAAATATGCGTGGACGCCTTGCGCTTCGCTCACCAACGGCATCTGCGACAAAGACACCGTAAACGCTTCGCCGCGCACCACCACCACCTATACGGTAACCCTTACCGAACCGTGGGGTTGCGTGGTGAAAGACACCGTACACGTGGAGGTCTACACAGATACGCGTATTATCGAACATGCCAAGAGCACCACGGTCTGCGACAGCACGGAGGCTACCTTCAAGGTGCGTGCTTCGGGTGTGGATGCCCACTACAAGTGGCAGGTGGACGAGGGCGACGGCTGGTTGGATATCGATTCGCTGCCCAAGCCCAATCCTTATTGGGTGGAAAAACAGAACACCACCACCTGCTTGCTGCATATAGGCGAGGATACGGCGCACAAGACCACGGCTTTGCACTTGGGTATGGACGGCTTCAAGTATCGTTGCGTGGTGGATGGCCGCAAGGCTACCACGGGTCTGCGCGATACGCTCTACTCCAACGATCCCGTGATTATCGGCGAGGCCATACTCAGCGTCAACACCGTTCAATATAGCTATCCCTCCATTGTCCGCATGCCCAACGATACGCTTTGCGAGGGCGAAAACGCCACCTTCAAGCTCAGCTTTGGAAATGCTCCCAGCTCCAAGTGCAAGATAGACTGGATGGTAGATAGCGTTGTTGTGACAAGCGGTCAGGATCTCTCCTTCACCGCGCCGGTATATAGGGGCACCAACATCCAGGCTTTGGTCTACACGGGCTACCGCTGTCCGGCTTTCGATCCGGAAGGTTCTAACATCCTTGTTACGGCGGCGCATAAGCATCCTGTGGTGAATGCGGGTAAGGACACCACCATTCAATACAATACCACGGGTCAGTTGCACGGCAAGCTTGTGGCGGCGAACCAAGATACCTTGGCCAACGACACCATGGTGTATTCGTGGGCTCCGTTGTCGGGCATCAAGGGTGTTTCCGACAGCCTCGAGGCCAAGACGGGCATCATCAAGGCCAATGTGGAATATGTGCTTTCGGGTACCAACATCCACGGATGTACCACCCGCGATACGGTGTTGGTTACCTGCAAGGGCGGTCCGCTGGGCATAGACGGCAAGATTGGTGCGGGCACGCTCGTTAAGCAGTATATTGAAATCTGCGAGAACGACAGCCTCTGCATCAGCGGCAAGCCGGTGGGCGGCAGCGAGATGTATCACCACGTATGGACCATGAATCCGGTGGATACCACGCCGGCCAACCCCTATTTCGCTACGGTCGACACCTCGGTTCTGTGCATGAAGAACAGCCCCGTGGGCACCACGGTCTACACGCTCACCGTAGACGACGGTGTGGATACCGTATACAAGGAGATCACGGTTAAGGTGATTGGTCTTGTGTTGAGCCACGCCACCCTTACGGGCGACACCGTGCTTTGCACGCCTTCGGAATACTTTAATATAGGTGTGAAGCCCGACTCCACCGTGGAAGGCATCAAGAACTATACTTGGTATGTGGAAGATACCGCCGCCAAGACGTTCAAGGCCGTGCGGAACTTCGAGGGCAGCGCCACCTACAGGGGCAGGGGCAATACGGTATACAACGGTGCCCGTCTGTTCTGCGCCGTAACCGTGGCCAACAAGTGCCCGATTGTGAATCCCGTCCTCACCGATACCTTGGTGTTGTGGCCCGACGGTTCGCCCAAGTTCACCACCATTACGCGCGACACTTCGATATGTCCCGGCGACACGGTAGCTCTGTTTGCCACGGGTACTCGTGTGGATAGTCTCTACTGGACGCCGCAGACCTATGTGGTGGCCGGCGCCGGCGCCAAGTCCGAAACCGATACGGTTTGGGTATCGCCTGCCGTAAGCACCACCTATACGGTTACCTTGGTTTCGATGGAGGGTTGCACCACGCCGAAAAACGTGAGGGTGAACATCCATCCCGCCACCAGCACCACGGCTACGGCTTCGGATGTATATGCGTGTCTGAACGGTTCCACCCGCATCACCACCAACACAAGGGGCTACGACCTCACCTATATATGGGAGAAACGCACCGGTGGCGTGGGCGAATGGCAGTTGGCTTCCTATAAGGCGCCCGCAGGCAAATACGAGGGTCTCAATTCGGCCAACCTCACGGTTAACTATGTGGAGAAGGTTGAAGAGGGCGACCAGTATCGTTTGATAGCGGTGAGCAGCCGTTGTATGCCTTCCGACACCACCGCGCCCGTTACGCTCCATGTGCTCGATTCGGTAATCTTCTCGATTTCGTTGGTAGACACGCCGCGTTGTGTCAACGATCCGGCCCGCATCAAGTTGTATACCAATGTTTCGGCTTCCGCCCTCAAGGCGTTCAGCATCCAACTCAGCGGCGGCACGGCCGGCAAGCGTACTTTCCAGACGCGCGACACCCTCTTCACGATACCCAACATTACCCCGGGCGAAAAGGTTCAGGCCTTTATGACGCCCACGGGCTTGATTGCTTCGTGCGTGGAGGTTATTCCCATTCCTTCGGAAATCATAAACTTGGGTGTTCAGCCTCAGCCCACGCTTTCCTACACCTATAATCATCCCGCCACTTGCGGTGGCGATGAGGGTAGCATCACGCTTTCCGGAAACAAGGGCACGGCTCCCTACACCTATACGTTCAACAATGTGGATAAGGGTTCGCAGACTTTGTTCGAGAACTTGAGCGCGGGTATGTATTCGGCTCAGGTAACCGACATCTATTCCTGCAAGAGCAATCCTGTCTACATAAGTCTGCGCGATCCCAACGGGCCTGTGGCTCCTGCGGTTACCAACGCGGGTATGTATTGCGTTCAGGATACGCTGCCCGAATATCTCGTGCTCGACCCGAACACCAAGAAGGCGGAAATCCGTTGGTTCACCGATATGCAGTGCACCAAGCAGGTTCACACGGGCGACTCCATGGCGTTCCCCTCCGTGCCGGGTGTATATACCTACTATCTCTATCAGATTCAGAACAACTGCAAGAGTGCCACCGTGCGTGTTTGGGTATTTGTGGGCGCGGCTCCCGAATTCACGAGCATCGAGGCGATTGTGCCTTCGTCTTGCGGTGAAAGCGACGGTATCATAGGCATCCGTGCCAAGGGCGACACCACGCTTACCTATTCTATTGAGGATCCTGCCAACTATGGCAATTCCTCCGACTTTGTAGACCTGCCCAACGGTACCTATATATTGAGTGTGCTTTCGGCGGCGGGCTGTGTGAGCAGGGATACGCTCGAGTTCTATGCGGACGATACGCCCGAAGGACCCAAGATGCTCAGCAACGACACCATCTATTGCTACGATGCGCCGCGCAAGCCTCTCGAGGCTAAGCCTGCGGGCGGTGGCTCTATCGTTTGGTATCGCGATTACACGCTCACCACCGAAATGGCCCAGGGCGACACCTGCAATATCAGTTCGCTCGGTGTGGGCAAGAACGTGATTTCGGCCACCGAAAGAGGCGGTGAGTGCGAAAGCAAGCCGGTTCGCGTAACCGTTACCGTTCTGCCTAAGATCAATACGGGCGTTCCGGCCATCAACGAAGGCTGTCTCAATACCGATATCACCATCAGGGCCCGTCAAGATGCTTCCGTGGCCTACACTTGGTCGAAAGATGGCGTGGAGATTGGCAAGGGCGATACGGTTGTGGTGACCGTTACCGAAGAAGCCGAGGTTTATACGGTTCACGCCGTGAAGGATAACAACGGTGTGGTTTGCGCCACCGACTACGACTTCAAGGTTCGTCCCTCCACGTTCGTTCCCGTTATAGACACTACGGTTTGTCAGGGCGATTCCATCGACATTACCGTTGCCGGCGGGGTTAAGTATCTGTGGCCCGACAGCAGCACCGCTTCCACCTATCGCGTGCGTGCGGGCAAACCCAACAGTGTTCAGTCGGTTTCCGTGAGAGTGGAACTCGAAGGCGGTTGCACGCGCATCTATAAGTTCAACATCACCACGGTGGCCGATCCTTCCAGCTACGTAAGCATCGACAAAGACTTTACCTTCTACTGCGCCGGCGATGCCAAGACGCTCAAGGCGGTATTGTCGAATACTTCGGTTCCCGTTGGCTTGCAGTGGTTTAAGGATGGCGAGACTCTGGAAGGCGATACCACCGCCACGCTGAGCATCCAAAACGATACGGTAGGCACCAGCACCTATATCATACGTGCCGAAGCGCGCAACCGTTGCCCGCTGCCGCGTGTCACCTACGATACGTTGGTTCTGAGAACCTATGCCTTGCCCAAGGTATATGCGGGCATGGATACGCTGGTAGACTACAACGAGAGCATTACGCTCGGCACCGACGCCACGGTTTCCGACGGTGTTCAGCCCTATGGCTATACGTGGGTGAAGAGGGGTGAGAGCACGCCTATCAATACCGATACCACGGTTCTTACGGCCGCTTCGCCGCGTCTTGTCAACACCACCGTCTTCGAACTCAAGGTGAAGGATTCTGTGGGTTGCGAGGCTAAGGATGATGTGAAAGTGACGGTTGTGGGCGGACCTTTCACCTTGGATACGATTCGTCCGTTCGATATCACGCTCGATGAATATGCAGACATTATCTGCGTGGGCGACAGCGTAAGCTTTGAGGCGCTTCCCGAGGGTGGTAGCGGCAAGTATCAATATATTTGGGAATTGCCTATAGGCACCGTGATAAGCGACAAGGATGAAATCCGCATCCTGCCCACGGCCACCACCCAGTGCAAGGTTACGGTGATCAACCTCACCAAGGGCACGCCCATGGCTTCCGATACTTTGGTTCGCTATCCGCGCGTGGTGGTTCATCAGCGTGCCGTGCCCGGCCTCGTCACCACGCCCGACACTACCATGTGTCCCGATTCGATGTTCCGTCTCACGCTCCGTGATTACAAGGGAGACCGCATCATGTGGCAACGCTCCGCCGACGGCATGGCTTGGGATACGCTCATCGGCAGCACGGCTTCCATCAACATTTCCGGTTCTACCGAAACCTACTACTATCGTACCCTGGTGGGCAACGGCGTTTGTCCCAACGAGGCTTCGCCTGCATTGAGGGTTCGTATTTACGCTTCGCCTATCGATACCATCAGCGGCCCTGTAGACACCCTCTGCCCCGAAACGGAAGCTGTGGCTCTTACGGGCAATGTGGTTACCGAGGGCGGCAACGGCATCTACACCTATAAGTGGGAATACAGTCTCGACGGCGAGAAATATCTGTCTTGCCCCAACGAGGCCGATGGCGTAAACTACACGTGGACGAACCGCATCGACACCACGCGCTACTTCCGCCGGATTGTATACAGCGACGGTTGTCCGTTCATCAGCAACGTTCAGAAAGTGGATGTGTATGACGAAATCGGCACCGCTGTTAAGATTGAAAAGGATTTCAACCTCTATTGCACCGCCAACCCGCAGGTATTGAAGGTTAAACTGTCGAATCCCGATGTTCCCGTTGTGTTGCAATGGTATAGGAACGGTGTGGCCATCGACAGCGCCAACGGAACCGTTTTGTCCATTCACGATACCGTTCCCGGCACCTACACCTATAGGGTAGAGGTGGATGCTTTCGAAAATCATTGTCCTCCCACGCGCTACTCCTCCGACTCGGTGGTTTTGAAGGCGAATCCCTCGCCTGTGGTTTATGCCGGTCCGGACGACAGCGTTCAGTATGGCGAGCGTGTTATCTTGGGTATGGAAGCGTGGGTGAAGAGCGGCACCGAACCCTATTCGTATTCGTGGGTGAAGAGTGGCACCAACAACGCGCTCAATGCCGATAAGACGCAGCTGATTATGCAGACTTCGCGTCTCACCTACACCACGGTATTCGACCTCAAGGTGGTGGATTCGGTAGGTTGTACGGCTCAGGACGATGTAACGGTGAAGGTATTGGGTGGTCCGTTCCGTCTGGATACCATCAAGCCTTTCGACATTACCTTGAACGACTACCGCGACACCATCTGCGTGGGCGACAGCGTAAGCTTTACGGCGCGTCCCGAGGGCGGCAGCGGTGTCTACAAATACATTTGGGAAGTTCCCGCAGGCACTGTGGTGAGCGACAGGCCCGAAATCCGCTTGTTGCCGTTGCAGACCACGTTCTGCAAGGTTACGGTAATCAATGTAACCGAGGGTGCGGCGAATGCTTCCGACACTTTGGTACGCTATCCGCGCGTAGTGGTTCACCAGCGTGCCGTTCCCGGCTACATCACCACGCCCGACACCACCATGTGTCCCGACACGGCGTTCATGCTCACGCTCAACAACCATTTCGGCGACCGCATCAAGTGGGAACGTTCCGTAAACGGTGTGGTTTGGAATACGCTCGACGGCACAGACACCACCATCAACATTGCCGGCACCAAGACCACCTATCTCTATCGTGCCTTGGTGGGCAACGGAGTTTGCTTCGACACGGCAACTCCTCAGTTGAAGGTTAAAGTATATACGCCGCCTACCAATACCGTGAACGGTCCCACGGAAACGCTTTGTCCCGAAATAGACAGCGTGATGCTGCAGGGTAACACCGTTACTGCGGGCGGCAACGGCACCTATACCTATAGTTGGGAATACAGCACCAACGGTGGCAGCTATAAGGTTTGTCCCGACGACGCCACCGACGAGGATTACATTTGGCGCAACTGCATAGATTCCACGCGCCGCTTCCGCCGTGTGGTTTACAGCGATGGCTGTCCGTACTACAGCAATGTATATACGGTGAATGTTTATCCCGGCACCCACATCGGCCGCATTATCGGCGAGAACTATGTTTGCTTCGATTCGGTATTCAGCCTGTCGGTTTCGAACATCGAAATGGATAAGTATCAATGGCAGAGGGCGGTTCATCCCGACTCGGCTTTTGTGAACGTGGGCGACGGCACGCCGAACTATATTTCGGATCCTGCCAAGAGAACGTATTTCTATCGTGTAATCGGTCAGAAGTACAATTGTGTGCCCGATACCACCGATTTGTTTGAGATTACGCCCACCACGCCGCGTGAGGTTACCGTTCATATCAGTGTGGACACTATGGCCACCTGCGTGGACAACTTCCTCACCTTTACCGTAGACTCCACGCTCAACGCGGGCAATGCCCCCACCTTCTACTGGTATGTGAACGGCAAGCTTCTCAAGACGCCGGTAGAGAAGGGTGGTGAAACCTTGGCCTATACCGAACAGGGTGGCAAGGTGTTGCATATCAGCACGCTCCTTCCCGGCGACAGCGTTTGGGCCGGTCTGGCTTCGTCTATCGGCTGCGTCACCACGCGTCTGGCCTTGAGCGACACTCTCAAGCCCACCATCTACCTGCCCGAGGCGCACTTTGTTTCGCCTCTCGCCGATTCGGTGTTCTGCCGCAGGGATTCCGTGATGCTCCGTGCCGACGGTGGCGTGAAGTATAGCTGGTTCTACCGTGCCGAATCCGACTCCGTGACGAGGGTTCTCGACACCACCAACACGAACAGCGTGAAGGTGGGTCCCTCCGAGGTCACCATCTATACCTTCTATGGCATAGACCGCCATAACTGCTTCTTCAGCGACAGTGTGAAACTTTCGCCCGAACCCACGGTAACGGCTACGCCCGACACCCTGATTTGCCACGGCACCACCATTGCATTGAGTATAAGCGTTCAGCCGAGCCGAGGCAATACCTATCAATGGACGGAAAGCGCCGTTCACGATGAAGTTCCCGGCACCACAAAGACGTTGAATGTCCGTGAGGCCACCACGAACACGGTTCGTGTGAAACCCGAGGATTCGCTCACCTACTATATCTATTCGGTACACACCCTGCGTGGATGCACCTATACCGACACCATCCGTGTGGAAACCGAAACCACCACCACGCCGTCGTTTGTTATCGACTACAACGGCGATAAGATGGGCGATACCGCCAATATTGTGGAGTGCACCAAGCAAAGACATTTCTTTGTTCCCGACAGCATTGTAAGCGGTGGCGACAAGCCCACGTTCAAGTGGTACTTCAACAATTATGTAGCCGGCACGGATTCGTTGTTCAGCGATGCCTATGCGGGTATGCTCGACCGCTCCACCGTATATGCCGAGATGACTTCGTCCAAGATGTGCGTAACGCAGCGTACCGTAAAGAGCCAATCGATGTACGTACGCTATACCAAGATGCCCGAAGCCGATGTCAACATCAATAGCAACAAGGGCTTGCAGGTATGTCCCGACGAAGAGGCGGTAATCTTCCAGGCGCATACGCCTTCCTACGACAGCGGTACCTATGTATGGTTCGTGAAACGTGTGGACAGCGGCGCGAACGCACGCTTCGAAAATGTTCATACGGGCGACTCCCTTGTAAGCACTTTTGCTGCGGGCGACCAAGTATATTGCGTTTACTTTGCGGGTGATACTTGCATCAAGGCTTCGCCCAAACAAAGTAACACCCTCACGTTCCAGACCTACCCGATGCATAGGCCTAAAGTCACCATCACGCAGATTATCAACGAATATCCTGCATGGGGCGACACCATCTGCGAATATGCGCCGGTTACTTTCGTGGCGGCTATCGAAGACGCGGGTAAGGATTATGCCTTTACTTGGATGCTCGACGGAACCGTTATCGGTACGCCCAATACCTTGCGCATTGCCTACGACGAGTTGCAGGCCAACAGCGATACGGCGGTGAACATGCGCAACTTGGTGGCCCGTTTGGAGACCAAGCATCAGTGCGCCGTGCCTGGCAATGTTGTGGAAGATAACGACACCATCTACGTGCGTCCGCGCAAGCACTTCAACGCTTATATCGAACAGATAGGAACGCTCGAATGTCAGAGCATTGTGGAGGAACTTGTTCGCTTTACGCAGGTTACATCGACCAACTACGTATACCGCGACGGCTATCTGGCCACTGTCTGCAGCGGCAGCTACACGAGCAACTGGACCAACAGCGGTGCGGTTTCGCAGCAGGTTATTACCGGCGGCAACGGTGTGGTGAAGGCCACGGCGGCCCATGCTTCCTACTATCAGATGTTCGGTCTCACCAGCAAGGAGAGAGTGACGAACTACGGCGAGATTGACTATGCCATCTATCTGAATTACGGCACGTTGCAGGTTTATGAAAAGGGTGTCAACATAGGTTCGTTCGGAAAATATGTGGCAGGCGATGTGTTCGAAGTGGAAGTTCTTGCCAATAACGTCCGCTATATCAAGAACGGCACGGTATTCTACACCTCGAAGGTTCCGGCTACGGCCTTCGTATATCGCGGCGGCTATGCTCTCTATACGCATTGGTGCCCCGCTTCTCCGGAGTCCACGCACCATCAGGATCCCAAGCTGCTCGATGTCCGCATCGTTTACCATAAGAGCGACGTGATGTTCGCTTCGCGGATTGTGGCTCCTCCCGTCAACAAGCCCACCTATACGTGGTATGTGAACAACAAGCCGTTTGAATTCGGTAACGGCAACGATACGCTCCGTGAACACAACTACGCTTTCGAGGACGGCGATGTGGTGAAACTCTTTGCCAAGACCAACGACTATTGCGTGGATGTTCCTTCGGCCATGTCTCAAGAGATTATGGTTCGTGTGTCCACACCGAAAGACTTCCTGCAGACTGTGGCCGACACCGTATTTGTATGCCGTGGCGACAGCGCCACCATCGGCGCTACCGGTGCCGAATCCTACAGATGGGAGCCGGTTCGCTACTTCTCGCAGGCACAAAGCCGCGACAGCAGCATCCACTATCTGCCTCTCGAAACGGCTTCGTATCGTGTATTCGGAACCGTCAACACCTCCTGCACCGACTTTAAGCGTGTGGATGTGATTGTGAACGAGCTTCCGAAGCCCGACCTCGGCAAGGATATCAACGTTTGCTATCCCGATACGGTATACCTGAGCATCGCCAAGGGTGCCAAACCCGATTCGGCCACCGATAAGACCTATCATACTTCGTGGACGTTCATTCCCGACAAGGGCGAGGCCTACAGTCCCGTTTCCACGCACGAGAACGCCATAGACTACGCTCTGCTCTCCACGGGTAAGATGGTGGCCGCCATGTCGAACAAGTCGAGCGGCTGTACGGTAACCGACACCATGGTTATCAATGTTCTCGATACCCTTGGTATTGTGGTGACGCACACGGCGCGTGTATTGCCCAAATACTCCTGCCCGGGCGAGAGAGATACGCTTTCGTTCAGCTACATGCAGAACGAAAACCATCCCGTTACCTTGGCTTGGTATAAGAATGGAAAACTGCTGAGACGTTCCACCAACGCCAATGATACGGTTCTTATAACCAACGACTTTGTAGATCTCGATACGATTTACGCTGTGGTTTCCTTGCCGTTTGAATGCGGTCTGGAACGTGCCAGCGATACGGCTCTCTTCCCCTTGCGCCGTCACGTGAAGCCTACGGGTTCGATGCTGCTGAGCGGCAATGACACTATCTGCGCCGGCGACACGCTTGGCATAGCCGTGAAGGTGGTGGACAATCCCGACGATACCGTGATTTACTCCTATCGCTGGTATGTCAACAACAAGCCTGTGGCGCTCACCGACACAACTTCCATCCGTCTGGAAGATTATGTAAGCGACGGCACGTTCTACTATAACGTGTTCTGCTATGTGAGAAGGGAGATGAATTGTGGCTTCGACAGCGTGAAGAGCGCCGACACCACTATTCTGGTGATGCCTATCGATACGTTGAACGTCCGCATCGATCCTTCGCCGGTTACGGCTTGCGTTTATCCCGACGGCAGAGTGTTCATGCACGCCGACCTTAAGGTGGAAGGCCGTCATCCTGTGTTCGACAAGGCTCTTCCCGCCATAGAATGGTATCTCGACGATACGGTGGTGGCCGGCAACAACGGCACGGCGTTCAACCATCTGGTTGATGCTATGGATACGAGCGCTGCGCACACGCTTGCGGTGAAGGCTGTGAGCAGTTATAAGTGTGTCGCCGTTACTGTGGATTTCGACACGGTTGGCCTCAACTTCTTTGCGGTCTACGCCGATGCGGGTCCCGACACGTCCATCGAATCGAACAAGAACGTTACCTTGTTCCACGACAGCGTCCGTGGCGACAAGATTGAATGGAGCACAAGCGGCGACGGTTATTTCGTGAACGCGGGTGTGCTGCATCCTACCTATATCCTCGGCAATAAAGACCGCAAGTCGGACAGCATTGTCCTCTACCTGCATGTTTCGAGCCGCTTCGGTTGCGACGCCACCGACAGCATGGTAATCCGTCTTACCCGTTGCGCGGCCTACGCTTTGGCCAAACGCACGCCCGACCAGACCATCTGCCACGACGATACCCTCTTCTACGAGAACAAGGTGGTTGCCATTTCGTCGGCTATCGGTTCCGATATTCCGCACATCCTCTACACCCTCGTGGCTCGGCCTTCGGGACGCTATCCGCTCGATACTCTGGCCGTGGTTGAGGACAGCACCAACACGTTCCGTTGGAAGGGTGTGGTGGACACCACCCGCACGTATTTCCTGCATGCGGAAATCCTCAACACCTTCTGCAACTACTACGACAGCACCAAGGTTACGGTATTGCCGCTCAACACCCTTACGGTGAAACTGCACCAGCCCGACAGCACGTTGTGCACCGTAGAGCCTCTCAGACAGGCTGAATGGACGTCGCTCAACTCCATGCACTGGAGATACGATGCAGGCAGCAAGTTGCTCAGCCACGTTCACTGCAATAACTATCCTTATGCACCCACCACGGCCTACGGCTTGGCCAACAGCACGATGCGCTATGTGGCTACGGGTAAGGAACTTGCGGTTCTGGTGGGCTTCAACTACGAAAACGACCGCAACACCGCGCTCGACTATGCGTTCTACCTCACCAACGGTTCGTTCACTGTCTACAACGAGGGCAGCCCCGTTACCTACAGTGCGGCGGGCAGCTACAGCGTGGGCGATGTATTCACGATTGTACGCGAACACAAGCAGGTTATCTTCTATGTAGACCAGAACGGCACGCACCGTGAGGTTTACCGTATGAACGAACCTGCCGGCGGCTACGGCCTCAAGGTGAACTACGCGGTGGCTTCGTTCCGTTCGGGCGACGTAATCAACCCGATTATGTATGGCAGCACTGCGGCGGCCAAGGTATTTGTGGAATCGCAGTTCGGTCCTGTAAGCGGCAACGTTTCCTATGTTTGGAAAACGGGCGGCAACGTCTTCAGCACGGCTCCTACCTTCGACTACGAGAAGGTAAACTTGAAGAGCGGTGATACGGTGACGGTGACGGCTATGGGTGTGAACAGGTGCGATACTCTCTATGCCTACGACACTTTGGTTGTCGGTGGCCCGGCTGCGCCCAACACTCCGTTCTTCCTGACCCTCACCCGCGACGATGAGGCCATCTGCGAGGGCGAAGGCATCACGCTCACCGCCCATGCCTACAACCTCGACAAGGTGGGCGACGGCACGCTCAAGGCAAGCGACCTGCGCTACAACTGGTATCTGAACGGTGCACTCGTGGAAAGCAACACGACTTCCAATACCCGTCTCTACAACAACGTGAAGAACGGCGACTACGCTCATGTGGAGGCTGTTCTGCCCGCTGCCGCCTGCGCGCTCTACCGCGAGGGCAACCCCACCTTGAGTCATCGTCTGAATATCAGCCTCAAGGAGAACCGCAAGCTCGAATTCGATATGTTCCTGGCGCGTGCCAAGGATACGGCGGTTTGCCCGAACACGGCGGTTACGTTCAACACCAAGGTGGTGAACGGCGGCGGTTACAAGATTGATTGGTATGTTAACGGCAGCCTCACCGCCGCCGGCGACAGCTATACGATTACGCCCGACACCACGGTGAGTGTGTATGCGGTGGCTCATCCCAGCCTCACCGGCTACTGTCTGGACAGCACGGGCAATGTTTCCAAGACCATCAAGGTGAGATTGCTCCAAGTTCCGCAAGTGGAGGCCTGGGCCGACACCGAGGTGATTGCCGGAAGCAAGGTGATGCTCCACGGCAAGTTGCTCCGCGAAGCCGACAAGCCCACCACCGTACAGTGGACTTCCACGCAGGGTCAGGTGCCCGGCCGCACCAGCCTCAATACGCAGATAACGGCCAACACCACCACGTTCTACTTCCTGACGGCCTATAGCGCCTATGGTTGCAAGTCGAACGTAGACACTGTGGAAGTGGATGTATATGAATGTCCTACCTTGCGCAACTATAGCGTTCCCGATGCGGTTTGCGCCGGCGACAGTGCCCTGCTGCGTGTGGATATGGCCGGCTACAAGCCTGCGTCCAACATCTATATGTGGCAGATAAGTACCGACGGTGGCAACAGCTGGGCCGAGGTGAGCGGCAGTCGCTACACCATGGTTCAAGACCGCACGGGTAGCACGTTGAAGATTAAGCCTGCCGGCTTCGACCTCGACGCCAGCAACAATGTTCGCTTCCGTGCCGCTGTAATGGCCGACACCTTGCGCGACGAACTCTGCAACACCGTTTACACGCCCGCGCTCTCGCTCAACGTAGACACGGCCCACCTCAATCCTCCCACCCTCGACATCTTGGGCGAGAGTGACTTCTGCACCACCGCCTGTCATATATATCCCACCTACGAGGCGCGTGTTACCCCGGGCTACGGTGTGGCTTGGAAGCAGAACGGTGGCGGCGTGCTCGAATGGGACGGCAACGACCATAAGCGTAGCTATACGGTTCACAACGGCGACAAGGTTATCGGTGTGCTCTACGGCAATAGCGTGTGCGTGAACAGAATGAATATCAGCGACACCATCACTGTTCGCTTCCATCGTCCCGTGAAGGTGAAGGCTTGGGCCGACACCATGATCAAGAAGAACGACGTGGCCATGCTGCACGCTTTGGCCACCGAAGGCACGGGCAGCATCTCCTATAGCTGGACGGATGCTTCCTTGGTTGCGGACGCCACTCTGGCCGACACCTGGACCAAGCCTCTGGCCTCCACCCGTATCTTTACGGTGAAGGCTACCGATAGCTTCAGTTGCGAGGGCAAGGCTACGGTATTGGTAAAAGTGAACGACACCTGCATTGTTGATGTTAAGTTGCAGGGTTCTGAAAGCGTATGCGTCAACGAAAAGGCCACCTTCCAAGGTCTGGTGACCGGCGGCGGACTCTTCGGACCCTATCAGACCTCTTGGACGGTGAACCCGCCGTTGTTGAGCAACGATGGCAGCATTATCGTGCCCAACCCCAACACGGCCAGCATGAGTATCGCCGACGCACAACCCGGTGTCTACACCGTGAAGTTCACTGTCACCGACACGCTGGCGCAGACCAAGAAATACTGCGACCCGGACGGTATCGTGATGAGCGACAGCCTCGTCTTCACGATCAACGCGCCCGATACGCTGAGTGTTCGCATCGACACCCTCCAGAAACGTTCTCTCTGCGAGAACGACAGGGCTGTGATTCGCGCCATGGCCCGCGTGAACGGCAGAGAACCCGTTGCCGGCGAACTCGTTATCCGTTGGTACCGCATCCGCAACAAGTCCGTTACCTACATAGGCAGTGGAGACAGTATCATCGAGAACAACTTGCTCAATAACGACCGCTTCTACGCCTTGGCTTCGTTTGCCGATAACAAGTGCGTGATAAGCAACAGTGTCTATAGCGATACGGCCACCTTTACCGTGGGTGAGAAGCCCGAACCGCTCCAGGCACATCAGGTGGAGGTTCACAACCACATCGCCTGCATGCCCAACGATTCCACCTACATCGCCATCACGCCGAGCGCCAGCCAGTTGGCCTACAATCTGCTGTATACCATCGACAGTGGCCGCACATGGCATACGGAATCCTTCTTCGGCAACCTAGCCGAGGGTCGCTACTATGTGGGTGTGAAGGCCGACGATGGTTGCTCCTCCGACCCCATGCTGCCTGTATACGTACAGAACCAGCCCGACATTGACTTTGGCAAGCTTTCGTTCCTTGTCGACACCATCTACGCCTGCAACGGCAAGATAGACCTCTTCCCCGCGCAGACGGCCGACAGTGCTTTGGGTCTGGGCTACATCTATTGGTATGAGGATTCGGCCATGACCAAGCTGCTCAAACGCAGTCCCGAATATGCCACGAGCCATAGTTACGTGCCCGAACGTCGTTTCCTCGACAACGTAGGCGTATACGAGTTCTGGGCCGTTGAATCGGCGGGTCTCTGCACAGGCAAGCCCAACAAGTTCGTCTATGTGGTTTCCAGCTGCGATGCCGAACTCACGCCCAAGCGCGACACCATCTGTCCCGACGATACGGTGCTCTACAGCCTCGTCATCGACAGCATTTCGCTGCGCAACGCCGGCGGCTGGTTCTTCCAATACAGTGCCGACAGCAAGTTTGCGGCCGCCACCACGCAGAACATCACCTCGGCCGACTCGCTTGTGAAGGAATTCCTCGACAACCGTGCGGGCAGCTACCGCGTGGCCTATATCACGCCCAACCACGATACTCTCTATCACGAACCTTCCACCTTGTGGGTAGGTTCCTACGCCGACCCGAGCAAGTATCTCTCGCTGTCTTACCCCATCGAGAGGGCTACCGATATGTGTCCCGGCGAAACTGTCACTATCGTGTTCCGCGATCAGAACGCCCAGTATGAAGTGTTCTGGCCCGGCGACTCGATGTACAGGCCCGTCCGCTCCACCTATTTGAAGGCGTTCAACCGCACCGATACCGTATCTGTGCTCCTGCGCAGTGTGCTGGGCGGTTGCGAAGTTGAAACGGATCTTGAGGTGGTGGTATGTCAGGCTGCGGATATAGACCTCTCCAGCCACGACACCACGATATGCTACGAACCCGACACGTATGCCTACTTCCCGCAGATTGTGGATACCGGCGGTGAGTTCTTTATCAAGTATGAATGGATGACAATAGACGGGGATGCCGTGGGTTCGGGTAACTTCCTCGTTCAGAACACCCGTTTCTTGGTTGAACCCGATACCACGCTCTATCTGGCAAGGGCGGCCACCGGCTATGCCGAATGTCCTTCCAAATTCGATACGTTCCGCGTAGTGGCGCACCGTCCCACCTGGACGTTCACGCCTTCGGAAGTGGAAATATGCGCGGGCAGCACCTTCGGATTCCATGCGGGTACGCCGTTCGACAGCATCCGCTTCGGCGAGGGCTTGTGGCAGCCGCGCGGCAACGACAGCTTTACGCTCGGACCTATCTATAAAGACAGTGTGGTGTCCGTTACCATTCTGCGCAAGGTTTGCGAGAGCGTGGGTCTGCTCACCGTCAAGATTGTGGAGCGCGATACCTTGGCCGTGAAACTTGCCGAGAAAGCCGACGCTTGCGTAGCTCTGGCTCCCGTTTCGGGCACGAGCATCGACCTTGGTCTGCACGCTCAGTTGCAATATCGTGTTCAGGGCACCGAAAACAGCGCTTTCGCCGGTTTGGTCTACAAGAACCACGGCACCTCGGCGCAGACCATGCCCTACAGCTTCTACATGATGGCCGACGGCACGGGTAGCACGCACCTCTACATCTACCTCAGTGGTGTACAAGCCAATATGACAAGCTTCGGCACAGTGGCCGAGGGCGATGTTCTCGCCATCAGCCGCGAACAGGGCCGCATCCTCTTCTACCGCAACGGCGAATTGCTCTACAGCACCGATGAAACCTCGCGTGCCGAAGACTATATGACGGCGCAGGCCGATGTGGACGGCAACACCGCCCTCACGAACATCACCCTGCTCAACCTGCCCGGTTCGAGCATCGCCGCCACCGTCGCCAGCGTCTACAACGACCGTGCCTATGCCTGGTATATCAACGGCAGCATGGTGGATNCCNNNGCCACGCTCGATGCNGCGAAACATCCCGTGATNAACGGCGANACGGTTGTATTGANCGTCCGTTCGATAAGCCCCTGCGACACCCTCGAGAAAGCCGATACCCTTGTGGTGGCNCTGCAGAACACCTANGNGCCTCTGATGGTGTCTGTCGACACGCCCGACGCNCTCTGCCCGGGTNCCCGCTACACCTTCACCGCCACTGTAACGGCTCCCGCCGGTGTCAACACCGCCAACCTGCGCTACAACTGGTATCGCAACGGCAGCAAGGTGGTGACGGGCGCTGCCTACAACACCTACGATGCCAGCAACCTGCAGGAGGGCGATGTAATCTTTGCCGAAGCGTATGTGGCCAACGACCTCTGCGCTCTCAACCAAAGCAACTACCCGGCTGTGAGCAACCGTGTATCGCCGAGCTTCGAACAGCCCGCGCCCAAGACGGCCCGCATTTTGGCCGAGCCCGGTCTCACGCTCTGTCTCTTCGANCAGGCCACCTTTACCGTGGTGATGACCGGCAACACCCATTTGCCCGCCCGTGTGGATTGGTATCTGAACGGCAACCTCGCGCAAAGCTCCGCCGCGTTGAGTTACAAGACCTCCACGCTTGCTAACGGCGACAAACTGTATGCNGTGGTTCAACTGAGCGCGGATGAAAAATGCGANGGNCTGCAACTNGTTCATAGCGACACGGTTNGCGTTACCGTCAACCCCACNCCCGTTGTGGAGGCCGGTCCCGACCAAANNGTGGNTCTCGGCGACAATGTACAGCTGGGCGGCATGNTTCTGAGCGGTCTGTATAACCCCATGACCTATCGTTGGGTTCCGCAGACGCAGCCCGCCAACACGCTCAACACGCAGTTTACGGCCGAACANGCGGGCTACCGCTANCTCTACGCCACCAACGGCTACGGTTGCACGGGCTACGATTCTCTCTANATCGACCTCACCGAATGCAACTACATNGAGGCTCAGAGTCCGGTTACGGGCAATGAAGTCTGCGAAGGCGACAGCGTCCGCTTCAGCATCACCGTGGGCGGCACGCGTGCCGGCAACCCGCAGCGCATCTGGCAGGTAAGCACCGACAANGGCAACACGTGGAGCAATATTTCCACGGGCAGCGCCTANAAGGCCGANANCACNAGCCTNCTTNTNCGCNACGCCCAGACCTCCATGAACAACGCCCTCTACCGCATGGTATTCGTTCCCGATGCCACGCTGGATATGNNTTGCGATACGCTNTACAGTCTGCCCTACGCGCTCAAGGTGAACGCTTCGANCCGCACCCTCGCCGCCAGCTTGCAGGATCCGGGCGTAATGTGCGACGATAAGGCCACGGCCACCTTCANGCTCAACGGCANCTTCGAAAACGGCGACCTCTACGAATGGTACCTGAACGGTCTGCTCGTAGGGCAGGGCAGTGCCTCGCTCACGCTCAACCGCAACCGCATTGCCGACGGCGATCTGCTCAAGGCTGTGGTGAANGCCTCCGCACAGGCCTGCGCCGATAAACAGGAAGTGGCCGACAGCCTGATTGTCAAGATTAACTCCGCCATCACGCTCCANGCATGGGCCGACACCGTTATCGACAAGAACACGCAAGCCGCGCTTCATGCCGATGCACAAGGCGGCACCGCGCCCTTCACCTATGCTTGGAAGCAAACTGCCTACACGCAGAATGCCGCTTCGGCCCACACCTATACCACCAACCTCGCTGCAACCCGCTTGTTCGAGGTGGAAGCCACCGACCAAGCCGGTTGCAAGGCCAAGGCCTATGTACGGGTGAGCGTGGTTGACACCTGCATCGACGGCATCGAGATTGCCGGCGACAACCAGACCAAGACCGTCTTCGACCTCTGTCAAGACTCTACGGTTACCTTCGACGCTCTNGTGAGCGGAGGTATGCCCGGCGGCTACACGCTCGCGTGGACGGTTTCGCCCGCCCTGCCCGCCGCTGACCTCGTTACCTCGGCCAACGGCGCCCGCCTNTGGCTCAAACCCTCCGTAGCGGGCACCTACACCCTCACCGCCACCGTNACCGANACCTCGGCCCTCGGCGCAGCCCTCTGCACTGCGGNTCAACGCACCCATACCGCCACCGTGACGCTCAACGTGAACGCCCCGGCCACCTTTGCCGTGCGTGTAGCCGAANCCGACACCCTCTGCGGCANCGAGGTGGACGAAGGNAAGTTCACGCTGCAGGCCACCGTGANGGGNATCACCGACTACACCTTGGCTTGGTACAGAATCCGCAACNNNGTNGAGATAGCTTTGGGCAACGGTTCCGCCACNCTCANNCTCACCGATGCGGTGGACGAAGACCTCTACTATGCTGTGGTTACCCCGCTCGAAAACTGCGTGGATGCCGTTTCACGCCACAGCGACACCGTACAGGCCACCATCTATCCCACGCCCGTGATTAACCCCCGCAGCGCCCGCTACAACCCCGGACGTGCGTGCACCCCCGATACGGCATGGCTCGAATGCTACCAGACCGCCGGCCGCAAGGGACGGTTCGAACAGACCCTCGAATACAGCATAGACGGCACCACCTGGCAGACCGAGGGCATCTTCAAACCTCTGCCCGACCAGCCCGAATACTACATCTACGTCCGCAACCAATACGGCTGTGAGGCGCAGAACAGCCCCATCGTGGTGCCCAAGACCACCATGAAGTCGAACGCTTGGCTCAGGGCCGGTCTCAACGACACCTGCTACCAGGGCAGCAGCGTCACCGTGAAGGGTGATACCATTGTCGATGCTCTCCCGATGTGGAGCACTTCGGGCACGGGTACCTTCAACAACACGGGCATCCTGCATCCCACCTATACTCCGAGCATGGCCGATTTCGCAAGGGGCAAGGTTACGCTCTACCTGACCGCCAACAGCAACAACGAATGTGCGTTGGCCGACAGCCTCGAAGTCCTCCTGTTGGGTTGTGAAATCTATTCCTTCGAGGTGAAGGGCACCACCGACGTATGTGTGGGCGGTACCGGCACCTATCGCGCCCGCTTCGTGGTGGAAGAGGCCGCCGCCTCGGCAATCCATCCCGCCGACCACACCATCACGTGGAGCACCCGCGACGCTTCGGGCAACGTTACCGTGCTGAAGACCGACAACGATACCGCCTCCACCTGGAGCCTCACCGTAACCGACAGCGGTTGGTATTACGTAACGGCCACCACGGTTTTGGGTTGCGAATTCGAAGACTCGCTGCACATCACTCTCGCCACCGAGCCCAACATGGTTATCGTCAACGACGTACCCTGTCCGACCGCGCCCGTGACCTTCCGTTTCGACACGGCTCTGCTCTTTGCCAAGAGCGGTCTTGTGAACTACGCCTACAACTGGAACGCCGTGGCCTATAAAGCCGGCAAGACCACCACACTCAACACTTCCACAACCGACAGTCTGTTCCTGTCCAAGCTGCCCGCCGAAACAGACAGTATCGTGGTGAGCGTACGGATTACCACGCCCGAAGGTTGCACCTACAGCCGCACCAAGACCATCCTCTACGAACCGTGGGAAGATCTTTCTCCCTACATCGCTTCCGATACTGCGGTTTGTCAGATTTCCTCGACGGTTCTGCTGGCCGATATCGAAACCCTCGATATCCTCAAGAACTACACCATGGAGTGGAGCAACGCCCGTGGCACCGACAACCCCTTGGCTTTCCTCGCCAACGATCCTATCCGCGTGGACAGCACCAACAGCTACTACCTCACCATCACCCGCCCGAGCGACGGCTGCCGCTACTACGATACCATCAACGTGCGTGTAGACTCCATGCCTGTGGTCTATATCGCCGACACTATCTTCAAGTGCACGTCGACCGGCCGTTTCGCGATTGCGCCCGACAGCACCAAGTACAACAAGACAAACTCCTTCTATTGGTATCTCGACAGCTACTGGCCCTGCCAGCCCACTTTGGCGAATGTCAACCAGCGTAGCCTCAACTTCACGCCCTGCCGTGGCATGCTCGATTCGGCGCAAGGCTGGGCCACCCTCCGCGTGCGCACCGAAGGTCTCAACGCTTGCGCCGGCAAGGTTGCCTACGACACCGTAACCATTATGTTCCGCGGTATGATAGAGGTGGATGTGAAGAATGTGAGCGTATGTCTCGACGACAGCACCGCCGCCACCGTAGTGGTGAAAGGTCTCCAAGACAAAGACGTAGACCACTATGAATACTTCTTTACGCGTCCCGGCAGCGTGAAGCGTAACGCCACCGACGACACCCTTCTCTACGCTTGGCCCGACACTGTAGGTACCTTTGTCTACAGAGACACGCTCAAGGTATGGAACTCCGACGGTTGCCGCATAGACAAGAACTATACCGTAACCTTCAAGGGTACCGCCCGCATCTTGCAAGACACCATTACCATCTGCGCCGGCGACACGGCCACCCTCACCGTACTTAACTCCACCAGCAACCCGAGATGGCAGGAGTTGGGCAAGAGCGCCCGTCTGTATACGGGCAACAACTTTAAGGTTACGCCCACCCAGACCACCACCTATGTGGCCACGGGCTTCGCCAGCGCGGGTACTTGCCAGAAATATACCTCCGACACGGTTACCGTGATGGTGAAGGAAGGCTTCTATCTGCGTGCCGTGCCCGACAGCAACTTCTGTAACCCCGGTCTGATGCGTTGGGCCGTAGACAGCGTGGATGCCGAAGATGTGGTCTACACGTGGGTGGACAGCGCCCTGCAAGCCCTCTACGGCGTAGGTGATCCGAAAGCCGTTGTTTCGACCGAGAGTGCGTTTACCGACAGCATCACCGACACCGACAAGACCTACTACCTGCACGCTGTGGCAGGCAACGGATGCGAGAAAGACATTACCGTACGCGCCACCTATCGTCACATCCACTTTGCCTTGAGCTACTACGACACCGTGGTTTACGAAGGTCACAAGCCCAAGGTGGCCGTGATAGGTTCCATGCCCGGCGGCTACTACCCGTGGTTCGACGCACAGGACAGCACCTATGTCACCATGCCCGACAGCATCTATCAGCCTAAGCCCGTCCTCGACACCAACTACTACTACTTTGTGGGCGAAAGCAAGGAAGAAGGATGCGCCCTCAAGCTCACGGTCATCATCATACCCGTGCCTCAGTTCGACACGGCAGTATGCGACTACGAATGCGCCGAAATCCGTCTCAAGGGCAGCGAAGGTGCCGACAGCATCACCTACGCGTATGCCGAAACGCTGGAATTCGTTACCGAACACAGCACTCCGGTAAGCAAGGGTTATGAGTATAGCGACACCACGGTGAAGACCATACAGCATTTGCGCGATACGGTTCTCTACCACGCACTTATCCAGCCCTATCCCGGCACGCCCAAGCAAACCGATACGGTGAAGGTGAGTCCGTTCTGCGACAGTATCTATGTCGATCCCGTCATCGATCTGGTATACGCCGGTCCCAATGCCCAAGGTGTGGACATCTATAGGGAAGAGGTATTCTACAGACATACCGAACTCAAGTGCCTTGAGGCAGAGCCCGGTATGAAGATTATCTGCGATACGGTGTATACAATGGATTGCAGACTTGAAGGTTGGGATATTGTATGTGAACGGATAGATGAAGGTGTGCTGACAAACTGCCGTCAGGTAGATAGTTTCTGCAGGGTATCCTATGTAAGTGTGAAAGACATGGTGAATGGTTTTGATACCGCCCGTGCTGTAGTGGATTGCTCCGAGCCCGAACCTCCCACACCCGGCGTGAAGACAATTTGCGACACAATCTATGATTTGGAGAAGGTGAAGAAGGGGCCGACTTATGTATACAATCGTATCGAAGGTTCGTTTACGGTAGAGAACTGCGTTAATGTGGCCGAAGATTGTGAGGTAACGTTTACAATAACTACTGACAAGACCAACTTGATAGAGAAGGTAACCTACAGTGCAGACTGTGAGAGTGAGGAACTGCCCACACCTGGAAAGAAAACCCTCTGCGACACGGTTTATGATTTGGAGAAGGTGAAGAAAGGACCGACTTATGTGTATAATCGTATCGAAGGATCCTTTACTGTAGAGAATTGCATTATAGTGGACGAAAGCTGTGAGGTGACGTATACGACAACTACCGACAAGACAGCCTTGAAGGAAACCGTGGCCTACAGCACCACCTGCAAACCTGAAGAAGGTGGCGAGAAACCTACACCCGATCCCGAGGTGAAGACGAAGACGGTCTGCGATACGGTATATGAGTTGGAGGGTAAGAAAAAAGGCCCCACCACCGTCTACAGCCGTACGGGGAACTTTACGACAGAGAATTGTATCACTGTGGCTGAAGACTGTGAGGTGACGTATACGACAACCACCGACAAGACAGCCTTGAAAGAGACTGTAACCTACAGCACCACCTGCGAACCTGTAAAAGAAGGTGGAGAGAAACCTACACCCGATCCCGAGGTGAAGACGAAGACGGTCTGCGATACGGTATATGAGTTGGAGGGTAAGAAAAAAG
>JAAVBQ010000034.1 GCA_014803485.1 bacterium | reverse complement strand
TTGGAATTACGCAATCTTTCGGGCTTGTGTGTGTGGAGCGAAGAACGTTATGCGGGAGAACTGGAACTGGATCTGACGCCCTTCCCGGACGGACTTTATGTATTGGCTGTAACGGATAGAGTGTTGCATAAAAATTTATTGTTCAAGATTATAAAAGTAAAGTGATATGAAGCGCGGAGTAATGGGATTTTTTTGCGTCGTGATGTTGTTTTCGGTTGTTTGCTGTTTCCCTTTGTCGGCACAGACAACCCGGAAAGTGCCGGCCGCCATTAAATATCAAGTGGTTTTGCGCGATGTAAATGGCGCCGTTTTGTCCGATAGGGCGAATGTGGACATCCGCGTCAGTCTCCGTCAGGGGACTCCCGCAGGGACCGTGGTTTATCAAGAAGAACATATAGGTTTGGAAACCAATGCCTACGGATTGATTCATATGGAAATAGGTATGGGAACTCACATAGGTGGAGCGCTCACCTTGCACGAGGTGCCTTGGGGAGAAGACGCCCTCTATGCGCAGATTGAGGTACAGACCGACGGCACGGGCTACACGCAGATGGGGGTTTCCGAACTGCTTACCGTACCCTACGCTTTCTTTGCGGGCAATGCCGATAACGCGGGAATATCGTTCAATCTCAAGGACGGTGAGGTTCCCATGTATAACGCCTTGGATGAAGAACTCACCGCTTCCGGTATCGTACAAAAGGGAGACCGTATCTATATCTCCTCGCCCAACAATCCTAATGAGGGATATACGTTGCCCACGACAAAAGGCGGTAGGAATCAGATATTGAAGGTGAAGGATGCGAGTGGAGAATTGGTTTGGGGGTATGATGAGATAGGCGGCGAAGGCGGAGGAGGCGGAAAGTTGCGTTTCGATCTGAGTGACAACGGCAGATTTCTGTTTTGGGATGCGGACAACGACACTGTGCGTCCCGCCCCCTTTGTCTACAATACCACCGATGGAAAATTCCATGCGATAGAGGATTTGGTGGCCGACAAGAAACTCACCACCGATGATTTGGATGCGCTTCTTCCCCGTGCGCAGATTTTTGTAGGGGATGCCACCAACCGCAGCAAGGCGCGGTCTGTAAGCGGGCACATCGCGATGGACGAAAACGGTAAGACCGAGTTGAATTTGGCCTATACGAATGGTCTTGGCATTAAGGCGGGTGCCGCCGGCAACAAAGACACCCTTTTCATCAATTCCGCCTTGTTGGGCGGCGATTCCCTTTGGTTGCAGAGCGAAACGAATCGCAATTTGATGTATGCCCACAATAAGGGGGTTCCCATGGCCGACATCAAAGTGGGGATAGGCACCGATAACGCCAGGGAGGCGTTTCATGTGGAAAGCGGCAATGTCTTGTTTTCGAAACAAACCGGCACCGACAGCACGGTTTTCTATTGGAATGCCGAAAACGGGGCGTTGCGTGTGGGAGGAATTCCCGATGATGAGACGGAGAGGGAGACCTCATATCCCGCCTATTCGATGGGCTTCGGCAAGGCGGCGAGAGTATTGGCTCCCCACAGCTTCGCTTTCGGGGAAACCGCCACGGTCAACAGGAATGCCGACTATTCCTTTGTTTTCGGCAAGGAGGCCCGTTCGTTCGCCTCTCAAAGTTTTGTCATAGGCAATGATGCGGAAGCGGGGAGTTTCGGTACCCTCGTTACCGATGCTATCGCCATAGGTAACGGAGCGAAGGCACATGCTTCCAATTCCTTGGCAATAGGAACTACAACGGTTGCGTCAGGCGAGAATAGCATATCCATAGGTACGGATAATAAAGTAGGCGGAGACAATTCTTTTTCTCTCGGTATCGGTAACGAGCTGAGTGCTCCCGAAGCTTTGGCTATCGGAAATGGAAACGATGCGGGAAATAACAGTATAGCCATCGGCTCCTCAAATAAAGCTGGAGACGGAGCGATAGTGATGGGGAGAGGCCTGGAAGCAGGGGATGGCGATATACGCATAGGGTTTGGCTCTAACGACTATGAAAATTCTATTGTATTGGGAACGTGGCCTGATTATGGTGATGGTCGTGATCATGGAACCGGTTTTAAAATCTCGATAGGTGCGAGCAATGAAAATTACCAGCAAGATGTGGTGATGTTGGGAAGACAGATAACCAATGATGCCGACTATGCGGAGTCGGTGATATTGGGTTTCGATGTTTGGTCGGCGAATGCTACGGATGATGTGATGGGCCCTGGTATGCCGTCTCCCACTGGTAATCTTGCGAGTGATATGGATCGTCCTGTTTTTATGTTCGGGGTTCATGGGGTGCTTATGGGGATAACGGGAGAAGGAGATGCATACTTTAAAAGGGATGTTTATGCCGACGGTATGAATATATCTTCCGATTTCCGTCTGAAAGACAATATCCGCCCCGTAAGCTATCCGCTCACCTTGACCGATTCCCTGCAACCGGTGTCCTACTCTCTGAAAAGCGATAAGAGCAAACAGCAGCGCTTGGGTTTCATTGCCCAGGAGGTGCAGCGTCATTTTCCTTGCTTGGTGCACGNNGGCGGCAAGNNTATGTTGAAACTCGATTACATAGGTTTGATTCCCGTGTTGTGGGATTTCAGCAAGCAGCTACGCCACGAGAACATGGAGTTGAAGAAAGAGGCCGCCGAGCAGGCAGCGCGCATCGACAAGCTCGAAGCGGAAATCAAGGCCATCAAGGAACTTCTCCGTCAAGATAAATAACNCATAAATAACCCCAAAGGTATGAGCGGCGACATAGTTATTCGCACCTGCAATCTGGATGTTTACCAAAAGCGCACCCGTGTGCTCAGTGGGGTGGATATGGAATTGAAAAAAGGTGAGTTCGTGTATCTGATAGGCAAGACGGGTGCGGGAAAAAGTTCGCTTTTGCGCACGCTTTATGCCGATATTCCGGTCGGAAGCGGGGAGGCCTGTGTGGCGGGCTATAATCTGGCCACCTGCCGCAAACGCGATATCCCTTACCTGCGCCGTAAATTGGGAATCGTATTTCAGGATTTTCAGTTGCTTACCGACCGCAATGTGCANGACAACCTTTCGTTTGTGCTGCGTGCCACCGAATGGCGCGANAAAACGGCCATCGACCGNCGCATCGCCGAGGTTCTGGATATGGTGGGNATGGGCACCAAGGCGCATAAGATGCCCTATCAGCTTTCGGGNGGCGAACAGCAACGNNTGGCCATCGCCCGCGCCCTGCTCAACGACCCCGAAGTTATTTTGGCCGANGAGCCTACGGGAAATCTNGATNTNGANACCTCCGAAGAAATCATGAAACTGTTGGTGGATATCAGCCGTAACGGCTGTGCGATGNTNGTGGCCACCCACGACTTCCTCATCATCACCAAATATCCCTCCCATATCTTGGTCTGCAAAGACGGTACGGTGGTGCACGAGGATTTATAAATCCGCCAAAATCTTACATACGGAATCGTAATCTTTCGACGTCATCAATTTGATTTTCGTCGGCTTGAAATTCGCGACACCCCGAAAGAAGCCGGGGTAGTGGATTTTCATTTCCTGCGCCGCCACCCGCTCNCCCTTCAGTTCTATTTCCTTACGGAACAACTCCAGACATACCGATTTNCGCTCTTCCAAAGAAGGCGAAGTCTGCGAGAAAATCCACGGATTGCCGATGGCCGCCCGNCCGATAAGCACNCCGTCCACGCCATAATCGTTTCGGGCCTGTAAAGCCTTTTGTACAGAATCGATGTCGCCGTTTCCGAATACGGGAATCTTTATCCGAGGGTTGGCCTTNACCTTGCCGATAAGCGTCCAATCCGCTTTCCCCGCATAGAGTTGCGAGCGGGTGCGCCCGTGAATGCTGATGCCGGCAATGCCCGCGTCCTGCAATTTCTCCGCCACCNCCACAATAGGTTTGTTGCTTTCGTCCCAACCCAAACGGGTCTTTACGGTGACAGGCAGGCCGAAAGCCTCCATCGCCCGCACCACGGCCCCNGTTAGACGTACCATTTTCGGAATATCCTGCAGAATGCCCGAACCCGCACCCCGGCTCACGATTTTCTTGACGGGGCAACCCCAGTTGATATCAATGAAATCGGGCTTTCGCGAAGCGGCGATTTCGGCCGCCCCCCGCAAACTCTCTTCGTCGCTGCCGAAAATCTGGATGCCTATAGGTCGCTCTTCGGGCAGAAACGACATCTTGCACAAACTTTTGGCGGCTTGCCGCACCAAGGCGTCGGAAGAAATGAATTCGCTCACCGTAACATCGGCNCCGAACCTCTTGCAGAGACTGCGGAAAGGTGCATCGGTCACCGCCTCCATAGGGGCAAGCCAAAGCGAAAAATCACCTAAATTCACGGTTTTAGCCCTGTTTCTCAATCTCCCGCACTCGCGGCAGGATTTCGTTCCATTTCTCTTTGTCGAGCTTGGGCCCCACCACCTTCACCACCTCGGTGGCAATCATCGAAGCTATATCGCCGCAGGTCTGTGTCGAGAGACCTTTGCTTTTGCCGTAGAGGAAACCCGCCGCATAACTGTCGCCCGCACCGTTGCTGTCGATGCGGTTCACCTTTTCGGCCGTAATGGTGTAGAGTTTGCCGTTGTCCATCACGATAGAGCCCCGTGAGCCGAGTTTCACGATGGCCGTAGGCACCTGTTTGGCGAGAATGGAGAGCGCCTCCAGCTCTTTCTTGCCGGTATAGGCCAAGGCCTCTTCTTCGTTGGCGAAGACAATATCGATACCCCGGTTCAGAATCTTGTGCAGGAAATTACGATGCTCCACCACCACATTATAGCTGGCCAAGTCGAGCGACACCTTCAGCCTCGCTTCTTTGGCCAACGCGATAGCACGTTCCATAAGCTCGTAATTCTGAACCAAATATCCTTCAATATGCAGATAGCCATAGCCTTCGAACATATCGAGGCGCAGGTCTTGGGCCGCCAATGTGGAAGCNGCTCCCAAGAAAGTGGCGAACGTGCGCTCNGCATCGGGNCTCATCAAGATAATGGCCGTGCCGGTGGGAATGGTCGAGTAGGTGAAGTGCGGCGTGATGCCGTATTCCTTGAGGTCCTGCGTATANAATTCGCCGCGCGGATCGTTCTTGCCCGTNCATCCGATAAAACCGCATCCCCCGCCCAGCGACGCCACGGCGGAAATGGTGTTGGAGGCCGAACCGCCCGAACTCAAGGTCGGGTTTTCGTTCTTGAAGTAAGCGAGAATCTTGCCGGCCCGCTGCCAATCCACCAAGGTCATGCTGCCCTTGGGAAGTTGCAGGTCTACCAAAGCTTCGTCCGAGGGCAGGTGGTAAATCATATCCACCAGGGCGTTTCCTATACCTAAAATCTTGTTCTCCATAACGACGCTCTTTTACTTCTCCAAAACTTGCATGAATTTNTCCCGCCACGGGTCCGGTATATCGAACGAACACTGCCGTGCGGCATCGTAGGTGGAAAGCACCCCGTAGGACTCGGCGTGAATGTCGCCGGTCTTGGCATGGACGATATGCTGGCTGATGCCGATGCTGCGGTTGCCCACCTTGGTGATGCGGGTGTCGAGGATTATCTCGTCGTTCCGAAGCACCTGCTTGCGGAAATTGGTCTCCAGATGCACCATCACCACACTCTTGCCTTTGGGGTCCATATCGGGAATGAGGGACGTAAGCAGGGCAAAGCGCCCCGTATCGAACCACTCGGCATAGATGGCATTGTTCACATGTCCGTAGATATCGATATCCGTAAAACGGATCTGCAAGGGTAGTTTCATCGTGAATCTATCGTACAATCACCAATTTGGAGGAAAGGTTGACGCTTTCACCACGCAGGATCACGAAATACATACCCGGAACGAGGCTCTGCAAGGGCAGTTCGATGNGNGTGTCTCCGTTTTCCGTANGTATNTTGCCGAGATCCAACACACAGGCACCGGTTCTGTTCAGAACCTGAACCCGCACCGTGGTGGCNTTTTCGGCGGTAAAGGAGATTTCGGCACGGTCTTTGGCCGGATTGGGNCGGAGCGAGAGCGTCTCTACTTTTTCCGTCTTGCCGTTGGCGGCGTTCTCGCGGGTGTCGAGCATAATCAACACGCTGTCGGCATATTTGCCATCGTGACGATAGAATTCCTTGCCCTGCGATACANAGTTGATGTTGNCNTTACCTNATCTTTCGCTATTGATACCGTCTTTCGACTTGTCGTAAACGGTCAGGGCATAGCATCCTTTCTCCAGGCTCATCGGCACGCTGTTTACCTTGGTGCCGCTTGTACCTAAATCGCGGTACGGTCCTCCTTTGTAGAGAACGGTGTCTTTTTCCGTATCGCGGAAATTCCATGTAATATCGTCCCCAAAGCGGTCCTGCACGATGTTGAGGGTAACGTCCGCATTATGGGTAAAGGCGTAGTTGACGAAAATGGTGGCTTTAGCCGTGGAGATGGCATCGGCCGTATACGCTTCGCCGTTCACCGCCGTCACTTTGATTTCCACGGATTCCTCTCCGTTGGGCCTGGCGGCGAACGCATCGGTAATCACGTATGCCGACTGACCGGCTTTCAGCACGGAATCGGCTTTGTAGGTATACTCGGCGGTGCCCCACGAAGTCTGCAGGGAGAAAGTGGCTTCCGATATATCCTTACCCAGTCGGTTGCTCAGGGTAAATGCGGCCCGACCGAACAAATCGCACGAATACGAGGGAAGGCTCTTGGCGTCGCTGATGCTGACTACGATTTCCGGAGCGTTGAGATGGTTGATCTCAGGTTCGCAAGCGGAAAAGATTTCTTCCCGCGATTCGGCAACAAACACAACGAAATTCGTGTTGAGCAAATCGAGGGGAACGTNGTTGATTTCTTCGGGAAGTGTCCATTCGTAGGTNCGGGTGATAAGGGAATCCTTACCTATGGATTTTACGNTATCGCCGTTGAGCGGNGTGAGCATATCGCGGAACACGTGCAGATGGCGGTAACGGCCGTCTTCGGTAACCTGATCGGGATTGTAGTGNCCGTAGTCTTTCTGATAGGCGATGATGTCNTTTTGCGTCATAGCCACGTGGATACGGTTGGTGGTAGTACCCGCAGGAACATCTCTGGTGTAGTAGAGCTGCACGGTGAGTTTGAGCTTGCGGGTGGCCCAATCCAAATCGCCCTTGGCCGCGATATTCACATAGGAATCCATGCGGAAAATCTGTTGCATGTAATTTCCCCAATCCGATTCCCGGTTGGAAGGCGTCGACATGATATAGGAAGATTCGAATTTATGACGGTTGAGGACGGCCGAGGGGTAGGTTTTGACACCGAATATCCCGTTCAAAGTGGTTCCTTCGGTTGTCTTTAGGTCGGGATCGCTTCCGGTTACAGGCTCTGCAAGATCTCCGGCATGAATGTTGATGGCGAAAAGCTGGCCGGGATATTTNTTGAGCANCGCGGCCTCGGCCTTGTGTCCGTCGGGACAGTAACCGCAACTAACACCGGTATATTCCTCTATCACCGCCTTGCGTTTTGCGGGTTCTTTGCTCACAAAGACTTCCTGCTCCTCGGCAAGTGCCAAAAGNGGGAAGAGTAAAAACAATAAACCAAAAAACTTTTTCATGGTATATGTTGTTTAATTGTTGTCAATGTCTTTTTCAGACTTGCGAATGTACGAAATTTTACGGCGAACGGAAAGGGGNACCGGCAAATCCGAGGAAACCTTTTCCCCGCATAATTCGCGAATCACCACCGAAGCGCACAAGCAACCCGCTATGGAGGGCATATACGAGACCGTTCCCACCCGCGATTTCTTATTTTCTTCATCCTGCACCTCGCATACGGCGCCTTCGCGTATCTTTTCGGGCGAAAAAACGCTCTGTATGCCTGTATATACCCCCAGCTTATGCAGACGTTTGCGCAAAACGTCTGCCAAGGGGCAGTTGTAGGTCTGAGAAATGTCGCAGACGGTAAGTTGCGAAGGGTCGGTCTTGCCTCCGGTACCCATGGCGCTCACCACCTTCAAGCCCAAATGCGAACAATGATAGAGCAGGTAGATTTTGGGCGAGAGGGTGTCGATGGCATCCACCACATAGTCGAATTTCTCGCTTTGAAGCAAATCGACCATAGGCTGGTCCTTGAGATAACGGCAAACGATGTCGAGTTTCAGTTCGGGACGGATGTCGAGCAGGCGTTCGCCGATGACATCCGCTTTAAAACGCCCCAAGGTCGAATGCAGGGCCGGTAGCTGGCGGTTGAGATTGGAGGGGTGCAGACGGTCGCCGTCCGCAATCACCATATGGCCCACGCCCGCACGGGCGATGCATTCGGCGGCGTAGGCTCCCACCCCGCCCAGTCCTATCACCAATACCGAAGCACGGCGCAAAGTCTCCACCGCCTCATCCCCCAAGAGAAGGCGGGTGCGCGACTGCGGATCTTCTTCGGTGCAGGCCTGTATTTTCCCGTCGTTATTCATGAATGCCCGATTGTTCGAAAAGTTTTTTGTCGTCCAATACCTTCACGGCGCGTTCGAGAGCCTCATCCACTTCGCAGGCTACCTGATAGTAGTATTCCGAACCATAGAGACGTTGCGCCAGAAGCGCTTTGATCTGCACGCGCAGATAGCGGTCCGACACACGGGCGTAGCGTTCCTGTGCCTCGTCTTCCTCCTTGGCCTTTTCGTTCAGCCACGTTTTCATCCTTTCTTCATCCCACAGCACCCGCGCCATATAGTCGGTATAGGTTCCGGAGTTTTTGAGCGCGCTGTCGGCCTTCATCTCCTTGAGCATATCCTGCAGGAATTCATCTGCGCGGCCTTGTCTGAAATTGATGTGCCGCACACCGTTATCTTGTGCGAAAGCATAGAAATCGCTCATGAAGGCATCGTCCACCTCAAAGTTTTTCTTGAAATTCTTGAAGTCGGGATAGCGTTGCAGGAGGTCGGCGCGACGGGTGTCGAGGGTCTGCATGACAAATTTATTGAGGATATTTTTGCTGCGCAGGGCGATATAATAATCGCCGGCCCGTTGGGTGTCGACGGGCACGAAGATATCGGGTACGATGCCGCCTCCTCCGTAGACCGTGCGGCCGCCTACGGTCTGAAAACGCAGGGAATCGGGCAGCTTGATGGAGTCGGGATGGATCATCTCGCCGTGCTGATAGCGGCTCATGATGTCTTTGTAGTAGGCGTCGAGGCCGTCTTTATAGGGTTTCTGTATGCAGCGGCCGGAGGGCGTGTAGTAGCGGGCGATGGTGAGCCGCACATTGGATTTGTCGGGCAAATCGAAGGGCCTTTGCACCAAGCCCTTGCCATAGGAACGCCGTCCCACCACGAGCGCGCGGTCGAGGTCCTGCAGGGCTCCCGACACAATTTCGCTGGCCGAGGCCGAGCCTTCGTCAATCATCACCACCATGCGTCCTTTCGTAAACGTGCCGTTGGCCTTGGAGCGGAACTCCTGACGGGGTTGCGCCTGTCCCTCCATATAGACGATAAGTTTGTCTTTGGGCAGGAATTCGTCGGCAAGGTTCACGGCGATATCCAGATAACCGCCTGTGTTGCCCCGCAAATCGAGAATGAGATTCTGCATGCCTTGCGCCTTGAGTTCGGTCAGGGCCTGTTTCACCTCTTCGGCGCTGCTGCGGGCAAAACGGTTCAGCTGGATATAACCGTCCCTTTTGTTGACCATGAAGTAGGTGCTCACGCTGTTGATGGGGATTTTGTCGCGAATAATCTCGAACACGATTTCGCCTTCGTGTCCGTGGCGAATCACACCCACTTCCACCTTGGTGCCTTTCTTGCCTCGAAGATGCTTGAACACAAAGTCGGTGGTGGCGTTTTTTCCTGTGGCTTCGAGGGTGTCGATACGCACGATACGGTCGCCCGAAAGCACGCCTACTTTCTCGGCAGGTCCCCCGGAAATCACTTCCACCACCACGATGCTGTCGGCGTGAATCTGAAACGAAACGCCGATGCCGTCGAAATTGCCCACC
>JAAVBQ010000033.1 GCA_014803485.1 bacterium | reverse complement strand
GGATTTCCGAAATCACGCCCGACGACACGGTGCTTATCCTCGGTGCCGGCCCCACGGGTCTCTGCACTTTGTTGTGCGCCCGGCTCAAATCGCCCAAGCGTATCATTGTCTGCGAGCGGAACGAGACTCGCCGCACGTTTGTGAAGGCGCATTATCCGGAGGTGTTGGTGACCGCACCCGAAACGTGTCGGGAGTTTGTGGAACAGCATAGTGACCACGGCGGTGCGGATGTTGTGCTTGAGGTGGCCGGCGGGGACAACACATGTCGGGATTTCGTGGCCCGGCATAGCAACCACGGCGGTGCAGATGTTGTGCTTGAGGTGGCCGGAGCCGACAACACATTTCAACTCGCCTGGCAATGCGCCCGTCCGAATGCTGTCGTAACCGTCGTGGCGCTCTACGACCGTCCGCAGGTGTTGCCCCTGCCCGATATGTACGGCAAGAACCTCACCTTCAAGACCGGCGGCGTGGACGGCTGCGACTGCGCCGAAATCCTGAACCTGATTGCCACAGGCCGCCTCGACACCACGCCCCTCATCACCCATCGCTACCCCCTCTCCCGCATCGAAGAAGCCTACCGCCTGTTTGAATCCAAACGCGACGGCGTGATCAAGGTGGCGGTGGAGGTGAGGGAATAGGAACTGGTCGAGGATGTTTTTTTGCCCGAAGCGCCCTTATTCTCCGCAAAAATACGGAGAATATTTTATTTTTTCACCGCAAAATCCTATCTTTGATGCATGAGAACCGCCCAAAAACACAGTGTTTATATCTGGCAACAAAAAGATTGGCCCAAGTTCCGTTGGAATTCCGATGCGTTGCTCGACCCTTTGAGCCGCCTCAGTCAGTGTCATGGCCTGCTCAACGGACGGATGTCGATGCTCGGCTTCAATGAAAAAAGCTGGTCGTTGTTGTCGGCTATGACAGATGAATTGATAAGTTCTTCGGAAATCGAAGGCATTTTACTCAATCCTCATTCTGTACGTAGCAGTATCGCCCGAAAACTAGGCATTGAAGAAGACGGCTCACTCGTTGAGGATCACTATATCGAGGGTTTGGTCGATGTAATGTTGGAGGCAGTTCACCATTGTCGTGAACCTTTAACCGATGAACGGCTGTTTGGTTGGCACGCCGCCCTGTTTCCATCGGGACGTAGCGGTATGCATAAAATTACAGTAGCCGATTGGCGAAAGGGAATGGAGCCGATGCAGGTGGTTTCCGGAGCATTAGGACACGAAAAAGTACATTATCAGGCCCCTGCATCTTCCGATGTTCCAACGCAAATGTCGCAATTGATAAACTGGTGCAATACTGCCGATTTATCTCCGTTTATCATGGCGGCGGTAGCGCATCTGTGGTTTGTCAGCGTTCACCCGTTCGATGACGGAAACGGGCGTATAGGACGTACACTTGCCGATATGTTCCTTGCCCGATTGGATGAAAATTTCACACGCTATTACAGCATGTCGGCAGAAATCAACCGCAACAAAAAAGCGTATTACGATATTCTCGAAAAAACACAAAAAAGCAATCTCGATATTACGGAATGGATGCTTTGGTTCTTCGAATGCCTCGAAAACGCGATTGTGCGCGCCTCCAAAACCGTGGAACGCTCCTTGCAGAAAGCCGCCTATTGGGATAGATTCCGAACCGTGGAAATCAACGAACGGCAACGCAAAATCATCAACCGTCTTTGGGATGGATTCGAGGGCAAGCTAACCTCCTCCAAATGGGCCAAAATATGTAGTTGCTCCCAAGATACCGCCCTGCGCGACATCAATGACCTAATCGCCAAACGCATGCTCCGCAACAGCGGCGAAGGAGGCAGAAGTGCAAATTATCTGTTATCGGTTGAAACTAGAATGTAGATACGATGAAAATAGGCTTATTTCAGCTTATACGACTTCAACTCGAATTTCACCTTATACTTGCGGTCGGGATTGGTCGGAATCGCATCATTCTTGTAATAGGCATAATTTTCCCGATACCCATAGCCGGGCAACGTAACACTCTTCACCATACCCGGTTCAATCGTAACAGGCTTTGTGAAATCCTGATAATCGAGCATATTTCCGTTCATATCATAATAAATCATGCGTCCGGTTATACCCGAAACGGTACGGTCGGTATTGTTCTTAAAGGCTACGGTAGCATCCGACTTAACCCAGTCGTGGGAATAGTTGGCGAGCGTGATATCATTGGCACTAACGGCCGCCGGAGTAGAAGGAGTAGCCTTTTCCGCAACTGGCCGAGAAGTCGGCTTCGTGTTGCCTTGCTCCATCTCCTTTTCTCGTATTGCGATACTATGGGAAGATGTCGCCTGTTTCGCATTGTCCTTCTTCAACTGTTTTACTTCGTTGCGCAACTGCCGCACTTCCGCTTGGAGCGCATTCCACTCCCTTTCCGTTACCATGAAACCGGAAGAAGGCATTACCATGTACTCTTCAACCTCTTCCGTCTTCACCGCCCCAGCCGCTTTTACCGAAACTTCCTGCTCCGTATCTTCAAATCGGATAAGCCCGGTAGCCCAAAGCACCACAAAAACAATAACTACCGTCGCTATAAAAAACAACATCTTGAGAAGACACCCTTTTTGATTGCTTCCCTCCTCATGCATCGGATCATATCCGTTTCTATTTTGACGCATCATAGTGAATGTTTTTGTCCCACAAATTTACACATTTCTCCCCTACGGTATCCCGCAAAAAAATAAGATTCGTGTATCTTTNTGCCATGAAACAACTCCCNGAAGACATACTCCGAAAATTGAAGGCGGTGCTTCGNAGAATNGAAGTGGCGGCCGCTTTTGATTTCATCGGGAAGGACGATTTCAACACGGCCACATCGGTGGAAACGCTTAGCCGGATTTCGGGAATGTCGGAACGGAGCCTGAGAGATTATTTTAAAGAATACACCGGTCAATCGCTGGTGAAATACGTTTCCGCCCGCAGAGCCGAATACGCCGCCCGTATTTTCAGGCTCTTTCCCGACACGTCTAAGTCTGAAGCGGCTCGTTCCATCGGTTTTAGCTGCCTTAATGGCATCTATGCTCTGATGCGTAAAAATGGAGTTACGAATATCGACTCCTTGCGTAATAGAATGCCGCGCCAAACGGATGTGTTACCCTATCGAACCGAGTGGCTGCAAGACTGCATCTTGTTTTATAAACAAGAAGATGTGCTCTATCAAGATTGTTCCAAAATAGAATTTGAGGCAGCCAACTGGAATGCCGTGAAGGCTTATGTTACCACGAAATTTCCCCAAGCAAAGTTGAGCGGTTATGTAGGTTTTGCCATAGACCGCTACATCGCCAATGACACGGAATCCGGGGTATTTCTCTCCGGCATATTATACAGCGGTATTTCGGCTTGCGACCTGAAAACGGATATGCTCAGAGAAATCGGGTGGCGTTCTATCTGCTCCAAAGATTATGCCGTATTTACCTACCAAGGCTCCTACGAGGGTCTTGACAACTTCTATAACCAAGTTCTTTCGACCTTACGCCAAACCGAAGCGCTGAAAGTGGATATTTCAACGCCTTTTATGGAGAAATATCTCAACTCCCCCTCCGATAATACACCGGAGGAGGAATTGATGACAGAACTATGGGTTCCGCTAAAGGATTAAAACGGCAAATCATCGGAAACGGCTGGCTCATTTGATTCCTCATAAAAGAAACCACCGACTATCTCGCTCACTTTTTCCCACGCATCCCAAGCCTCTTTTTCAACTCTTTCAAGATATTTTCTCCATATCATTTCCTCTAACCCGTCACTATTACAAAAACCAGACAAGCATAGTGAAAAACAATAGACGTCTTGTTCGGGTACGCCATATTCTTCTTTTACAGCAAGGGTTGTCATCATACCGCAACAATTCCACTTGGATGCGAATTCACATAATGTGTCCATATTGCAACTGCTCACTACCACCATAGGTGATGCTGTTATATAGAATTGATTTTTTTCGGGAAAATATCCACCACAATTGACATCCGTCGAGGAAGATCTTCCCTATGAAAACAAGTTGATGTAGGATAGTCCCCTCTCAGTCCACCACCCGAGTTAAATATGGTTTGATGGGGAATGCCTGCCGCATCGAGATAGTTTTTGAGCGATTCTGTTATCTTATCCATATTCTGATGTTTTATTGAGTTAGCAATTCAAATTCATACTCCAAGAGATGCAGTGCATGGCACCTCCTTGTTTAACGACCGAAGCCATGGAGATAGGAATGCACCTTTTACCGGTAATCTCTTCTATTTGTTTCAGTGCCATACGGTCAGACGCGATGCTGGCCACGGGCACCAAAACAGCGTTACGGAGTTCAAGATAATTAAGATGACACCAGCTTTTATCGCGGTGTTTGCTTCCATATTGCAGTTCCCGGAGTTCAAATCGATGCGCAAAAGCCTTTTTGATAGCCTCTCCAAGTTTCGGATCCATATCGGAATAGCAGTTCAATAGAAGCCTCCCTTTGCCGATGCTTCTTACCATGCCATCGGCGTGTCCGTATTCTTCTTCGGCGTCCCAAGGTATCAGAATAACTTCCGCATCAAAAAGATCGCCAAGTTGTTGCAGGATTTCGTGATGCGAAAGATGTGGGTTTTCATAGAGCACTTTCGAGGTCATGATAACACAGTCCGTTCCGTTCTTGTCCGTGCAACGAATCAGATTGCCGCCATCTATCACAAGGTCGGTTTGATAGCAGATACCGTGGGTTCCTCCTATTGCCGTAAATGCCGCCTCACAGGGAGTTATATATTTCGCATCTTTTCCTTGAAGATAATCCGGGTTATAACGATAGACAACAAAATTGCCGTCATGCCGTTGGAACGGCATAAAGTCGCGCACCCAGATATCGGCGGCATTGGGCACGAAATCATACAACTCGTTCTCTGCCGTGAGCGCCGATTCAATCTGACTCCACACCTTTTGGTACGTTGCAAGGTTTTTAAGCCAGGGCGAAAAGTAATGTTTTGTTCTCATTGCTTGCAGTGTTTATGTTCAACGCTGCAAAACTAGAGATACGCTCAGTTATACACCGTATTCAAAACGGCAAATCTTCGGTGCGGGTAAAATAGCAATAGAGCTATTGAAATTTATTTTCTATCTTTGTTTCTATCACATAACAAAGAGGCTACCATGAACGAAGAACTAAAGAAATTAAAGGAATTAAAGGAACGATTAGAGTCACCCCTCAATGAAGCAAGCAAGGAGAAAATGGAGGATAAGGCGAAGGAGATTGTCTCCAATCTGATGTTAAATTATGTCATCACGAAAGGAGGCAAAGAGTATGAAATCATAGAAACCGAGTTCTACTATTATTCCCCTTCTCATCAAGATATAACCGTTTACGACAGGGATATGGATAGTGGAAGATTCTTCTTTCATCAAAGTGGCTTGGATATTACTTTTAAGAGTCAAATTGAAAGAATCAATGAAAAAATCGATTCACAAAAAAGTGCCTTTGGGGGTATTTTGATCCGCGCCCTAAGACAGATGGACGGCAAGACGTTCATATTAGGTCCTATAAATTGCGTAAATCACTTATGGGATAACTTTAATGCGCTGGAAGAACCCTCTGTATCTGAATATCCCTATTTGAGACCAAACTCTATCGGAAATATCGAATGCATAACCGCCGAGAAACGACATTATCCTATTGATGATGCTAAAAAGGCAGACAAAGTAAAATCATTGAATGCAAAGTTTGACAAAGAGGTAGGGAAGATTGAAGACTTAAATAAATGGCTTGAATGCAAGTATCGGTTTGTGCGAAACGATATAAAACCGGATGAAAAATCACTGAAGAAATACAATAGGAAACCTTATCCATGCCCTAAAACATGGATAAAATCTTGAATGCCGAAAATTCCCGTTACACCGTCCCTTGCAGGAATTCTTTGCGGAGGGGTTCGGGGAAGCGTTCTATGGCGTAGCGCAACATGGTGCGCGGCATGATTCGGTAACGGACGGGCTCCGAGGCTTTGCGACGGGAGGTAAGATAATGGATTTCTTCGTCCTGCGACACTCTCTTTCCCGCCTCTCGTAACATCCAACCCGTGGCTTTCTGTATCAGATCGTGCGGGTGTTGCAGCAAGAGGTCGCCGATGGTGTAGACCGGCTTGGTGTCGCCTGCCTTGATGAACGCGAAAGTGGAAACAATCGCTATCCGTTGGGTCCAAAGATGGGAGCTCTTGGCATATTCCTTGAGGTTTTTCCAATCTCCACGACGCAAAAGAAACTCTCCTACAACCTGCGGAGCGCTCAAATCCACCAAGTCCCAATTATTGATGTACGCGACGTGCGCCATGTAGAAACGGTAGAAAGCTTCAGCCTGCATATCGTCGGCCTTTTCCATTCGCTGCACCAAGAACATCAATGCCAACAGGCGGCATTCGTGATAAGGATCGCACATCAAGCCCTCCAAAACTATCCCGCTGTCTTGCGCTAAATCGTTCCTGTATTGCTTGGCCAAAGCCCTCGTTTGCGGAACGGTGACCCCGTAGAACAAATCTCCCTCACCATATTCGCCCTTTCCTGTCTTGAAGAACGACTGCAAGACCCGCTTTTTTTCTTCGCCATTTTGAGCGGCAAGACGGGTGAAATCTTCACGTATCCGTTGTGCCAGTCCCGCAAACAGTCCCGCCGAACCGCTCTTATTCCCCTTTGTTTTCATACACAATGGTAAAAAAAAGAGGAAGCCGTTTTGACATCCTCTTGCTTGTGGTTGCGCTGGGATTCGAACCCAGGGCCCCATCCTTAAAAGGGATGTGCTCTACCTACTGAGCTACGCAACCTCCGGAATATGTAGTAAAACTTAATGCCTGTCGGCCTACCGGCTCTTGCGTCCGGGTTTCACCGAAAGGGGTTGCAAAGGTATATCTTTTACAGGAAATAACCAAACAGACGATTTATAGCCCCTTGGGATTGTGTTAACGCATTGGGGAACATTAAGGATTCCCTTGCCGCCTCTCAAAATCCCTTGCATTTTGCAATCTCTTGTTTATATGTATTTTCCATTATTTCCATTTGTTAACAAAACCTAACAAAAGTTAAATAAATTTAAAATTAACAAACATTAAGTTAATTTATTACGCATCACTATAAGGGGAAGATACTTTTGCGGCAACCATGATGAACCGAACGCGGAGACAAAGTTTACTTTGAATATGCCGAGGCGGATTAATGGTCGAATAAAATTCAAAACTTTACTAAAACACAATGCCATGAAAAAACCAAAATTCCTTTTGCGATGTCTGCTGTTCGCTTGGGTCGGCAGCCTTATGCTGTCTTCAAAGGCTTTCGCAACAACCAATGCAAACAACTTCTTCAACGTTTACATTCTCAAAGCCAAACGTACGCATTATCAAAATGGTTGTCCGTACAGAAATTCCGAAGTTCATTCCATCTATTCCGTAAGCAGCGTTTTTATCAGAACCGATGGGACGGACCCCTATTCTTGTTCTCCGAACAACGAGATGTATAACGCTGGGGTCTCTTTTGAAAAGAATTCATCGAACCCGAATCTTGCTTCCGGTGAATGCAAGATACCGCTTGTTCACGGAAGATGTATGGAATATTGGGCCTTTGATTCCGAAACCAATCATGTCAATCTCGATGATTATTCTCTCAAAATCGTCATTTATACACAAAATAACAGTAATCTGACGACAGAGGGAAAAGGGGAAGGGATGGCGTTGTGGAATCCTAATAATAGCTGTTACACGGCCACAATCCCACTCCGCAAAATGTTACGGGAAGGATATCAATGTCAAACGTCCTGCGAACTTCTGGAACTTTCACTGGAACCCCTCTGTAAACCTTATATCTTCGATACGAAAACATTATATAGTGGCTATCCGTATGCATTCTCCACGTTGGCACGATACGATTGTTCCGAAGCGGGTTATTCCGTACTGGACAGTATCTATCTATGGGAATACAGTTATGATGGATTAGAGAAGCCAAAAGAGGTCCCGTCAAAACACAAAATATTCTCTCTCAATATGGAGGATGATCCAGATCTTCCTATCGGGAAAAATATCGTCGTCAGCCTTTTAAACGGCGAGCCCGCCAATTCCCGCAATACGAGAACAGTTTGTTTTTATCCCACCATTCCCCAGCCCACACGAACGCCCATACAGGTTATATCCAACGACAAAGCCTGTCTGACTTCGATTACCTTGAAATTCGACCGGCAACTCAATGCCGATTATAATGAAACCATCACGAAAATCACCCTTTACGATTCGGTGGCCATCACCAACAATAACGGGGTGTCGGAATCAAGTATTCTGTATCAAACCTCCGTTAACCTCAAACAACTATCTTCATCTTACGAATACACCCTTCAGCTCCCCTATACGCTGCGATGCATAGAAGAGGGGCGATATTATGTAACGGTGGAAGGCACTTCGAAAGGTTTTTCCAACAATCCGAATGAAGAAAAATATAAGGATTTTCCCGAAGAAGCAAAAACCGCGATGATGCAAGTGGTGCCTATTACCGTCATGAAAAACAAAATGGAGATATATGAAGTGGTCTTTACACCCCCTACCTGTTATGGAGGTTTCGGGTCTGCGGTGGTGAAAATCGACAAACCCGCCAATGTTGCCAATGCTTTGGAAACCATAAATTTCTATTGGCTGAAAAGCTCCGGAGAAAGAGTAAGGGTGAATTTTCAACATAAAGGGACAGAAATCTCCCAATACCTGTATCAATACGACAGCATCCTACCCGAAATGCGCAATTTCGAAGTAGAAAAACATTCATCTGTATCACAGATTGTTATCCCTGGATTTGGTACCTTTTCTTCGCCCGAAACATCATCTTTATCCCCTTCCTCCCCACAGGAGTCTACTGCTGCATCATCTTCTTCTTCATCCTCTTCCGGCTCCTCCTCATCATCGAGTGTGTCGGGATATTTCAGCATCGATTTCACTCAGCCCGAAAAAATGTTGGTTTCGGCCGATAAAAAGGATGTTAGCGGGGTTTATTCCGTGAACGGCGTGATGAAGAACTCGAACGATGGAAAGGCCTTTCTGAACAAATCCGCTTGCAAGGGAGGCACGCCCCCGTACAAATACTATTACTACACCACCGAGGTCCCGAGAAAGACCTACTTCCTCGGCGACACGCTGCGCACAAGTGCCACTCGCGTGATTTTTGTGATGGAAGACAAGAATCTTTGCGAAGTCGATACCTTTCTTCAGGTCAAGAATCTGAACAAAACGCTTGTCACCGAGGTAAAACTCACACAGGGAATCCGTTGTTACAAGGCTTCGGACGGTATTCTCGAAGTGCAGGTAAAAAGCACGAACGTAAGCAATATGCGTTATCGTTGGTATAAGAACGGGACGTTGATCGCCAACGCAAACCAAAATATCCTGTATAATGTGGGGGTAGGAACATACCGGTCGGAAGTGACCGATGTGGAAACCGGAATGACCTCTTCCGATGAAATCATTGTGACGCAACCCTCCGAACTCAAGATTGCGAAGGAAACCGTGGTAGACAATGCCTGTCACGGCGAAAGGGAGGGAAAAATCAGCGTGACGGTTTCGGGGGGAACGGGTTCGCCTCTGTTGGCATGGGCGGACGGAGTTTTCGGCGCCGAACGGAAATATCTTGCCACGGGCGATTACACGTTGAATGTAATCGACGACAATAATTGCACAGTGACAAAAACCTATCATATCGGACAACCCGAAGCTCCTTTCGAAATCGTGATAGACAGTGTCAGTCCTGCCGTATACGGTTTCAACGACCAATGGCAGGGCGGACGTATCTTTTCGCACGCACAAGGAGGTACAAAACCCTACAATGAACCGTCCGTCGTTTCGCAGAAACCCGAAAATCTGCCTGCGGGAACACATCTTCTTCATCAGACGGACGCAATGAACTGCGAGGATAGCAAGGTGGTGAAAATCGAGCAGATTCCTATGCTTTCCGTGTCGATTCTTCAAACCAGACAGATTCTTTGTCATGGTTCCGCACAAGGAGCCTGTCGGGTCAATATCGAGGGCGGTATGGCTCCCTACTCCATAAAATGGAACAATGGACAGGAGGATATCGGCATCGAAAATCTGCAGGCGGGCGAGTATTCGGTGAGCGTGACCGATAGAGCGGGCGCAGTGAAAAAAGCTTCGTTCCTCCTTACCGAACCTCCTGCGTTAAGCCTGCACCGGATTGCGGCGAAAAGCCCCGACTATTATGGTTGCATGGGTGGAATATGCACCGAAAGGACACCGAACGGATTTATCGAATTACGTGTGTCGGGAGGGGTGGAACCCTACACCTGCACGTGGAAAAAAGACGGAGCGTATCTGTTCGATTTCGACAGTTGCCGCGCCGATAGTTTGGGCGGCGGTATCTATCAGATTGATGTGAGCGATAAAAACGGATGTCAGGTACAGTTGGTGGAAGTATTGGAATCCACACCCGATTTAAACGCGCATATCGCTGAAAAACGCTCCATTCTTTGCTTCGGCTCCGCCACGGGGACACTGGCGGCCACGGTGGAGGGAGGAAAGCAACCTTTCTCCTATCAATGGTATCGTCTCGACACCGCCATGACGCACACCTTCGATTGGGACAGTGCGGCCAACCTCATCGGAAACAATGCGGAGATAACCGACCTGAATGCGGGTTGCTACGGACTGAAAGTGACCGACAGAAACGGCGTGATATCGAAAACGGTGCATATCCTCACACAAAAGACACCACTTGTGATTACCGTCGACAGTGTGCGTCTTCCCTCCTATGCGGGAAGTGTGGAAGGTATGGTGGAACAGCCGCTTCCCGACGGTTTCATCCGTCTGCATTTTACGGGAGGCACAAGCCCTTATTTCTGCAAGTGGAGCGATGTGGAGGGCACGTCTGAGGCCTGTATGGATATACAAAGAGGCAGCCTGCCGGAAGGAGATTATCATCTAAGCGTTTATGACCAAAACAACTGCCGTGTCGATACGGCCTTTACGCTGCCTCACAGAGAAAACCTGCGGACCCGCATGTGGATTGCGGATTCGATTTCGTGTTTCGAAAGCGGTGACGGTGTTTTGGGCGCCGAAATTTCGGGAGGTGTGAAGCCTTATTCGTTTGTCTGGAAAGATGAGAACGGTGAGACAGTTAGAGAAAACGGGACGACCCAGACCGACAGTCTGACAATTTCCTCCTGCAGGACAGGAAAATATTTCCTGTATGTGGAGGACTCCAATAAAGTGATGAGTATGGCGAGCGTGATTCTGCCTCAGCCCGAACTTTTGTCGGCCACAGCGCACGTGAAAGATGCCACAGCCTGGCAGTTCTCCAACGGAAGCATCTGCATGGAGGTGCGGGGAGGAACACGTCCCTACTCGTTTTCGTGGAACGGAACGGCGGGCGACACTTGTCTGTATGGGCTTAAGCGCGGACGCTATACGTTCGAAGTGCAGGACGCGAGAGGTTGTGAAACGCATTCGGACCTGCGGGTGTCGAGTCCCGATTCGTTGGTGGTGGTGTCGGAAGCGGTGAAACACACCCGGCCCGACAGGGGCGAGGGGGCCATTTATGTGAATATAGGCGGCGGTCTGAAACCGTATTCCTATGCATGGACATCTTCCGAAGGGAGTTTTCTTTTTGGTGGAAAGAGTGAGGAATCCGTGATTTCCTTAGACAGTCTTGAGGCCGGATTGTATAGGTTCGTATTGCAGGACAGCGGCGGGGCTTCTATTTCGCGTCTTTATGAAGTCAAGGCATTGAGCCGTCCCCAAGCCACGCTTTTCCTTATCAAAGCACCTGATTGTCCCTTGCGGGAAGATGCCGTTTTGCAGGCCTTGATTCAAGGCGGCACCGCTCCTTACACGGGATATTTGGAAAAACGGAACGAAAGCACGGGATTGTTCGAACCGACGGGAACGGAAAGCGCCGAACCTATAGAAAACGGCACTCTTTTCCAAAATTTGCCGGCGGGTACCTACCGCTTGTGCGTAAGCGACGCAAGCCGCCAAACCGTCTGCGATACCCTGATTGTGCACGACCCCGAAAACATCCGCACGAATGCCGTTTTGATGAGCCCTTCCTGCTACGGTCTTTCGGACGGTAGGATTGAAATCAATCCTACGGGAGAACACGGCGATTTGCTGGTGTTCTGGAGCAATGGTGAAGAGGGTTTCGTGATGGAGGACATACCCGAAGGGACGTATTCCCTGCGTATCTACGACCAAAACCAATGCCTGCACCTCGACACTTTGCATTTGGAGGAACCCTCCGCTTTGCGGGCGGAGAATTTCGTGAACGAAATCGAATGTTCTTATGCTTGCGGGCGCATCCGTCTCTCGGGTGCAGGCGGCACGGCACCTTATCTCTACCGTTGGAGATATGAGCCTTTCGACTCGGAAACCAAGGTTCCGGGATGCGCCGCTCCGACCGCTTCCGACCTGCATACAGAGAACTTCATGCCTCAGGCCGATATTGTCTTTGCCCCCGCAGGTGCCTACACCTTCATCGTACAGGATAGCAACGGCTGTCTTTGGGATACGGTGATTCTTCTGACGGCACCCCCCGCCCCTGCATACACATGGGATTCCATACGCTACCTATGTCAGGGTCAGAGCATTGAAATCGGCGTCACGAAGACCCCGCAGCAACGCGAAATCGACAACCGACCCGCTGACTATATCTGGACCTATCCCGACGGCAGCAATGCGTTCGAGGCGAAAATCGAGACCCGACAAGCCGGACTTCACTCGCTTACCCTCGTGCAAGACAAGAGATGTTTTTACAAAGACAGCGTATGGGTGGAGGAATTAAGCGACACCGTAGGCGCCGAATTTTGGGTAAGCAGTTATGTGTTGCCCGACGAAAGCTGTCTGTTGGTGAATCTGTCGAAATATCAGCCCGACAGTGTGGTATGGATGATTCCGCAAGAGGTGACGGTGATAGAGAAATCGGGCAATTACATCGAGGTTTCGTTTCCCGCACCGGGCATCTACACACTGGGGTTGAACGTCTATAAAGGTCTCTGTTGGGAAACCATCGAAAAGACGGTGACGGTGTCCGCCCCCAAGCACGAGGATGCGGATTTCTCCGATCCCTATGCGCCGCGCTGGAAAGTCTATCCCAATCCTTCGCAGGGAATCTGCACGCTGGAGGTAACGGCCTCCTCGCCTCTCAAGGCGCAATACAGTTTGATGAATGCCTTTAGCGGCATCTATGTGGAACGGGGCGAGATAGACCTGTCTGCGGCGGGAACAACATCGACCGTCCTGTTCAAGTCGAACCCGCCGGCGGGACTTTATATCCTGCTGGTGAAATACGGTGAGGTTCGACATGGATTTAAACTGATTCGCTTATAATCAAAATGGATTTCAATATGAAAAAAATGAATTTTCGCAAAGCGCTCCGCTTCTGCTGGGGGTGCATGTTGATAGCCGCAACGGGAATGGCGCCGCAAACCGAAGCGCAGACCGTATCCCCGGTGCTTTCGCAAACCACTTTATTGGCGCCCTATTCCTACAAGTTGCAAGATTGGAGCCGGCTTCCCGACGAGCGCCTGCAACTGCGCCTGCGGTTGCTCGACACGCGGGTGGAAGCCTCCACCCTCTATCTGAAGATGGAAATGGAGGCCAACGGCATCAAGATTGAGAACCCCATGCCGCTTGCAAATGGCATTCCCTTGGCGGGCGGGGAGGAAATCACGTTGAACGCCTCGCGGCTTTCAATGTATTTCCTTCCGGCAAACCTCTCTTTGAGCGGCACACGGGCCGGCGAAGTACGCGCCTCCGACGGTATGCTTCCCGACGGAATCTACACGCTCAAGTTCAAGGTATATGAGGCCACCACGGGAAATTTGGTGTCGGTGCAGGAAATGCCCGCCATGTTTACGTTGGTGTCGGGAGAACCGCCTCTCCTCACTTCTCCTGCGGAAAACGAAACACTGTGGTTTTCGGACCCCTGCCATATCCGCTTTCAGTGGATGGCGCGACATCTGCAATATGCGGGTGGATTCAGCACCGAGTACGATTTCGAAATCGCCGAAATTCCGGAAGGGGTCAGTGCGTGGAAGGAATACTTCAACACCCTTCCGCTCGTATACAGGCAAACCACAACGCAGACTTTTCTGGACTACGATGCCTCCATGCCCATTCTGTTGCCGCAGAAGGACTACGCCCTGCGGGTGAGGGCGCGGTGCAGCAATGCGTCGGGCGAGGCGTTCTACATCAAGAACAACGGTTACAGTGTAGTGCAGAAATTTTCGTACAAGGAACTGTGTAACGGAATTTCGGGGCTGCGCATCGACCGCATAAGCGCCACCTCGGCGCACCTGACGTGGAACGAACCGATAGAGGCGCGCACGTGTCAGGTGTATTACCGAAAAAACGGAAAGCCCGATGCAAAATGGTTCAAGGCGGGGAATGAACTGCAAGGCGGTGTCCGGGAGCTGACTTTGAAAGACCTTGATCCCTCCACCGGTTACGAATGCAAGGTGTCGGTGAAGTGTGCCTATACGGAGAGCGAGAATGATGTGATTTTCCGTTTCACCACGCTTTCGAAAGACAACGCGCATCTGGAATGCGGCAACCACAATCTGCAGAGCGACACATCCCGGAGCATGGAGCCGTTGAAAGAGTTGTCGGTTTTCGACCAAATCCGCACCGCCAACGGTTTTGTAATCGATGTGGAGGAAGTGGAAGGAAGCGACGGTCGTTTCTCGGGAAAGGGCAACACGCATATTCCTTTGTTGGCCAACACCGGGGTAAAGGTGACGTTTAAAAACATCTTCGTCAACAAGAACTACGAGCTGGTGTCGGGAACGGTCAAGGCCGAAAGGACTATCACCAAGCTATGATAGCCTTACGCATCCAAGGCCCAATCGCAGAGTTCTTTCCTGAGAGGTTCCAAGGCCGCGACACGGCGGGGCATGAACACGGCCCGCAGGCGGCGGAAGGCTCCGGCGGCGAAGTGTGCGTAGTCTTGCCAGAGGGCGCGGGTGAGAATGCAGGTGAGCAGAAAAGACACCTGTACACCCGCGCCCCAACCCGGCAGCAACGTCACATACAAGATGATATATATCAAATAGAATAACCCTTGCAGAACAAGTTGCCCGAGAACGAAATTGATACTGCTCTGCAGCATCTTGTTCTTGGCGGCCATACGGCGCGAAAGGCTCTGCCCGGCCAACACGGGCACGCCGCTGAATACAAAGCCGTAGAGCGCGAAAGGCAGACCGAGCAAAAGCAAGATAAAATCCTTGAGAAATGTACCGATATGCACTTTGCATTCCACCTCGCGCGTGGAAATCTTCAACGCCTCCACTTCCTTTTTATAGCGGAGTGTCTTTTCGCGGACCTCCGCCATAACCTCGGGCGAAGACTGCGCGATACGGGCGGCAAAGCAACGGTCGGCCTGCAGGTCGTCGGGCAGATAGCCGTAGCGGAGCCCCTGCCGGCGCGCGATTTCTCCCCTTACCACCGTGCGCAGATAGTCGTAGGTATCGTAGTTGGGCACGTCGGGAATATCGAGCATAAGCGCACGGATAGCGGGCGTGATGTCTTCGGTGAGTTGGTGCAGGGCCTTCGCGGGGTTTTCGCGATAGAGCGCGTAATAATCCCTGAGAGGGACGGGCTGTCCGAAATTCACGCATACATCGCTGCGCAGGGAAAAATAATCGGAGTAATGGTTTCCCACCGGCACAACCATCATATCGTCGGGGAAACCGAGAAATTCGGCCGTTTCGAAAGCAATCCGCGCGAAGCCTTTTTTAAGCGGAATGAGGTAATGCCCCTCCTGATGCCGTCCTTCGGGAAACAAAGCCACGGGAAAGCCCATGCCGATAAGCTTGGCCGATTCCTCGAAAATGGCCTGATTGCCGCTCAAGGTATCGCGTCCGTCGCGTTGTCGGAAGATAGGCATCACCTTGCAGAAATTGAGGATTTTGGCAATGAACGGCTTTTTGAAGGCGTCCGAACGCGCCAGAAAAACCATACGGCAACGGGCCGACAGGGAAAGGTCGATGGCCAAAGCGTCCATCACGGCGTTCTGGTGGTTGGATACAATCAGGACCGGCGTGCCTTTTTTCGGAAAATTTTTCTTGCCCCGTATATGAAATCTCCGATAATAGGCATAACGCATTATCCACGTAAACCATTTCTTGACGAAAACATACAGGAATGTTTTGCTCTCAACAACCTTGAAGTAAACCATAACGCTACAAATATTGCACAAGCCCGTACACGGCTATTCCTAAATAATTCCCCAATGCGTAACCCATCAAGCCTATCATGATGCCGCTGATAAGACAACGGCGGCTTTGCATCAGACCGGCCACGGTGGGCACGAATGGCGGAGAAAAAACCAGGCCGACCACCGAAATGGTGAACATATCGGCATCCACCTTACATAACTTAGCCAAAAGGAAATGAAACGAAACACTCAACAACAAGACCGACAGAATGAAAAACATCAGTCCCATCGTGCTTCTTTCGATTTGATCGATGCGAAAACAAGAGGCGATGATAATACTGAACACCAAAATAAAATACATGCCCAACTCGAACATGCGCGGGGTGGAACGCAACTTTTTCCAAAAGGAAAGCCCTATCGACAAGGTGGTTATAAGGAGAATCACCGCTACTTCCTGAAAATTTTCGGGAACAAGGTACATACTGAACAGGCCCGATACGGCAAACAGAACTACCGAACACAGCAACGGCAGTGCAAGCGGTTTTAGGATTTTTGCCGAAAGCATCCCCTCGTAGTTCTCGAAACTCGGCTCTTCTCCTTGGGTTGAGGCGGGCGTATTCGGGTTCCCGTCCTCTTTCTTGAAAGGCATAATCTTGCGAATCAACTTATAGCCGCCTCCCACAAAGAAGGCGAGAAGAAAGAAGGTAAGGGTGATTTCGAAAGTATTGACCAACAAAAATGTGGTGGGTTGCGGTGAAAGCGCCATATTGAGCGATGCCACATTAGGTGTGCCGCCCGTGTAGAAACCCACCATGAGACCGGCGGCCTTGTCGAGTTCGTTCACGTCCGCATGCTTGAAAAACAGAAACGAGAGGACGACAGCCGCCACCACTGCCACGATGCCGCAGAAAAGAGCCACGAAGGTGCCTTTCATGTTTTTTGTCCAAGCCTTGAAATCGGACGAAAAGAGCATGAGCGGAATGGCCAAGGGTACGCATACCGTCTGCAGGATTTTCTGCCACGAGCCCAAGGTTTCGGCAACTTCGGGGGCAGCGGGATGCGTGAGTCCCGAAAGCGACATGAGAATGCCCAAAGCATAGGCCATAACGATGGTACCTGCCTTTGAGAAAAATTTGTAGCGTCGGTAGAGCCAGATAATGAGAAAAGGCCCTCCGATATAGAGCGTCACTATCGCCGCCAACCGAAAAACAAACAAAGAATCCGTCATAGGGTGCAAAGGTAGGCAAAGCGTGATTATTTTCCTTATCTTCGCCTGTTATTTGAAACCCTACGCGAAATGTCGACACTCGACAAGAAGTATCATTCGTTCTCCACTCCCTCCGGAAGCGGTTTCGGAGAGGCCGAGGATATGCTTTTTTCCTTTCTGAGCCAAAAGACGGCACAGGGGGAGAGGCTTGTCAAGGTGCATATCGGTATAGCCTCCCTACCCGAGAGTTTCGGATGTCTGGATGAATTTCAACGCCATATAGACAACACTCTGCAGAGTTTGTTGCCCGAAAGGAATCCTGCCGTTACGGTGGTGCTTCAGAAACCCTTGCAGGGCGGCGGGCTCAACGCCGAGGTGTGGAGCGTTTCCGAAAAAGACTGTTCCGTGAAATCATTTCAATGGGAAGGTCTGACGCACGTTTGTGTGGAAAATGAGGGTTTTCGCGAATGGTGGACCTCGGGATTTCAGGCCGATTACGACAAAAACGACCCTTTGTGTGCGGAAGCCTGCGCCCGACGTTGCTTCGAAAAGATGTCTAGCTTTCTGACGCATACGAACACCTCTTTCGATGCCGTTTTCCGTCAGTGGAACTATATCGGCCATATTCTGAAAGTGCGTGTGACGGACGGGAAAACCTTGCAGAACTATCAGGTGTTCAACGAGGTGCGGGGTGTTTTCTACGAAACGAAAAAAGACAAAAGCCAATACCCTGCCGCCACCGGTATCGGTATGGATTACGAGGGTATCTGCATAGATGCGGTGATTGTGGACGATACCGCTGCGACAACGGAGAAAACACCCCGCAATACGGCTCTCCGAAGCCCCGTGCAGGCCGATGCCTTCCGCTACGAACAGGCCTATTTGGTGGGGAATGAAGAAATCGACAAGAAGGCTCCGCTTTTTGAAAGGGGAAGATGCCTAAGTCTTTCCGAAACTCCGGACAGTGGCGGAATCCACGCTGTGGGAATGGTGTCGGGCACGGCTTCCATTAAGGGACAGGACACCGTAGACAAGGGCGATGTGGAGAAACAGTTGCAGAACACGCTCCGTTTCATCGATGAGTTGGCGCACACAACCCATGCCGAAAACCTGCGTTTCGACCGGGCGAGACTTTATGTGAAGCCGCATGAAAATACCGAAGAGTTGGCGGAGATATTTCGTCGCCACTACCCGCAGGCCTCCTGTCTGAGTATTGTGGAGGCCGATGTATGCCGCCCCGATCTGCTTGTCGAAATCGAGGCCGATTTCAGTTTCTGACGTGCTACAAACGTTGCATCACCCGCTTCACCATCATGGGCTTCCAGGTAGAGAAATCGCCCGCCAGGATATGCTTTCTCGCCTCACCCACCAGCCATAGATAGAATGCCAGATTGTGCAGAGACGCCACCATGGCCGCCAAATATTCCTGCGCGTGGAAAAGGTGACGCAGATAGGCCTTTGTGTAGAGAGTGTCCACATAACTCGCACCGTCTTCCTCAATGGGCGAGAAATCGTCCGCCCACTTCCTGTTCTTCATGTTCATGATGCCGTTTTTGGTAAACAGCATGGCATTGCGGCCGTTTCGCGTGGGCATCACGCAATCGAACATATCCACACCTTGCGAAATTCCCTCCAAGATATTTTCGGGCGTGCCGACTCCCATCAGATAGCGCGGTTTGTCTTGGGGCAGAATATCGCAGACCAATTCGGTGAGTTCATACATGATTTCTTTGGGTTCTCCCACCGAAAGGCCGCCTATGGCGCAGCCTCCCGACATTTCCACCGAGGCGATTTTCTCCGCCGAAATCTTACGCAAATCCTTGTAGACACTCCCCTGCACAATGGGAAACAAAGCCTGTTCGTAGCCGTAGAGAGGCTCGGTTTCGCAAAAGCGTTTCACACATCTGTCCAACCACGCATGAGTCATTTCCATAGACTTGCGGGCATAGCCGTATTCGCAGGGATAAGGGGTACACTCATCGAAAGCCATCATGATGTCGGCACCTATGCAACGTTCTATATCCATGACCCTTTCGGGTGTGAACAAGTGTTTGGAACCATCGATATGCGAGCGGAACTCCACACCTTCTTCGGCGTGAATCTTGCGGGTGCCCGACAGGGAATATACCTGAAAACCGCCGCTATCGGTAAGCATGGGGCGGTTCCATGCATTGAACTTCTGAATGCCGCCTGCGGCCCGCAGCACTTCCAATCCCGGGCGCAGATACAGATGATACGTGTTGCCCAAGATGATTTGAGCCTTGACATCCTGAATCAAATCGGGAATCTGCACGGCCTTCACCGACCCCACCGTGCCCACCGGCATAAAGATAGGAGTCTGTATCGTGCCGTGCGCCGTGAGGATTTCACCCGCACGGGCCTTGCTCTGGCTGTCTCTTGCCTGTAAGGTAAACTGCATATCCCTGCTCTTGAAGACTAAAAACTCACTTTCACTTCGTTCTGATAACGCGCCAGCACAAAGAGAAAATCGGAAAGACGGTTGATATATCGTTGTGCCATGCAAGCGCGCGTTGCCTCGACGTTCATACGCTCCACCAGACCTATCAACGCGCGCTCGGCACGCCGGCAGACCGTGCGGGCTATATGCGCGTGGCAGGATGCGGGCGTGCCTCCGGGCAGAATGAAAGTGTCGAGAGGCGGGAGTGTGGCATCGAGTTCGTCGATCCAACGCTCCAGCTCCTCGATATCGGCATCTTCCACAAAAGGATAATCAAAAGATTTTCCCGATGCGAAATCGAAGGAATAAAAGCCTCCGATTTTAAACAGCACGCTCTGTATCTGCAGAAGAAACTTGTGCAAGGGGTCGTCTTCGTAGAGGTCGCAAGCCACCAGGCCCATCCACGAATTGAGCTCGTCCAACGTGCCGTATGCCTCCACCTGCGGATCAGCCTTGCTCACCCGCCGTCCTCCTATCAACGAAGTCGTCCCCCCGTCACCGGTTTTCGTGTATATCTTCATGAAACGCTTATTCGGCCACGGGGACCGGCATATCGGGACCGGGGCCCGCCGCAGGTTGTGCCTGAGCCGGACCGCCACCCTTCTCATCGCTGTTCTCGATAATCTTGAACTCGGTACGACGGTTCAAGGCACGACCCTCGTCGGTATCGTTGCTGGCGATAGGTTGTGTCATACCGTAGCCGGCAAAGGTGAGTCGTTCGATGGGAATACCCTTGGCCACCAAATAATTGACAACCGAACGGGCACGTCTTTCCGACAATTTCTGGTTGTAGGAAGCCGAACCCTTGTTGTCGGTGTGACCCGAAATCTCAATCTTGATACCCGGGGCATCCATCAGCAACTTATACAGACGATCCAATTCCACAAACGATTGCGGCAACAAATCGTCCTTGTCGAATTCGAAGAATATGTTACGCAACACCACGCGACTGCCCACCGAAACGTTCTTCAAAGGAAATTCCCTGCTCACTTCCTGATATTGCGCCGTGGCGGGAATATCGAAGTTTTCGGAATGGAACAGATAACCCGAACGACGCACCGTGATGGCGTAGTTGTGACCGGCGGGCAACTGAATCATGAAGCGTCCCGTGCGGGGATTGGAACGGAAAACGGCGACTTCCTGCTGCAGGTCGTTATCCACCATCACCACGTCTGCGCTGAGAGGTTCTTTGGTGTAATCATCATACACAAAACCTTTCAGAAGCGTGATAGGTGTGATTTGGATTTCCACAGCCTCTTCCGAAACCGATTCGCTCACAGGCTTGGCGATATAGGCCAAAAGCTGGTCTTCGCCTTGCGTCACCACACCTTTTTCTTCACCCATATAGGTAATTTTATAGATGTCGTAACCACCGAAACCTTCCTGCATACGTTGCGAGGCATAGTAGGCGGTCTTTCCGCTCAGCGAACGGCGGTAGAAAGCATCGTCTTCCACCGTATTGATTGGCCATCCCAAATTGGAGGGATACGTCCATGTGGTGTCGTTTCCTTCGCGGCGGGAGGTAAAGATATCGAAACCGCCCATTCCCAAATGGCCATTCGACGAGAAGAAAATCGTATTGCCGTCGGGTACGGTGAATACCGAAATTTCATCGTAGGCGGTATTTACCTGAGGGCCGAGGTTGATGGGTTCCTGCCATTCATCGGAGCTGTCTTTGTGCATCACCCAGATATCCGTGCCTCCGTAACCGCCGGCACGGTTGCTGACAAAATACGCCGTGCGTCCGTCGAAAGTATAGGCAATGTTCTGCTCGTGGGATTTCTTCTCTCCGGTTTCCTTGCCTTCTTCCTGACGCTTGGGCTTTTCCCAACCGTCTTCGCCGAGATGCGCGGTGAAAATATCGCCTTCGTGAGCCGTACCTCTATAAACGTATAAGGTGCTCTCGTCGGGCGAAATTCCCGAAGAGGCATCGTGATATTGCGTATTGACGGGTTTCCCCAAGTTCTCCACCATCCACATACTGTCGTTTTCGGGCATTTTCTTGGCAAGATAAATATCCTCGAACGCCATGCCCGTGTAGGGGTCAAGGTCTTCGTTTATGGAACCCGGACGCAAGGAGGTGAAATAAATCTGCTCCTCGTCGGCCGAAACGATAGGCGAGTAGTCGGGATAAACGGAGTTGAGCGTGGAACCCAAGTTATCCACGAACACACGCAAAGGCTTCTTCATTTTCGCTTTGGCGTACTTGCACTCGCGGATGCGCCGTTCGCAACGGAGTTTTGCGGAAGTGTCGAGTTCGGGCAATGTCAGACACCGTTCGAAAATCATGATGGCCGAATCCAGTTCGTAACGCGACACGTAAATGCGCGCCAAATCGTAGCGGGCCTCATAGTTGAGCGAATCTATCTCCAACGCCTTGCGCACATAGGGTTCGCCGTCTAAACGGGTGTTGACCGAGGCCACCATGCAATGTCCCAGCATCACGTTCAACAACAGGTTGTTGCCATTCACGCTATAAGCTTCCAGCAAGAAAGGAAGAGCCTCCACCCTGCGCTTCTGTTCAAAGAGCTTGGTGCCCATCTTGAAGTTGCGTATGGCGTTCCGGAATTCCTTGCCGCTGCCGCTGTTCTTGTCGAAAGCCGTGCCCTGCTGCGCATAAGCCATCTGCTTTTCGCTCAAAGCCCACGGTTTGTTCGGGTCTTTTTCCGGCTTGTTGTCGGGATTGGGTTTTTCTTTTTCGGGAAGCAATCCGAAATTGTCTTCCAAAATCTTGACGGGCGGGATAACAACCGTCGGCATCGAATCGGTCTTTGCCGCAAAAAGGCTCTTTTTCGCCGGTTTGGCAGAGGTGCTGTCCGTCTGCGCGGCCTTTGCCGTTGAAGGGTTCTTCTTAACCTCTGTTTTGGCAGAGGTGCTGTCTTGCGCCTGCTGTGCCTGCACCGAAATTGTGGCGGAAAGCAGTAAAGCAAAAAATCCTAAAATATATCTGCGTGTTCTCATCATTCTTCCTATTTTACCGAACCACACTGATTTTCATTATAACGACGGGCGTTTTTATTGCCCATTTCAGCGGCTTTCTTCCAATCCTCGCAAGCCCCCTCCGCATCGCGGGTCATTTCCCTGAAGTTGCCGCGATTGAGATAGGCGGCGGGACTCTTGGGCATCAACTCCACGGCACGGTTGCCGTCCTGCAGGGCCTTGGCATACTCAAAAAGTTTGTAGTATGCACAACCCCTGTTCAAGTAGGCGTAGGCGTAATTCGGACTGAGGAGAAGACAGGAATCGAAGTCCTCGATGGCTTTCTCGTATTGTCCCATTTCGTAGTAGGCCAACCCCCGAAGATTGTAGGTGAGGTGATTTTTGGGATTCAGATTGAGAGACTGCGTATAGATCTTCACAGCCTCTTCATACTCTCCGCCGCGACGCAACGCGCTACCCCAGTTGTTGCGCATGAAAACCGTCTTGGGTTCGAGTTTGCAAGCCTGGGCGTAATCCTTGGCCGCTTCTTCGAATTTTCCCAACTGCCGCTTGGCGCTGGCGCGGTCGTTGTAGGCATAGGCATACTTGGAATCGGCGCGGATGGCCTGATCGTAGTCGGCTATGGCTTTTTCGTATTCCCCTTTCTCGAAATACAAGCCGCCGCGATAGTAGGCCGCATGCGAATAATTCTTGTTGAGGCGTAGGGCCTCGGTGTATGCCAAGATTGCACTATCACTTTGATTTTGATTATAATAACACTGACCCAAGCCGAAATAAGCGTCGGCCGAAGGCGTGATGGCTATCGAATTGTTGAATTCCGCGACAGCCTGCGCATACTCCCCTTGACGCCAATAGATGGAGCCTCGGTTGGTGTAGGCTTCGGCGTATTCCGGATAAAGACGGATGGCTTCGTCGAACTGTTCCAAGGCGGCATCCAAATCTCCCTGTTCCATTAAGGCCACACCGGCATTGTAGGCTTTTTTCTCCAATTGCTCATCGATGGTGCTCGCCTTGATGACCGAGTCGGGTTCTTCGGGCGCGGCGATATTGGCGAAAGGATCGCCCACCGGTCCGGTCACCTGCGCCTGTGCCACAGGTGCAGCGAACAAAGCGGCGGCGGTAATGGCCAATGTGATGAATAAAGGTTTCATATCGCTTTTATTTTATCAATTCTAAATTGTGTGTGTTCGTTTTCGTCGGCCACGGTTATTTCGGCAGAACCACCGGAAAGTCGTAGTCGAATTTCATAAAGTGCATGGGTTCCATGATGTGGTTGAGGAAATCGCGGTAAGCGTCGGTGACATGGAACATATTGCTGTCGTAGTAGTTTTCGGACAAGGGAATGTTCCCTATGGAGCCCATATCGATGGAAGAGGTGTTGAATTCTTCCAATTCGTTGTAGCAAGCCACCTTATTGAGCACGGGCATTTGTCCGTAGTCCTCGCGCAGAAGCAAATCCACCACCTTGTCGCCGAGCGTGGCCGTGAGACGGCGGTCGTATTCGCGACATTCGCCCGCACGTGCGTAGTAGCCGCTGATTTGGGCGCGGGCATCCAGGCCGAGGCGTTTGCTCACCTCGTGGGCTATCACCCCGCTGATACCTCCCAAACGGGCATGGCCGTATTCATCGGTTTCGGAACTTGCATAGACCACATCGGTCTTGCCCGTATTCTCATCATACCAACGTACCCCCTCGGCTACGGCAATCACCAGACAACGTTTGGGATTGCGCATATAAAGTTCCTTGACTCTCTCGTAGAAATATTCCTGACGTTCTTTCGTCATGGGGCATTCGGGCACCAGAATCATATCGGCGCCTCCGTGGGCGGCCGTGGCGGTAAGCCAACCCGCATCGCGTCCCATCACTTCCATCACCATAACGCGGTTGTGCGATTCGGTGGTGGTGCGCAACATACCCGTCAGACGGGCCACCGTGCGGGCAGCCGTGGGGAAACCGGGACAAACCACGGCTTCGATTTCCTTTCCGCCGTAGTTGTGCATGGTGCGGGTACGCAAGTCGTTGTCTATGGTCTTGGGGAATCCGATAACGGGAATACCCTGTGTTTCGTAGAGTTTCTTGGCTGCGCCATTGGTATCGTCGCCGCCGATAGTCACAAGAACATCAATTTTATAGCGCTCCAAATTACGGAGAATCTGTTGCACGCGGTCTTCGCCCGTCTTGGACGAAAAAGGATTGGTTCGGCTCGAATTCAAAGCCGTGCCACCATACAAACCGTTGTAAGGCTGACAACTGAGATTCACCACCTGACCATCCCCCAAAAGACCTTTCCAGCCTTGACGGATGCCGTACACCTTATAGCCTAAGATGGATGCGCGGTTGCGCACCGCCTCGATACTCGAGTTGATAGCCGGCGTATCGCCACCTCCGGAAAGGATTGCCAGGGTCTTTCCGTTGAAAAGTTTGTGATCCAAGCTCATATTTACGGGTTTATTTATGCATCTATTGCAAAACCCGTAAAATTACGAAAAAAAGCACACGCTTGCAAACCCGCAGACCAAGGTTTCGGTCTGCGCGGGGCATTCGTACATACCCATGTGGCCGCAGGGAAGCAACTGTACGTAGGATTGTTGCGGCAAGAGGCTCTGTGCCATAAGTTTGGGCACGTCGGCCTTGGCATCTTGTTTGCCTATGATAAAGAGGAAGGGCACGGGGAGGTCGTAGACGGCGAGGCGGGACGGACGCTCCAACATACCGCGTTGGGCGGCGGCGATGGCTTCGGCGCCCATATTCTTGGAAGAAGCCTGCAGAGCCGCCACCGCGTCGGGATAGTTCTGCGCCGTATCGGGGGCGAAGAGGTCGGCGGTGAATTGATTCATGAACGAGGTATGCCCCGCCTCCAGCAGCGTGAGGGTGCGACGGCGGTTTTCCCGTCCCGCCTCGGTATCGGCGGCAGGATTGCTGTGAAAGAAACCGACTCCCGCTACCTGCCGCGGATAAAGACAGGCGAATGCGGCGGCCACGTAACCGCCCATGGAATGCCCTATCATCACGGCTTTCTCTATCTTCTCGGCCTGCATCACCGCCTGCACGATTTCGGCCTGCAATTCCATAGTGTGACTGTGCGCGAACATCTCGGTCCGGCCGTGTCCCGCAAGGTCGATTGCCACCGCGTAAAAACCTCTTTGCGAGAGACATCGGCTCAGCCGTTCCCACACAAAAATCGCCTCGGTGAAACCATGCAACAGCACCACGGGCTTGCATTCCGCAGCGTTTCCCGCCACCCCGTAATGCACTTTGTGTCCTTTATAGTCGATAAATCTGTCTTCCATCATTTTTTCAAATTGAGAAGTTTCTCTCTTTCGCGTTGTTCTTTTGGGGTGAGGGCCTCGGGCTCGTTTTGATATTCACGGTTCTTGCTGTAAACGCGCCATTTCTCGAGTACCTGTTCCATATCCTGCGGCAAGGCGCTTTCAAAACGCAGACGCTTGCCTGTGGCCGGATGCGTGAAACCCAAGGTGGCGGCATGCAGGGCCTGTCGCGGCAAAAGATCGAAACAGTTTTCCACAAATTGCTTGTATTTGGTAAAGGTGGTGCCTTTGAGAATCTTGTCGCCGCCATAAGTGGCATCGTTGAAAAGAGGATGCTTGATATAGCGCATATGACAGCGGATTTGATGCGTGCGCCCCGTCTCGAGCACACATTCAATCAAACTCACATAACCGAAACGTTCCACCACTTTGTAGTGGGTTACGGCGTGCTTGCCCTTGCTCGCGTCGGGAAAGACAGCCATCACCTTGCGGTCTTGCACACTGCGGGCGATATGCCCCGTCACCGTGCCTTCGTCTTCTTCAAAATTTCCCCACACCAGGGCCTGATACTTGCGTTCGGTGGTGTGGTCGAAAAACTGCTTGGCGAGAAAAGTCTGCGCCTGTTCGGTTTTGGCCGCCAGCAACAGCCCCGAGGTGTCTTTGTCTATACGGTGCACCAAATAGGGTTTCTCTCCTTTAAGATGATACATCAGCGCGTTGACCAAAGTGCCCGTGAAATTGCCGAAACCGGGGTGCACCACCATGCCGGGGGCTTTGTTGACAACTATCACCTCGTTGTCTTCGTACACAATATCGAGCGGGATGTTTTCGGGAGCCAAGTCGATATGTTGGGGCGGATTGGGCAACACAAGGCTCACGACATCGCCGGGCTTTACTTTGTAGTTGGGCTTCTCGCTCTTGCCGTTCACCAGGATATTGCCTGCTTTGGCGGCGTTTTGAATGCGGTTGCGTGCCGTTCCGGAAAGCCTGTCCACCAAGAACTTATCCAACCGAAGCGGAGCTTGGCCGGGGTCGGCCTCAAAACGGAAATGTTCGTATAATTCCTGCGTTTCGTCGTCCTGCAGGTCTTCGTCGTGCAAGTCCAAATCCTCCGCTTTCACAATACTACGATTTTGGTGAAACCCAGCACGCGGTTTTCCTGCGTAAGGCGAAGAATATACACGCCTGCACCGAGACCGTTCACCGAGAGGGTTTCGTGATATTTTTCACGATAGACTTCCCTGCCCCGCATATCAAAAATCCGGACCGTCGGAAGGGGTTGGGGAGAAATATTTTCCGGCAATTCCACGCGGATTTCTCCGTGGCTCACCGGATTGGGGTGGACACGGATTTTTCCGCAGGCCGTGCGGCTTTCGTTGGCCGTGGACGACTCGCCCGCCCCTTTTGCCCCGAAAACGGGACGCATCATCAATGCCCCCGTATAAAGACTTTTATACCAAGACCAAGTATGTTGTATGGGGTCGTAATACGAGTAAAGTATCTTTCCCTGCAAATCGGTATTCTTATCGAAGCCTATATTGAGGAATGTGCCGGATAGTTGCTCGATGCCGATATGGAATTTTCCGGAGGGGAGCATCAGATTCGTATCCAAGGTATAGTGCACGAACCTATTGATGCCCTGTTCGACTTTCACCTGCAGGTTTTCTTTCTTGTAGAGAAGGTCTCCGGGCGCGGTGTCGGTGGTGCCCGCGCCCCACACCATCAGGTTGAAAGGCACCAGATTTTCATCGCCGAACGAGCGATTGAAAAAGATTTTCACCGCCGTAAGGGTATCGGGTTGTGTAAGTTCGAAAGCATAGGCGAAACTTCCCTCCGCATAGTTGAGTCCCCAGCCCGCCTCGGCGCTGCCGTCATCGTAGGCGAATTCGTTTCCGAAAAACTGTTGCAGGGTGATGGTGTCGTTCACGTCACTGTAACTGTTGTGGATACCCGACGAAAGGATATGCCGTATGGTATAGCTTTCCTGCAACTCATCGAAAGTGTAACGCAAGGGAACGGACGAAATTTCGGGGGCGGTCCGATAGCCGTCCGAAAAGAAAGGGTAAAGCTGAAAGGCGAGAGGCTCGTCGGACGGATAAAGATCTATCCGCTCACCCTCGGCATCCAGCAGTTCGTATTGATAGTGGCAACTGAGGAGCTGTTCGTTGAAATTGGCAAAACGCACATCTAAATTCTGTCGCAGCATAGACGGTGTGAATTGCCGGCGGGGAACCTGCGAATACTCTTTGAGCATAGACGGGCTCACGCTTGCAAAGGCCACATCCGCAACGTCGGTTTCGTTCCATCTTCTGTCTGCGGCGATATAGATATGGTCGATATGCCATTGTCCGCCTGTAGATTCCTCGGTGGCGGAGATAGTGGACCGGCTGCGGAAACGGAAGCGGAAATCCTTGTGAAAATGCCCGATAGAGGTAATGGGAACCATCACCTGACGGAAATATCGTTTATCCTGCAACGGCACGGTATCTTTATTCCAATCGGGGCAGAAGGTTTCCATATCCATACCTTGACTCGACCAGGCGATGAACCACGAAGAGTCTATGGGCGTGAAGAATTCGAGATTCAAGACATCGCTCGAGGTGGGGGCGGTGCCCCTGCAGGTGTTCGTTCCGGCCGCTCCCAAACCGCCCCCCGGTTGATACCAAAAACTGATGTACACCGAATCGGCGGGCGTGAGGGCGCGCGGCACCGGGTCGAAAATGGAGTCCAAACGAAGCGGAAGTACGGTGAGGGTATCCGCCCAAAACGAAGCTCCTGTGCGGGCCTGTGAATAAATCTTCCCCTCGGCGTCCAGACCGTCGAACGTAGCCACACCGCAGGTGGGGGGATAGAGCGGGTATGTATTGTTGACAAAAACCGTTTTGTCCGCCCAGCGCTCGGGCGACGGATACGGTCCGTCCTGCGAAAAATCTTCGAAGAAAGGAAGGGTGAGCCGTTTGCTTTCGCCTGCTTTTTCCGGTCTTTCCGAAGATTTCGGGAAGCGCGGACGCACATCGAATGTACCTTGCAACGCGGCGTTTTCCCGCAGAGGCCGCATGATTTCGCCCCTCGGCTCCTGAGCGCGGACTCCTCCCGAAATCAAACCCGAAAGCACCACGAAAGCCGCAGTATAGATGCGGATTTTAATTTTCATCGCTCATCTCATTTTGAAAGTCCTCGTCGAAAAGGTCGTCTTGCAGAATACTGTCTTGCAAGGCCATATCGATTGTATCCTTCGGATTTTTCCATTTGGCCTTTCCGTTGCCCACCTCCAAATCTATCACCGAACCCTTGCGGATGGAACTCCCCGCCGCAATTTCCTCTCCTCCGTAGAGCTGACGCACCACCGAACCTTTCACCACCCAGTCCACCTGCGTCACCCGCCCCACTTTCAAGCCGTAGGTTTCGAGCAAGGCCTCGGCCTGCCGTTGCGAAAGGTCGATAAGATTGGGCATTTGTTCGGCAGCGGGCCGTGAGGCGGCCACCACGACATAAAACGTTCTTTTCCGCTTGACAATCGAGCCCGGAAGCGGCGATTGCAACAGAATGGTGCCGGGTTCCACATTGGGTTGATAAATCGAATCGCGCACCACGAAACGGAAGCCGAATTCTTCGGTGTAGGGTTGCAGTTGCTCCACCTTGAAACCGCAAATGTCGGCCACTTTGATTTCTCTTCCGTGGTGGGTGAAGATATTGAGCGACAAGAGAGAGGCCCCTATCAAAACCACCACGATTATCAACATCAGCAAAATCTGCTTCCAGAAATTACCGGTCTTCATGTACGAAAAAAAGCTCATCGTATCTTGTATTTTACAATATAATACTTGTTCAAAAGTACAACTTTTTCAATTAAAGCCCTTAAGTGGGGAAGCCAAGCCCCGAAAGTTTTTTCGACCTTCAGGGCTTTTCTGCAAAACTAGACAATGAATATATGTATTCCTCAGGATGGCAGTGATAGGCGGCTCAAAGTTTCCCCAACGATTTTATCATCTTGTCAACGCAGTGTTTCTTTTGTGTCATATTCGGGTGAACGTAGAGATTAAGCGTTGTGGAGATATTTGAATGGCCGAGAATCGTACTTACCGTTTTATAGTCGCACTTGCTCTCTATGCAACGGGTGGCAAAGCTATGGCGAAGGCCATGAAATTTAATGGGTGGCACTGCGAGAGATTCCAGCAGACGCTTGTGGTAACTACGATATGTGCGCGGTTCAGTTGGCGCTTTATTGTTGGATAGGACATAATATTCTCCCTTTACAATGGTTTTTAGGGGTTTGAGTATCCTCACCAATTCTTTGGTGAGCGGTATTTCTCTTGCGGAGTTTTGTGTTTTGGGCGTAGAGATGATGAGTTCCGTTTTCTTGGTGTCTCCTTCGTTGACATAGATTCTCTCTACCGTGCGTCTCACCGTGAGCGTACCTTGGCTGATATCGATGTCATTCCACTGCAATCCGCATATCTCTCCTATTCTCATACCGGTATTCAGGCAAATGAGTATTCCGAGATTGCGGAACGTAAAATTCTCGGCAAGATACTTCATAAGTTTACGTTGGTCTGCCACTGCGAGCACAGAAAGTTTTTCTTGTTTTTGTTCCGTAGGGAATCTCACCTCCCACTCTGTAAATGGGAAAGAAGAATGTTTATAGCCGTACTTGACTATCATTTTCAAGACAATCAACATATCCTTGACCGTCTTTTGGCTTAGCCCTGCCGACAGTTTATCGAGGACAAACGACTGCACGGCTTCTTCGGAGAGGGTATCGCATTCCCCGAAATTTGGCAAAAGATGATTATTGATTATCAACGCATACGCCGCAAACGTGGAACGCTTGACATAATTACGTTTTTCCGCGCACCATCTCTGTGCCACTTCTCGAAATGTAAGTTTACTCATAATGGTATATAAATTGGTGTCCTCCAAATTAAGGATATTGAGTCTTCAATGTGCCAAATAAGCGAGAGCAACGTCAAACTTGTTTGAACGTTGCCGAGCGGGAGGCACTTCGCCCGAAGGGCAGCGTGCCAAATAAGCGAGAGCAACAGCAAACTCGTTTGAATGTGCCTGCCTTGCGGTTCCCGGAGTTTAAGGGGGAGTGGAAAACATATGCTATAGGCGAAATTCTATCAATTGGTAGCGGAAGAGACTATAAACAACTTGAGCTTGGGGATACTCCTGTATTTGGAACCGGAGGATTGATGACACGTGTAAATCAATGTCTAATGGAAGGAGAAAGTGTATTTATAGGACGAAAGGGTACTATAAATAGACCATTCTACTATTGTGGTAAGTTTTGGACCGTTGATACACTTTTTTATACTCATTCATTTATAAATGTAATTCCAAAATTTGTACTTTATCTTTTTGAAACTATAGATTGGCTTAAATATAATGAGGCCTCTGGAGTCCCGAGCCTATCAAAAAGTACCATTGAGAAAATTATAGTCAAACTTCCATCAATCGCAGAGCAAACTAAAATAGCGAGATTACTAACTATTTTAGATGACCGTATAGCAACTCAAAGGAAGATAATTGAGGACTTGAAGAAATTAAGGTCTACGATTGGTGAAAAACTCTTCTGCAGCCCCAAAGATAAGCAGCCGAAAGCAAGATTACATGGTTTTTCCGATGTTTGGCACTATGTACGGCTTTCTGATATTTGTGACAGAATTCGCATTAAAAACATAGGAGAGCAATGTAAACGTGTGTTAACAATAGCAGCTCAATATGGACTTGTTAGTCAAGAAGAATTTTTTCACAAAAATGTTGCCAGTGAAAATTTGTCAAACTATTATCTTTTGAAAAAGGGCGATTTTGCTTACAATAAAAGTTATTCGGGTGATTATGCATGGGGAGCAGTAAAGCGTTTAGACAATTATGAACAAGGGGTACTATCTCCTTTGTATATTTGTTTTCACCCAAATTCTGATAAAGTGGATTCAGATTTTCTTGTTTATTATTTTGAATCCAAGAAATGGCATAAAGCTGTTGCTGATATAGCAGGTGAGGGTGCAAGAAATCATGGGTTGCTTAACATTTCTATCATGGATTATTTTAATACTATTCATTGCATTCCATCTATGAAGGAACAAAAACAAATAGCCATGATCATGAATGCATTGTCATTAAAGGCAACACACGAACAACACTTGTTGAACTGTTATATTGCACAACGGCAATATCTCCTTCAGCAGTTGTTTATATAAACATTTGTTGCAAAAGATATTGCTTTTGAATAAGTAGTTGATGTAATATCTTTATATCGATACCTACTTTCTGCTGTATTGCCTCAAAAAGACGGACAACTTTATTCTGTTCATTTATTGATGGAAGCAGAACAGGAAAGTTACCCAGAGTTCTTTTCTGGATATTGGGTAGTCCTGATCCAATACGGAGCGCCATTATATCTTTCTCTTTGTATTTCAAGAAGTGATATAGAAATAGAAGATTGACACTTTCGTTAGATAGATGAAGCGTATAACAGTGTCCGCCACTCCAAAAAGGTTTATGGTTAAACTGCACATAACCACATGAATTTCCTCCCTCACTAATAGAAATTGTGTTTTCTGGAGTATTGTATTCATGGTAATATCCGGATGGCACAATCCCTCCATTCATAACGTAATAAGTTCCACTATCAGATAATTCTTCTCCATTTAATTGCTTTCCTTTCACAATATTGGCAACGGACGTCAATGCAACCGTTTCACCTTTTATAGTAGAGAACACTTTATGATAAATTGCCGACTTTAATTTTTCTAAGTCCTCAATTATCTTCCTTTGGGTTGCAATACGGTCGTCTATGAGAGATAAAAGACCAGCTATTTTCTTTTGTTCAGTCTTACTAGGAATTGAAATAAAGCATTCTCCAAGAATCTTGGTTGATATTGAAAATATTTTAGTCCCTTGCGCTAAACGTCTTATTTGATTATGGAAACTCGGAGATCCCAAATAATATCCTTTGAATCCAGGTATCGTTAAGTTTATCCTATCTCTGCCATGGATTGTATGTAATCCACAAACAATTGGGTGGTCTCCTATTTCGACAAATTCAACGGCTTTCGCTACTTCATTTGTATCCTCTGATGCATCAGCAAATGCCACATCGCCCTCTTTTACAACTTCATAATTGCGTGGTAAAAATTCGGATTTTATTGTAGGGAGCTCATTCATTTTTGTATCTACCAATGTAGGCAACCCCACATGAATCAATCCATAGTGTAGATTCTGTATTTTATTACCACCGTATTCCAATTGCTCCCATGAAAGTGAATTTGTTGAAAAAAATTCCAGTAAGTCGGAAAGAGGTATTCTTTCCCATTCCCCCTCGAATTCAGGGAACCGCAAAACAGGCACATTTCGTTGCTCTCGCTTATTTGGCACATTGAGGATTTTATCTTGTTTATTGTTTGCCATGAGGATTCTACTTTTTAGGGTCTATATCAAAGGGGAGCAGAGGACTATCATCGCCTTGTTCTGCAATAAATAAATCAAAGTCCGACGGTATGGTTCTGTCTTGAATCTCCCTGAAACGATCGTATTCCCGATGCGCTTTCTCTATCGCCTTTTCATGAGAGATATTGCCGGAGGTCTGCGATACGGAGTAGTCCATCGATGCAAGATATTGTTGCAAACGGTTCTTCCATTCCTCCATCGTGGTTACCATATGCCTTTGTGCACGCGCTTCGGCCAAATCAAGAAAGGCGGTGGTGATAGCGTTCAGTTGAGACAGTTCATCCACCGAAAGGTAATTCTTGGCTATCTCGGTATCCGATTTCTGCACCCGCCCCTTGGGAGCCTTCTTCCATGAAGTAAGCCCCATATTCGGTTTGTCGGCATCTGCCCGATGATAGATGATTTCGGCCGCCGTGGAATTGGTAACGGCAAGATGCATCATATTCTGCACCATTTGGAAAAACAGCTTGGTGTTTTCATCCTTGGCATCATAGTCTATGCTGCATTCGGCATATATATCGGTAATTTTCTGATAATATCTGCGTTCGGATGTCCTAATCTCTCGAATGCGTTCCAACAAATCATCAAAGTAGTCCTTGCCAAAATGCCGCCCCTGCTTCAAACGTTCATCATCCAAAACGAAACCCTTGGTCAAAAACTCTTTCAGGACCGAAGTGGCCCAAATCCGGAATTGGGTCGCCTGATAGCTGTTTACCCGATATCCAACGGCAATAATGGCATCAAGATTATAGAACAGTGGGCTTCGTTCCACATCTCTTTCGCCTTCTGGTTGAACTATCCCAATTTTTCGGATAGTTGAACTTTTTTCCAATTCACCCGTTTCGTAAATCTGAGACAGATGGTAGTTGATGGTTCTCACATCCACGCCAAACAAGGCGGCCATACGCTTCTGAGACATCCAAAACGTTTCATTGTTGAATATCACCTCCACCCGTGCATCCCCCTGTGCCGACTTATAAAATACAATATTAGACGTTTGCGCGTGTTCAATCAGTTCAACGGCAGAAGTATTTCCCAAGAAATACATCCGCGCCTGTTGCACAAGCTCTTTCTTGGAATCCGCATTTTCCGCCACAATGAGACAGGCCGTTTTTGAAAGATGGAACACTTCAACCTTGCGAAACGCACCACTTCCCAACTCAACCATCTCAACCGTTTGGTTGAAATGCCTATCCATGTCCATGCCTTTCCCACTGGCCACTTTCATCGCCTTGTCAAGTACCCTGCTAAACTTCCAATAGGCAGAATACCCCATGGCGCCGCAAAGTTCCCTGGAACTCCAATAGGGCTCACCATTCTCTCCGAGGCGTTTCAAGACCTCAAAAGAAGGCTGCATTTCAGGTATGTTGTCGTTTTCTGCCATAATCGTTAATCTACAATTCCCAATTCACGGAGATATATCTCTATTTCTTTGTCAAGGTCGGCGCGTTTGGCTTCAAGTTCCTTGATTTCTTTCATCACCAACTTAATATCGATAGATTCCTCTTCCTCAAACGTATCGACATAGCGGGGAATATTGAGATTGAAGTCATTTTCCTTAATTTCATCAAGCGTAGCCAAATGACTGTATTTCTCTATCTCCTTACGCTCGCGATAAGTACTTACAATCTTTTCGATATGTTCCGGACGGAGTTTATTCTGCGTCTTTACTTTCTCAAATTCACGACTTGCATCAATAAAAAGGATATTGTCGTCCTCCTTACGGCATTTCTTCAAGACAAGAATACAAGTGGGAATAGTTGTGCCATAAAAAATATTCGCCGGAAGACCAATTATGGCATCGATATAGTTTTTGTCCTCGATGAGATAGCGACGAATCGTACCTTCGGCTGCGCCACGAAACAGAACTCCGTGAGGAGCCACACAAGCCATTGTACCACCATCATTGAGATGATGTATCATATGAAGAATAAATGCATAGTCCGCTTTTGACTTGGGGGCAAGCACACCGGCTTTGCTGAAACGGTCGTCAGAAAGAAATTTTTGAGATGCCGACCAAGTGGCGGAAAAAGGCGGGTTTGCCACCACCGCATCAAAACCGTCTGCACCGGCACGTTCGGCCAATTCATCCCGTTCGAGCGTGTCGTTATTTTCTATCGTAAAATTGCTGAATTTAATGCCGTGAAGCAGCATATTCATACGACAGAGGTTGTAGGTGGTGGGATTTTTCTCCTGTCCGTATATATCTTCCGCACGACCGTTACGGGCGGCACGGATAAGCAACGAGCCCGATCCACAAGTGGGGTCATATACGCTGCGCAAACGCGCCTTTCCTGTGGTAACGATATCGGCAAGAATTTGGCTGACCTCCTGCGGTGTGTAGAACTCACCCGCTTTCTTTCCTGCACCCGCTGCAAATTGAGAAATCATATATTCGTAGGCATCACCAAGAATATCTATTTCTTCGGTGGCTTCCGTGCCGAACGTGATTTCATTCAAGGCAAGCAATACATCGGATATAAGCGTATTCTTATCGTCCGATGTTCTTCCAAGCTTAGGTGAAGCAAGGTCTATATCAGAAAATAAACCACCAAAATCCTCCTCACTATCCTGTCCAAGTGTACTATCTTCTATCTGCTTCAATGAACGTTCAAGCAAAGGAAGTACATTTACTTTCTTTTTGATTTCAGAGATAACCGATGAAAACAGAAAATCCGGTTCTATGAAGTATCCGATATTTTCAAGACATTGGTTGCGCACTTCCTCTTTCAGTTCCAATGCCTCTTTATCGGTCATTTTCCACAATTCCTTGAAAGTAACGCCATCATCAACAAGGGATTTATCCACAAAATCCTCAATCTTCTGAGAAAGGTATTTGTAAAAGATAAAGCCAAGAGAGAAATACATGAAATCCCCTGCCGACATATTGCCTCGCAAGGTATTGGCTATATTCCAAAGCTGTGCCCGTAGTTTTTGTTGCAGTTCTTCACTCATGATTATCTATAGGATTTAATCCCAACTAAATGTTTGTATAATATTCGACAAGGCATCGATAATACGCTTCATGGCTCTGCGCGTATTAAGCAAGCCAAGATGTTTTGATTTAAGAGCCTCTTGGATTATCTCTGGTTTCGATTTCTGGAGATAATCATACTCCTTGAGGTAGTTGTCAAGTACCTCAACAGGCAGTTCTTCCTTCTCGGCAAGTGCCTCAATGGCATGGGTTCGTTCTGTTTTTACGTATTCTGTAAGACGGGTTTCAAGGTCGAGGCTACCGTCGGCTTTCTTACGGACAAAGTTCTCTCGATCATTGTCCACATTCTGAAATATAAATCCGTCTATCAGATTCGTCTTCCCACGCATTTGGGAGTCGCGGATCATTGTGTCGAGTATCGCTTTACGTTTCTGCTCATAGTCCTCACTTTCCGGATTAAGGTCATGTATCAAGCCAAGGATATATGCCACATTAATGATATCACTATGAAGCAACTCAAGACAGAAATCAATATCCTCAAGCGTTGTCTGTTCTCCATAGGGAGGTGCGGGTTCTGCAACCGTTGTGGAAGATGGATTCTGTGAACCAAAATTTTGTGCAATATCGAGATACTTGGAACGAAAATCCATAAAGTCTTGTTCCGAGAGAACAAAGGTTATATCATCCGATGTATAATCTTCGTATATCTGCATCTCGGCATGCTTCTTTATAATATCCCTGAAGGCGAGTATAAAGTCTCTCTTTTCGTTCTCACTTTGGAGGGTATCTATCATTGCCGGATCGGGATATTTCTTTAGAAAATCTTCCGTCATCTCAAGATACGTCTTCTTTACTTCACTAAAAGGAGGCCGTGTAATCCGCCCTATATTATCGGAACATGAGAACAGTTTAATGGATGCATCCACATTTTCTTTCATATCGCGGAAACAAACCACCTTTCCAAAACGCTTCTTTTCGTTGAGCACGCGGTTTGTACGACTAAAAGCTTGCAATAAGCCATGATACTCTAAGTTCTTATCCACATACAGCGTGTTGAGTTTCTTGGAGTCAAACCCAGTAAGAAACATACCGACAACCAAAAGCAGGTCAAGCGATTTCATATCCTTCCGCTTTTTCTTCATGCGGAGGTTTATATCATCGTAGTAGGCATTGAAATTGTCGGTAGAGAATGAAGTTCCATACATTCGATTATAGTCTTCCATAATCTCCTGCAATACATCGCTTTCTGTTTTTCCGTCAGCAAAACCTCGATTCATTCCTGTATCCTCATCATCCTGACTTGCATTGGCTGCGTACGTAAATATGGCTCCAATCCGGATTTGAGGATTCAATTCCTTGAATATTTTATAATAACGAATAAGCATCTTCACCGACTGCACGGCAAACAATGCGCCAAACTCTCCGTTGAAAGTCGATTTGGGGTAATTATTGAGGATAAACTGAGCGATTTCCCTCATACGGGGTTCCGATTCGGAATCAACCATCGCATTTCCTGTATAATATTCCACAAGAAAACCAAGCACGTTATCATCGGCAATGGCATCTTTAATAAGATACTTATGAAGACAATCGCCGAATACTTCCTCCGTTGTCTTATCTTGATTGGCATTAACTGCAAAAATAGGCGTACCTGTAAACCCAAAAATCTGACTGTTCTGGAAAAAATGAACAATATTCCGATGACTGTCTCCGAAATGGGAACGATGGCATTCATCAAAAATCATCACAATACGTTTATCGCGGACTTCTTGGAGTTTTTTATTGTAATAATTTTTCGTTACCGCCGCATTAAGTTTCTGAATCGTAGTAATGATTATCTTGCTATTACCCGTCAACCGTTTAATCAACTCATACGTATTGTCCGTATTGTCAACCGCACCCGGTTCAAAAGCCTCATATTCCGATTGCGTCTGCGTGTCAAGGTCGTGGCGGTCAACCACAAACATAACCTTATCAACTCCGTCAATATCCGAAACAAGTTGAGCCGCCTTGAACGAGGTCAAGGTCTTTCCCGCACCGGTGGTATGCCAAATATAACCACCCTTGTTGGTGTTCTGCACCCTGTCAAGAATCCTTTCGACAGCATAATATTGATATGGGCGAAGCACCATCAGGCATTTATCGCCCTCATGTAGAACAATATATTTGCTTATCATTTTGCCAAGAACGCATTTGTCGAAAAACATTGCGGCAAAAAGGCTCAAATCATTAAAAGGATTGTTGGCGGCATCCGTCCAATTAAAGGTAAACTTAAACCCAGCATTAGGATTATTGGCAAAATAGCGAGTATTGACACCATTGGAGATGACGAAGATTTGAATATAGTCGAAAAGTCCACGAAACGAGGTTTTATGATATCGCTGCACTTGATTGTAGGCCTCTTTCAATTCCATCCCTCGGCGTTTCAACTCTATCTGAACCAAGGGCAAACCATTAATAAGAATGGTTACATCATACCTGCATTTCTTTCGACCTTCTACCGTAATCTGATGGGAAACCTGAAATTCGTTCTGACACCACTGGTTTTTATTGAGAAACTCTATCCACATGCGATCGCCATCTTCCGTCTCCAAGGGGTAGAGGTCTCGAAGTTTCTTGGCCTTCTCGAAACGTGAACCTCCTTCCAGGTGAATCCGTATCTTTTCGAACTCTTTATCGGTAAACGCAGTGCGTCCATGCTTAAGAAGTTCCTTCTGGTTCTGTTTCTCCAGCTGACGCTTGAAATTGTCGTACAGGTTGCTTTCCTCATCAATCTGCACATACTCGTAACTCATATTCTTGAGCGTCTGAATCAGACCCTCTTCCAATGC